>JAAHGS010000280.1 GCA_010692645.1 Symploca sp. SIO2E9
CACTTGTATCACCTCCTTATGCTCTATAATACACCTATTCTTATGGAGCGTCAAGGCGGTTTTTAAACACTGACTGGCAATTCATCCCGTCGCTAAAAGCGAGGGTCTTCTTGCCGGAGTAGATAAATATAGCAATCGCCAAGGCGCTTAAGACATTAAAAAAGTCCCAAACTCAGATAGAACTTGGCTTTTATTCCTGCCTCCTGCTATATTATCTAATCTAAGTTAGACATAAAAGTGTGATCCACTCTACCAGTTTCCCTCTCCTTGCTAAGAGGAGAGTTAGGTAGAGGTATATACAAAGGCAACATGTTTTCACTCTAGCCCCCCTGCACCAAACCCTTCAACTGCTTCAAAATAGCTAGAACCTCATACAATTGATTCCTACGACTTTGCAGCGAGAAATCCTCCGACAGAGCATACCGCAATTCACCCCGTTGCATCAATTTCACAAAAATAAACCGATTCCCATTACTCAACAACCCAAAAGTTGGTTGCTCCTGATTGGGAGTACCCATCATATAAAATAGAGTCTGTGGCAGAGCTTCCATCACATCTAATCTCTTGCTCTTAGACTCAATTACCACTACCCATAACTGCCGATAAATAATCAACAGATTAATTCGCCCTCGGATTACTTGATTATCCTCATCGAAACTAATCTCTATCTGCTTCTCTGCAACTGTAAGGAAAGGAAGACGAGCCAAACCAGCCAGCGATAGCAAAGGAGCGAGGACAAATAACTTAACCACTTCCTCATGTAGAGGATATTCAGCTAAACTCACAAAATCTGCCTTGATTTGATCAAGCCAACGCTTCTCATTATCAGTAATTTCCGGCAAATTACCCTGCCATTCCCAGAAAAACGAATCATCCCCAACCTCTTGGAGATTGAATCTCTCTTTAACCTCATGCAAGGAAAGTTCGCTTGCCTGAATAATCTTAACCATATACTAACGCAAATAATATCTACCCTGAATTTTACAAACTTAGAAAATACCCACTTTTCATTTTTAATTGAATCATCAACAATGAATAATGAACCCTTAACTCTTAATTCCCTTAAACCGTTCTTGCGCCACCTTAAATGCCTCTCGCATCACAGATTGAATTTGCTGAGGATCAGGTTTCTTACCCCCCATTAAATTACCAAAATAAACACAAGCTCCTTCCCCCAATGCCCAGGTATAAGCAGCTGCCCAAGACGCCGCAATTACACTGCCAAAGCCAGGTACGAATTTGATTAACTCTCTTCCCACCGCCTGTGCAAAAAAACCACCAGCAATTGCACTAACTACACCCCCTGCCTGTGATGGGTTCAGCCTCTGCCCATATAATTTTCCCAGCAAACCTACCAGGGACACTTGCAATGCAGTCAACACAGGCATGGTGGCAAAGGGTAGAGGAACTGCTGCTACTGTGGCTGCCATGACGGAAAATGCTAGCATATAATGGCGTCCAGCATCCCTGTAGAGGTCACCAATTTGCTTGAGGGCTTCTTGATCTAATAACTGATAAATTGCACGGGCTTCCGCTTCCGGCAATAGTTGGGCAAGGGCATCCCTAAACGCTTCTAAGCCATAAAACACTGGCTCGTAGCCATCTTCTTCCAGAGTAAAGTCAATCAGTACAGTGCGATCGCATAATTTGGTAAAAGCTTGATCAATCCCAGCCAAGGCTCGGTTAATTTCCTGATACTCTGGTGGATAATCCGGGTGATTAATCGTGCTAGGAGGATAAGCCTCATGCAAACAGGTAACTGCCAGCAGACAAGGAATCTCCGGATACTGCTTACGTAGCTGCTGAGCCACTTGTAGTAAGGTATCAGTAGCGAAATCATTGATTTTGACAGTTAGAATTAGGACTCTGGCGCGGCGACTAGAAGCTTGCAGGTCTTTAACTAATTCCTCAATAATAGTTTGAGTATCCTGTTTGACATCCCCCAGCCCCACAGTATCTGTAAAAATGAGCAAAGGTAAGTCACTCGAAGGATAAGCATAGCGTTCAGTGTGTTGTGTGTGAGGACGAAAACCTTGCCCCACAATCTCAGCAGAAACCCCTGTTAATCCCCGCACAATTGAACTTTTCCCCGCTTGAGGCTTGCCAATCAGAAGAGCTTCAGTGGTTGGCAGTTTTGCCCTAACTGTCTCCAAAATCTCTGCCACCTGAGTTTCACTTACACTAAACCACCCCACCGTAGTCTGTGTCACTTGCTCTAGGGGCAGGAGTTGAACAAAGCGCCCTCTCGCCTTATTCCAGACACCAGTAATACGCTTTTTCCAGGATTTATCTACCGACTTAGTCCTTACCTCATCAGTCGATTCACTCAACTGCTGGGAATTAGCTAAAGGCAAGTCACAATCACGTTGCTCAGTCATTACGTCTCAAAACAGTGGATAGGTTCAGACTTAGTTGTATCGATTATTGAGAACTCTTACCTAGATTTTACCTTTGAGATTGCTAGACTCAGCAATTCTCCCTTGAGTAACGTGTACTCTAACTCAAGTCTCCTACTTCTAAGGCAGGAGGCTCCAAGGCAGGAGGCTCCAAGGCAGAAGGAACAAGAGTTTCAGCTATTAACTAATATCAAATAAATATATGATTTAAATGCGTAACAGCTTAAACTCAACAGCAGAACTACTATTAAGGCGCAAATAATGCAGCAAACTGCCCTAAATTTAATTGCTATCGGCGTCTTTGGTATGACGCTTTCAGCCTTGCTAGGACCACTATTTAATATCTCACCAGCCATCCCAGCTGTGGCAACCTTCGGCATTTTGAGCCTGGTTACCCTTGATAGCTTTAGTTTTCAAGGCAAAGGTGTTAATCTGCTCTTAGACTCGGTGGCTGGTATCTCTAGTCAACATCGCGATCGCATTATCCAGCATGAAGCAGGTCACTTTCTAGTGGCTTACTTACTAGGTATTCCCATAACTGGCTACACGTTAACTGCCTGGGAAGCCCTCAAGCAAAATCAACCAGGTTTAGGAGGTGTCACTTTCGATAATGAGCAGCTCTCGCCAGACGCCCTTGACGCTGTGGAAATGCGATTAACTCTAGAGAGATTCTGTACTGTTTGGATGGCTGGAATTGCCGCAGAAAATCTAGTCTACGGTAATGCAGAAGGAGGAGCAGAAGATCGAGATAAACTCACCAATGCTCTAATAACATTGGGGCGTTCCCTCAGTCAGTGCCAACAGCAAGAAAAGTTTGCTCAGCTCCAAGCCAAAACTCTAATTGAGGAAAATTGGTCGTCTTATCAAGCGCTAGTTGAAGCTATGAAGACACGAGCCTCAGTGGCCCAATGCTACCAGGTTATTGAATCACACAAGTTATAGACTTGGCTAATGTTCCATAAGAATAGGACTTACACAGTGAAACCAAAAATCAAGGGTTTCGCTTATGGGGAACAGGGAACAGGGAACAGGGAATAGGGGATTACAGGCATTTTATTTGTCTGAGTGCGTAAGTCCTAAAGAAAACCCCCAGCGTGGAGGAAACGCTCAGGGGGCCTAACATGGTTCATCTACATCTACTCAATCCTGTATAGTTTTTACTCCATCCGGATAAATTGGTAATAGTTAAAGAAAAACTGACACTCTTGTGCCTTCTACTACACTCAATAACTTAATGAAGATTGCTCCCCTTAGGTAGTAGGCAAGATTAATTGACTTTAAATAATGCTCAAAACACTTATTATTGCTGGATTTGCCACTATCCTTGTAACCTTACCTGCTGCTGCTGAGAACTGGGTTTTAGTGGCTATTGGTCAAGGTGAAATTCAACACTATATTGACACAGAATCAGTGCGGGGCAGCAAAGGTTCCTACTTACTGTGGCGTCTGTCTATTTTACCTGAACCTGATGAGAAGGGAATTTTAGCTACTAAGAGTTACATTTATATGATTTGTCCCTTGCGGGCATGGCAACGTCGTGCCTATGCTCACTTTAACGCCCAAGGGGAATTGTTGAGCCGTGAGGAATTAGGCGATAATCAACCGCTACAATTCTTCACCTCTGGAAGTGTGGGAGAGGGATTATGGAAATTTGTATGCAATTAAGATTATGGCTTTATATGCTGTAGTGGTTCATTTCCCGGCATCTTGCTCAAGATGTCCTAACTTAATAGCAACTCGACAAAGAGTTTTAGAGATAGCCCGAACTAGGGAAGTATTCGGGAGTCTGTACCAAAGCAAGACTCTAAGCGGTATTCAACGTTTTCAATCGCAATTTGTCTTGCCATCCCCTACCTCAACTCTCGTAGGTAGGGGTAGTTGAATGCTCATGCTGAGGCGCTGGGAAAATGATATACTCTAAGCCGATCTCACGAAAATGAACCCCAGCAAAAAACTAGAACCAACACGACTATCACCAGCCAAGCCCAGAAACTGAGTTTTTTTTGCGGCTGGTTGATGGGTTGAGGAAAAACATCAACTATTACATCATCATCTATGTTGATATTGGCTTGAGCCGATTCAGACGTTTTGTCGCCAAGAGTTTGACTGGCTTCAATCAGCTTTTGTTCGGTAGGCACCCGATAGTTATCGGGAAAGCTCAACTCATTGATTGGCGGTTTGAACCGCTTAATCAGGGCTTGCTCTTGCTGAGTGAGGATTTCGTCACTGGCATAAAATTCTAGCCAAGCTAGGTTAACTTGGGAGACGACACAACCAACAATCTGCAAGTCTCTGAGCCGATGGTGCTTTAACCATTGCTCCCTGATGTTTTGAGCTTTGCCGATGTAGAGTAGTTGGTTCTCCCCACCCAAGGAATAGGCAAAGTATAGTCCTGGTATCTCTGGTAGCAATTCCCTATAATCCAAGGGTAGAGCTGGCAAAGCAAATATAGTTTCTAGAGTTATTGGTAGATTAGTCATTTGTTGTAGTCAGTTCCTTGCAGTAAATGCGTTAGCTTCAATGGATGCCATAGCCAAAATACCAGGATTTTACAGCTGACTTTTCACGCTATGTGGAAAAGTCAACTTATAATATAATGATTCTATGCTTAGTCTATAAATCTACCTAAGCCTATAGACTTATTGTTAAATGAGATTGTCTCATCCTGACGAGATAGGAAGTCTATAGCAAATGCTTAACCAAAAGACATCTCCAGAAATTAAGATTCAACAACCGTAGTACAGGGGTTTTACGTTAATTACTGGAGATTTTTAAAGAGAATCGGGCATAGGCTAAGCTCTTAATAATCTTGACATTCCCAAATAATTAGGTTGCGATGGAGGTTGATCCTCTAGTAATCAGTGTTGTCACTTTTATCTCCTCAGAGATCTTAGAGCCGGCTGGGGTTGCAGTTTGTAGACAAGTTTCCCAATTTATATAGCAATCGCCAAGGCGGTTAAGACATTAAAAAAGTCCCAAACTCAGATAGAACTTGGCTTTTCCTCCTGCCTCCTGCCCTCTGCCTCCTGCTATAAAACTTGTTGCCACAATTGCAAATTTTATTAAAATTGCCTGCTATCTCAATCCAAATCAATATGGAAATTTTAGAACAAACCAAGACTAGGTTAATAGTCTATCATCGACCAATCAAAGCTTGGAAGACAGGCATTCTACTAATTGTACTGCTTTTACTCTTATCTATAATAACTTTTATTTTTAGGGGTGGATTTGAACTGACTTCTGCCTTAAAGATATTTGTTCTAGTATTCGGGTTAGGAAGTATATTCTTTATTTTCTTTCCTGTTCATATTTTTATTTTTGATCAAGAAGATAATATTTTTATCTACAAAAAAATAACTATAGGTTTGATTAGGCAAGTGCATGCCTATGATTTACATAATGTCTTAGGGGTCTGGTTGCAAGAAGATAGACATAAAAATTTAGGCAGAGATTTTTATTCTTATTCAGTTTTGCTTATGGTTGTATCAACAGCAAAATTGAACAAGAATATGACCATAAAACTTGGTGGTGAGTATGAAATTAATAGTGATAGAAGGGAAGTAGCAAAAATAGTTAGCTCGATTCGAGGGTACCTAAGTAGATAGGTTCTGAGCCACTCTCGTGATTTGGGTAGGGATAAGGGAATTCCAAATAAAAAAATATCCCATCGAGGAGAGGGGGAGATGGGGAGATGGGGAGATGGGGAGATGGGGAGATGGGGAGATGGGGAGATGGGGAGATGGGGAGATGGGGAGATGAATTTTCTGCCTTCTGCCTCCTGCCTTTGGTGGGGAGATGGGGAGAAGATTCTTTAAGTCATATTT
>JAAHGS010000281.1 GCA_010692645.1 Symploca sp. SIO2E9
AGTGTAGCAAGTGGCGTGGCAATGGCGGGCAGCTTGCCCGTGTCAGCCTGCGGACCCGATAGTGCCGACACTACCAGGGTGAAGCAGGAAGAAAATGTTAGCAATTGTTAGCGTTTTTGGAGCGGTCTCCGACTGTACACTTTATCGAAGCGATCAGATAAGATCAAAAATAGTGTCTTTATTGAGGAAAGCTTGAGCATTCATGGCCAAGAAATCAATGATTGAACGTGAAAAAAAACGCCGTAAACTTGTGGATAAGTATGCACAGAAGCGAGCTGCTCTCAAGGAAGAGTTTGAGAATGCAGAGTCTCAGCGCGAGAAATTAGAGATTCACCGTAAAATACAAAATTTGCCCCGCAACAGTGCACCTAGCCGTATGCGAAACCGCTGTTGGGTAACAGGGCGTCCTCGCGGTTATTATCGAGATTTTGGACTATCTCGTCACGTTTTCCGGGAATGGGCTCACCAGGGCTTGTTGCCAGGTGTGGTGAAATCTAGCTGGTAGTTAGCTATCAGTCCAAAACTGCTATTTTCTAGCATCTTTTTTCTAGGTCAGAACTTGACAATCATAGATAGATTGTCTATACCTTTTAATCTAGGATTGGGGTAATTTTAGAGTTTTTCAAAGCAGTCTAAGGATTTACCTGGTGAGGATGTCACTGACCACAGCAGCGATCAATACCGAGACTATCTAAAAGTAAGTCGCTAACAGCATTAGCAACTGCAAATTCACTGTAGAAGCTTTCTCGAAAGTCAAAAGTTTGCATTTCAAACACAATTGCAACTACCAGTGAGCCTAAGTCATTCTCGCCTTCCATCCGCTGGCGAACGAAGATTTGGGATGCTCTATGGGCAATCTGCTGATTAACTGACTCTGGGATAAACTCTTGATCTAGCCACCTGGCAAGAGCATCTCGTAACCATTCACCTTCCTGCTGCGGGTTTTGTGCAGGTGGAAGTGTAATTGGTGGGATAGGCTCAGTCATCTAAAAAAAACTGCTGGATACCCCCTCCATGCCTAGCATGGGTGGGGAGGAAAGCGGGGCAGGATTTGCCACTTTCCTTTTGGATAGCAAGATTAGAAGATAAACCGAAGTTGGTTCTAACCTCTTGATAGACTAACGCTTGCATCGCAGTTCTGTTAAGCAACTTCACAGGCGTGTTTTGGTTAATGCAGTCGCAGGCAACAGCAAAAGCCAACATGGTATCGTCAATTTCTTTGGCGATGCCATTACTGATCTTTAGCTTACAAGCTACCATTACTACCTGGACTTCAGACACTTAATTTCTCAAAAGTAAATATGCTAATTGTACCATGTGTACTGGAATCGCCTTGCTCCGCTGAAGATGGGGACTCCCGCGTTACCGTTGAAACTATTGTAGTCGCAATACCTTCGCAGGAAACTTATGGAACTAGATACTCCTTCCCTAATTCAAGGGTATGCCCAAGGTTACTTCCTGATGGCAGATGAGGAAGGCACTTTAGGCTGGTATTCCAGTCGCCAGCGCACACTTATCCCTCTAGATTCTCGCTTTCGCTATCCTAAGTCCCTGCGTCGTGTTCTAAATCAGCAGCGCTTTAGTATTGCTGTTAACCGGGATTTTTCTGCTGTTGTTGCTGGTTGTGCTGACAGAGAAACTACTTGGATTTCTAGCGAACTCCAAGAAATTTACGGGAAACTTCATCAAGCAGGTTGGGCTTATAGTTTTGAAACCTGGCACAATGACCAACTTGCAGGAGGAATTTTAGGAATTGTCATTGGCAGTGCCTTTATTGGTGAATCAATGTTTTACCGAATTCCTGACGGCTCGAAGGTGGCAATGGTAAAGTTAGTCGAAAGGCTGCGATCGCAAGGGTTTATTTTGTTTGATGCTCAAATGATGAACCCGCACTTAGAGCGGTTTGGTGCCTACAGGATTGACGAGGAAAAATATCGTATCTTGCTACAGCGAGCATTGCAGCAAAGATGTTTTCTTTGAAAATTTACTAAAAAATGTCTCACAATATACAAGTTTTATGCACTGACAAAATTTGTAGTAATTGTTGGGACCTGAGGCTTGGCGCACTGTTTAGCATTTTGAATTGCTGCCTCTGTCGCAATTACACCACTGTGTTCAAGACAGACAATTGCTGTCGGGGGAAGCTGGTAAACCCCATAGTTAAGGCTGCGACGGTCATTGAAAACAAACAAGTAGTTAATCACATTCCCAGTCTTTGGATCAAATTGGTATCCTACCATGCCACCAATTTTTTCACCTGTATCTGTCAATACCTCGTTACCCACAAGGGAATCTATTGCACCTGAAAACTCTAACTTTGCACCCTCGTGAGTACTAACCATAATCCTGTCAGTGCCAATCTTCTTAACCTGCGCCCAAGTAAAAGAGCGCTGATTTTGACCAATTAATCCCAAGCTACAAGTTAAACCCACTACTTGGTGAGTTTTCACATCCAGCCACAGTTCATCTACACTACCGATTCTTTCTTGGGTTTGACAGTCTAGCACCGATGAATGCAGCAACTCACTGCGTCGGACTACTGCCAATTGCATATTCATAGATAAGCTCCAGTTTTCGATTATGGACTTACCACAGCCGCACACTCTCGCTGATTAAATAGTTTGAGATCCTATAGTTAGGACTCAAAAAGTCCAAATATTTGCTATAAAATAGCTAATTAGTTGCTGTGGTAGTTAGACAACACTCGGTCTCAGTTACTATTCTCAGAAGCTACCGACTTTACGAATTTGCATGAGACAAACCTTCTCTTGATATCAAAATTGCTTTACTCTGTAGTTATTACCGCTTACTGTAGAATTGAAGAAGTAGAGTTTTTATAATTTCCTAACTTCATATTATACATTAAATACTGAATTCAAGTGTAAGCAATTCATAAGTTTTGTTAAGAAGATACGGCTTCTATTTTAGAGTGAAGAGGTTTATGTTTCATAAGAGCATAAAGCGTTGGTAACTTAGGGTAATCTCCATTTGGCAGCGGAACAGCAATATCAAAAAAGTCTTCTCCAGACTTCAATACTTCAAATTCGGGAAAGAGATTTACTATATCCTTTAGTGCAATAGTGCCTGGTCTAATACCATGTTCAAATAAAATAGTCCTTTCTTGATGAGGATTTTTATATTTCATTTCTGCTCTTAAAGAATTAAAGTAATTAACGGCTTCATTTTTTGTCCAAAATTCCTGCTGTTTTATATCACCGATCCAGAAGTCAGAAAACATGCTAAATGAGCAAGAAGTAGTCAGCACTAAACTATCGTATGCATTGGCATAAACGCCTCCCAAATTATCTGCTTGCTCCAAACAGACTACCTCATACAAACCTTGCTCAAGTAATTCTTTGACAGATTTAATGTTAAGTACATTACAGAAGCATAAATTACCAAGATTGTTTGCAATGTATGACGCAGACAATAATGGTTTCATTGATCAATTCTTCCGTAGTGAAGATCCTGAAGCGCCTGGTAATTTTCTCTTTGGCACAGTTTAGATAGAACTTAAAAATGTTCTGGTTACAAAGATTGTCGAGATTATTCTCATAGAAATTACGCTTATCCAGTGATTTGTTAATTAACAAGAAAGTTGTGCTGCAGGCAAAATGCCTAACTTGTGGTACAGGCATCTTGCCTTTAGTCAGATACTTACTATTGATACACAAATTCAACAATCAGAACTAAACAACCATCGGCTCTCTAGTTAATCGATCGCTCAGCTTTCCTCCTTGCTGATACTCATCCAAACTAAATGCATCTACCTGAATCGCATCATTGCGAGCAGACTCTGCTTCACGCACCAATTTAGCTTCTTCAACACTGATAACTCCTACCTCAACAGCTTTTTCAAATAACTGCTCCCATCTTCCTTTAGGAAGTTTACCAGTACTACTAGCAAGCTTGATTTTCTTAATAATTGGTTCAGCTTGAGATGACAAGAGAAAAGCCTGTTCCAAACGCCCCAAAGCTTCACTAGTATCTGAAGGAATGTAGATACCTGTAGTTAATTTGTCCCGTTGACTTCCCAGAGTCTGAAGACTACGAGCAATTTTGCTACCAAGTTGGTCAGATGGGGGTACACCAATGGGATTTAATCGCCACCACCAAGTTACTAATTCTCGTAATCCTAGCCCAAACATATTACGAAAAATACCCATTATCGCCTGTTGAATCTGTGCAAAAGCATACTGCATCGCCCAATTAACGAAGGGTAAGTCTTCTGGTTTACGCCCTTGAGCCTCAAATCGACGCAAGGTAGCAACACCAAGATACATCCAGGATAAGATATCAGCAAAGCGCCCAGTTAACTTTTCTCGTCGTTTTAGAGTACCGCCAAAAGAGATAAGTGCCATATCAGTGAGGAAGGCAAAAGTAGCAGAAGCCCATGCTAATTTTCGGTAGTATTTAGCCGTTGAGCCATTCACTGGAGAAGCTGCTAAATATCCACGGGAAACACTTAACAAAATAGAGCGGAAAAAGTTACGAACTATCAAGCCAAAGTGATTCCAAAAAGCCCGATCAAATGCCTCCAAATTAGACTGATTTAGAGCTTCTATTTCTTGATAAACATAGGGATGAGCACGAATAACACCCTGACCAAAAATAATCATAGTTCGGGTGAGAATATTCGCCCCTTCCACAGTAATAGGAATAGGAGCCGCCATGTAAATATTTGCCAGCAGATTCCTTTGTCCCCGACAAATCCCAGCACCGCCGAGAATATCCATGCCATCATTAATAATTTGGCGGGATAATTCGGTAAAATTGTATTTAGCGATCGCAGAAATAACAGATGGTTTCTCACCTTGGTCAACTGCACCACAAGTATACAGACGAGCAGCATCCATCAGGTAAGTCAATCCCCCAATTCGGGCTAAGGGTTCCTCAATTCCTTCAAAACGACCAATTGATAGTCCAAACTGCTTGCGTACAACAGCATGGGCTCCTGTAACTCTAGCCACCAGTTTAGCAATCCCCGTACAGGTTGCCGGAAAGCTAATACCCCTTCCCGCAGCTAAACACTGCATTAGCATTTTCCAGCCTTGACCAGCCTGTTCAATACCACCGATAATCTGTTTAATGGGGACAATGACATCGTGTCCCTCAGTGGGAGAATTGTAGAAAGGCACGCCCATAGGGTCATGTCGTTGTCCTAAGACGACACCTGGTATATCTGTAGGAATTAAGGCACAGCTAATTCCCACATCTTCCCCCTTACCCAATAAATTATCTGGGTCTCTGAGTCTAAAGGCAAGTCCCAAGAGAGTAGCAATCGTACCGAGGGTAATAAAGCGTTTCCTCCAATTCAAGCGCAGATAAAGCTTGTCATCTGCTCCCTTAAATACCACCCCGTTAGAGGTAATACTCGCTGCATCTGAACCAGCATGGGGTTCAGTGAGGGCAAAACAGGGAATTTCCTCTCCCCGTGCCAGCCGCGGCAAGTAATAATCCTTTTGAGTTTGTGTTCCGTAATGGAGTAATAGCTTAGCAGGGCCAAGAGAATTAGTAACGCCAACAGTAGCAGTATGAGTAAAAGAGCGGGATGCTAACTTAGTCATCACAGCACTATAAGCCAAATTAGAAAAGCCTAAGCCGCCATACTCTTTAGGAATCATCATCCCAAAGAAGCGCTGTTGTTTGAGATAGTCCCAAACTTCAGGGGGCAAATCCTTGCGGCAGTGAATATCCCAGTCAGTTGTCATCCGGCAAACCTGTTCAACAGGGCCATCGAGAAAAGCTTGAATTTCTGGGTTTAGCTGTGGATAAGATTCACTATTAATCCGTTTAAAATTAGGCTTCCCAGAAAAAAATTCCCCCTCAATCCAGAGAGTACCAGCTTTAATTGCCGCCTCTTCGGTATCAGAAATAGTCGGTAATAGTTTGAGAGCCTTGATGCTTTTGACGATGGCGGATGTAACAAGTACTCGGCGTAGCTGAGGGATATTAAAGATTAATACCAGGATACTGAATAAAACCCAGCCCCAAATTGGTACTTTAAAAACCCAAAGTGCAGTAGCAGCAAACAATGACCACAGCCAAAGAGGAACGCCGATGTAACCGCAAAGAATCAACAGAAGGGCAAGAGTGGGAATAGTGATTATTGGTTGTAGGAGAGTCATAATAATTTTACCCAACTAATGGATAGGGGGAGAGGGGGAGACGCGGAGAGGGGGAGAGGCGGAGAGGGGGAGAGGGGGGGAGGGGG
>JAAHGS010000282.1 GCA_010692645.1 Symploca sp. SIO2E9
GATGCCCGCGACCAGGTTTTAACTACCTGTTTCTCTCCCTTGGAATTAAGGACTTCAATCTTCTTGAGAAGACTATCAGCAATAAAAGGACCTTTTTTTAGAGAACGACCCATAATAAACCCAGATTCATCAGGTTCAAGACCGATGTAAAGCTCCCACCAACCAAACAGCAATCCCCCAATAAACCAGCACAGCATGGCTAGTCCAATCCCTAGCCAAACATTTGTACCACTAGCAATTTGAGGGCTGCGCCAATTTCGGTAACAAAGAAAAGCCGCTAACAGGAATGGGGGCAGTTCTAGAACATATGTACCAAACAAATACCAAAAAGGTTTTTCTTCTCCAGGTGCAGTAACACCAAATAGTAGAAAAAATAATAAAGATATTACTGCCCAAGCAATTCCTGCATAGATGACATTCTGACCGTTGAAAAAGGACCCAATCGTAGATGACTTGTCTACAGAGCTACTCATAAGACGTTTTTGCCCCATGCTTTTTTATAGGCTACCAATTCTCCCTTGAACCCTGCTTACTTAAGCTTGACCTACCCCTCCCGCTACTTGCGATCGCTTTGTTAACTTAAACAATATCACCCAGAGATGATATAACCTGGTGCGCAGAGAATCTAATCTCATTGCCATAGTTGACCAAGTGCAGATTGATTTAGCCAATTAATAAACTGTTTTTGCTCATTAACTGGCATGTCTTGCAAAATGTCCCTCACTCCTTGAGCAAAGTTGGTATTTCCAAAATATTCCTTGCCCAAGCGATAGAGTTCTTGCAAGAGGGTAATAAGATGGTGTTCTTCCCAAGCTGGAACTGAGGCGTTGGCAAGTGGGTCTACATTTAGCCAGTGTTTCACCGCCTTTGCTGAGTCAGCTTGGGGGAATTGCCATTTTTCAAAGAGATTAGTGATCTCTTTCTCAAATAAACCAGCTTGCCTGCCTCCTAAGAGGTCTTCAACATCTATGTAGACTGCTTGAAGTACCAAAATACAGGCTTTGGTGTAGGTTAAAACTGCTGAGTCAGAACCCTCTTGAGCTTTCAGTTGTTCCAAACTGACCTTTCCCCAAATGCTATAGCGGTCAGTCTCTTCTAACAAGACACAGGCTTTGCCACGATGATCAGTAAGTTCCCGCCAGAAAGCTTTTGCTTCTTCCTGCTGATGGTCACTAAAAACGCTGATCAAGCGAAAGTTTTGTCCCTGATAGGTAAGGATTGGAATGTTTTGCTTGCGCTTCGGGTGCTGAATGCTAGATATTTCAACATCCTGCCTTTTCAGAATAAACATGGCACTGGCAAATAACTCCTGATCAGCTTGGGGGTTGCTGTAATAGCACAACAGCCGTTTGTTTCTACTCCCTTAGACTTGTAACAAGGTTCTATAATGACGCTAACAGCAGCAAGCACCTAGGCATGGCAACTGAGCGCCTTAAGTCATACCATTGTGATACAAGCTCCTGATGATGGTTTATAGTGTACCTTGAACGTCAAGTGGCTTGAATATCAGCAATTTTCGTCTAAGTTGTTGATAATTTTGACTTGCCTACTGACATCGAACACAGATACAATACTTAATGGCATCAAAACGCTCTCTCAAAAAAACAATCATACTCTTATTGCTTGAGTTGCTCTACGTTAGACTAAATTTTAGTGGATAGATAAGTTCTCTGCTACTGCGTGGTTCTCAAGTGTTTGTTTTAAGTTGTTTATAGTCAGCTAGTCATGCCCTCGTAGCTCAGGGGATAGAGCAAGGGATTTCTAATCCCTTGGCCGTAGGTTCGAATCCTACCGAGGGCGTTAAGGAGGGTGTAGGGGGGTGAACGAAAAAAAGAGTGGGGGAACAAGTAAGCAGACGCCCAGACGTGGAGACGCCCAGACGCCCAGACGCCCAGACGCGGAGAATTGAAATTCCAACCAAAATTTCCTTCACCCTATGGGAATAGAAAAAGATCCTGATTGATTCTCCACACCTCACCCCCTACACCCCTTTGTTAATTATTGGAACAGAAGCGCTCTAAGCACTGCCAAAGTATTATTTTGTATAGCTTTGAGGTGAAAAAAAGCTGCCCTGTTATAAGGAAAAGGGCAGCTTTTTAGGTTGAGATGGGGATGATGTCACCTTTAGATATGGAGACCACATTCAGTTTTATTGCTGCCCCGCCAGCGCCCAGCACGTTCATCTTCACCTAAAGCGACTCTGGTTGTGAGTGGTTGATCACCAATGCTCGTATAGCCTTGATCGTAGAGGGGATTATAAATGACTCCATGTTTATGGATGTAAGTCCAAGTCTGCTTGTAAGTCCAGTTCGCCATGGGATTGACTTTAATACGTCCATTGTGGTCAACTTCAAATACCTGCATTTGGGTTCTAGTTACAGCTTGGTCACGGCGACGACCAGTAATCCAGGCAACTGTCTCCAATTGGGCTAAAGCTCGTTGCAGTGGTTCAACCTTGGTTAAGTAATGAAATTTACTAACATTACTATGCCAAAGGGCTACTCCGTGTTTGAGAGCAAAGGCTTTTCTCGAATCAGCACTTTGAGTTTTGTAAATTCTCAAATCCGGGTTGTAGAATTCCTGGACTCTAGCCACTAATTCTAGGGTTTCAGGAAAATGGTGCAGCGTGTCAGTAAAAATTATCGGTACAGGTGGATTCGGTTTGAGGTCACGGTAGAGAATATCTGTGATTGTTAAGCCACTAATGCTCAAGGCAGTAGTTTGCACTAAACCTGTCGGAATATTCTCCAAGCACCATGCCAGGATTTCTCTGGGATGGGCAGCATTATATCTTTGATTGAGCTCATCCAGGTCAAAAATAGTAGATTGCACCGTAGATTGCACTGGTGATTGGCTCGTTGTGATCATAATCGCTGTTGTGTTCAGATGTGTCCTGATGTTGAATAAGATTAATATTAACTCGTAAAGACACATAACCCGACCGGATAACCGTATATTTCTTAAGGAAGTATTCCTCCCTTCTAGGGGCGGCAGGGGAATTAGGGAAATTAGTTAAAATATGAGCTTTCCGAGGTGAACAATGCCCAATCAGCAGTTGATAAAATTAATTCTTTACAGCAAGCCCGGTTGTCATCTTTGTGAAGGACTACAAGAAAAGTTGGAACAGATTTCTAGCTTGGACTTAGAACTAGAGGTGCGAGACATTAATAGTCGTGAGGATTGGTTGAGAGCGTATCAGTATGAAGTGCCAGTACTTTATCGAAATCGAGACGGTAGAGAAGAAATGCTGCCCCGCCCTTCTCCTCGTACTACAGTAAAGCAGTTGGAGACAATGTTAAAGAAATATTTTGGTTAAGTTTGAGCAAATGAAGCTGCGCGAGTTATTAGACAAAATTCCTAAAATTGTGCAAATGCCCAGCCATAGTGCTCTTGATGCTGAAGTGAAGGGACTTTCCACCAATTCCCACGCTTGCCAGGAAGGAGAGCTATTTATTGGTATGCCTGGAACACGGGTAGATGGGGGTGAGTTTTGGGAAAGTGCAATCTCTTCTGGTGCCATGGCTGCACTGATTTCTCCCGAAGCTGCAAAAAAACATCCCCCTCTAGGTAGAGAAGGAAAGGAAGAATTTCCCTGTCTAATTACCGTAGATGATCTGGTCACAGCTTGTGCAGAGGCAGCAGCTGCATTCTACAGCTATCCGGCACAGCAATTGCAGCTGGTTGGCGTCACTGGCACTAACGGCAAAACTACAACCAGCCACCTGATTGAATTTTTGCTAAATTATATAGGTTCAGGAAATGTCAAGCCCTCCTCTACAGCGCTTTTAGGCACTCTCTACAGCCGTTGGCCTGGTTTTGAACAAACAGCAATTCATACTACGCCCTTTGCGATTGAACTACAAAAACAACTGAAGATGGCAGTGGATGCCGGTTGTAATCTCGGTGTAATGGAAGTGAGTTCCCATGCCTTAGCCCAAGGTAGGGTACTTGGCTGTCAATTTGAGGTG
Organism: Symploca sp. SIO2E9; assembly: GCA_010692645.1. GTDB lineage: Bacteria > Cyanobacteriota > Cyanobacteriia > Cyanobacteriales > Coleofasciculaceae > SIO3C6. Next base: position 3,969 of record JAAHGS010000282.1, read on the forward strand.
GCTGTATTTACTAATCTCACTCAAGACCATTTAGATTTTCACCGCAACATGGAAGATTACTTTGTGGCAAAAGCACTTCTGTTTGGTCGTGATTATCTCCAAGGTCAAGCGGTGATTAATTTTGACGATCCCTATGGAGAGAGGTTAATTGGGCAACTCAATCGAGAGCAAGTTTGGTGTTATTCTACAGAAAATACTTCAGCTCATTTATGGACAAGTGACCTGGATTATGAGCCAACTGGAGTTAGCGGCAGGTTACATACACCTCAAGGTGAGTTACCCTTCTGTTCCCCCCTGGTAGGTCAGTACAATTTGTCTAACTTGCTAGCAGCTGTAGGCGCAGTTTTACACCTGGGTTTAGATTTAGAGTCGGTGGTGGCAGCACTGCCTCAATTTCCTGGTGTTCCGGGGCGGATGGAAAGAGTGCAAATTAGACCAGAACAGGATATTAGTGTGATTGTAGATTATGCTCACACGCCGGATAGTTTGGAAAATTTGCTCAGGGCAGCGCGACCATTTATTCAAGGTAAGATGATTTGTGTGTTTGGTTGTGGTGGCGATCGCGACCGCACTAAACGTCCTCAAATGGGTAAAATTGCTGCTCAACTGTCTGATTTGGCAGTGGTGACTTCGGATAATCCCCGCACAGAAGACCCAGAAAAGATTTTACAAGATATCTTAGAGGGAATTCCTACTTCGGTAGAACCAATGGTAATATGCGATCGCGCTAGTGCCATTGACGCTGCTATTATGCAGGCTCAACCTGGAGACGGCATTTTGATTGCTGGCAAAGGTCACGAAGACTATCAAATTCTAGGCACTGAAAAAATCCACTTTGATGACCGAGAGCAAGCACGAGATGCTCTGCTGAGACGAGGAGACTGAAAAGTTCCTTACTGTTCCCTGTTCCCTTATTCGTTGAAAGTTATATGGTTAGAGATAGGAAGCACGGTTTGAAATTTCAAGCTGCTACTTGCTAATCTGCAACTTGCTAACCTTTAACGTTCGATGAACCTGCCACGGACTTCAGATTTGTCTATCTACAAGCTAGCTCTGGACAATCTAGCCTCTACTCGACCTCTATCAGTTAATCATGCCACACTCAAATCTCTAGTGGGGTCACTGATTGATGTCTTGATTGAAGCAAAAATCCCGGCAACGCTTTGGATTAAGTTACCTCCAGCGGGGGGCTGGCAAGCAGAACTAAAGCGGTATCAGCAGCTATTGGATATACCCCAAACGATTTATCTATGCAGCTATTCTGGAGATGACTTGGTAGAGGCAAATAATCTAATCAGCCAGGTTACTGATATTAAGGGAAAATCGCGCATTTTTCCGGTACCTCTGGCAGCTGGGAGCCAGCTTAAACGAGAGTACTTTTTGATTCTCCTGTCTGAACAATTTAGTAGTCTGATTGCGGCTTACCCACAGCCAAAATCTCAGTCAGCCTTAGCAATAGCCAGTAGAGAAATTAGACCTTTATTAGCAGTTTGTAGCTTTGAACAGAGGGTCATTGAGAGAGTCTTAGAGGGTTTAAGAGAAGTGATGGCTGTAGCTGATAATACTCCTGAGGAGTTACTCGGGGATTGGAAAACTCTATTACCACGACTATGGGCTGCTGACGAAAAGGAACTACTTACCAAGCTATTGTTGAAGCAAGTACAACGCACCGATAACATATTTGAGCAGCAGGCTGTAAGCAATCACCTTGGGCAGCCTACAAAAGCTAACCCAGTGTCATTAACTAATTCCCAACAGCATAAATACGAATTTCTAAAGCGATTTGCTCAGGAACTACGAACACCTTTGACTAATATGAAGACGGCTCTGAAGCTACTGGATTCAACTCCCAGTAAGTCAGCACAGTACCGAAGATACATGCAGCTGCTTGATTCAGAGTGCGAACGTCAGAATTCTTTGATTACTGGGTTAGTAGAGCTAGCTAAATTAGAAGATGACTTGCAACTAACTGTTACAGAGCCAGTGCAGTTGGCAGAAATTTTACCTGGTGTGGTTAGTACCTATCAACCCATTGCTCAAGAGCAAGGCATCCAGCTCGGCTATAGTGTACCTTCTAATATTCCACCAATCCTCTGCTTAGAGAATTGGCTGCGGCAAATCATTATCAATCTACTGCAAAATAGTCTCAAATTTACCTCTAGCGGT
>JAAHGS010000283.1 GCA_010692645.1 Symploca sp. SIO2E9
TTAACAGAAACGGGGAAGAAAACTTTAACTGAGCGTGTCCACTCATGCAGTAATTGCGGCTACACCACAGATAGGGATGTGGCAGCCGCTCAAGTAGTCGCGATACGCGGGCTTGCAGCCGTAGGGCGCGCACCGAGGCGTGTTAATTACCGATTGACGAAGTTAAACTCGGTGCTCAAGATGCTTAGTGAGGGTAAATTCATTGGAATCCCCACGACCTAAGAATCCCTCGCTTTTAGCGATGGGAGTGTCAAGACAGCTTGTATGGCAGGCATCTTATTGTAACACTTGATTCCTGCGCTCATCTCCAGTTAACAACCTTGGGCGGGGGAAAGGCGTACCCTACTCACCCCAAATGAGTGAGTACTTCAACACCGAAGAGAGTTTCAATCCAAACTCTTGCCCCGCATGGCTTAGGGTTGTCACGCCGATAAACCACTCGGCATGGTCCATGGATTTCTACCTCGTGACCGTAGGTATTGCTTTGCCCTCGCTTAACACTAATCACAGGAGCAGGCTGCTCCCGTTTTTGATTTTGGCGAATAGTCTGCTGATTGACATGAATGATAGTTACAGGGGCAGGTCTTTTCCTGCGCCAACGGGCTTTGGGACCCCTTGTTCCCTCACTGACTTTTGGCATGCCGTCAAATAGAGGAATTATCCAAGACCTGCCAACCTTAAAGGCTCCTTGAATTCTGCCTCCAGAAAGTAATTGGCATATTCTTCTCACAGATACACCCATTAGTTGTGCCGCTTGTGCGCTACCAACAAACATTTGTTTTTAAACTATTCTTATAGCAGTATTGTTTATTTTAACCGTGCGCTCCACTGAAAATACTTGAAAAATACATTCAGGAACACAGCAGAGGTAGTTGATTGGAAAAGTTAAGGACATCGAATCCTTAACTTTTCCCGCTATTGGGCCCCGCCTTGCTAGCCTTCGGCACGCTGCGCTAAGGCGGAAGACGGGGATAGCCGCGATTTATGTTCTTCTAGAATCAAACTCTTATCTTCGTGACATTCGAGTTAGAGGGGAAGAGTGGGGTAGTTCCAGAGGGGGCGCAGTCCGTTGACTCCCGCTGCGATCGCAGAACCATTGTGAACTGCGGTTGCTGCTAGGGGGTGAAGTCCCACAGTTGTCGCTAACGAAAGTGCTGCCACATTTGGAATCACAGACAGTTGGGTATTTTGCTTGATAATCTCTTGGGTTTGCTTGGCGATCGCGACCGCTTCTAGCAAACTGCTCAAGTCATTCTCCATAAGCACCACATCAGCAGTCTCGCGGGCAATATCCGAGCCATCGCCAAAGGAAACCGAGACATCGGCATAAGCCAAAGCTGCTGAGTCATTGATGCCATCGCCCACGAAGGCTACTATCTTGCCAGACTCGTGCAGCTGACGGACGACTGCTGCCTTTTGCTCTGGGAACGCTTCGGCGTGAGTTTTATCCTCTGGGATGTCCAACTGCTTTGCCACCGCCGCCGCGCGCCGCCGATTGTCTCCCGTCAGCATGTGAATTTCTATCCCTTGATTTTGCAAAGCCTTAATCACTTTTTGGCTTTCAGGGCGTGGAGGGTCAGTATATTCAATCACACCAAGTAATTTACCATTGCTAGCAACATAGATTAGTGAAGATCCCCGAAGTTCTGGATGCTGTTCGTAGAGATATTCAAGGCTAATCCCTTGCTTGCCTAGGAAGCGAGCGCTACCTACCAAAACCCTTTCTCCATCAATGTCTGCCTGCACACCAAGACCCACTTTATAATCCCACTCGCTGCGAATTAACTCCGGCACGCGCTGTTGGCGGGCATAATTGACCACCGCTGCAGCTACAGGATGAGTGAGGCGCTGCTCTGCTGCCGCAGCCAGTGCCAAGACTCTGGTGGAGGAAACCTCTTCACTGATAGTGGTAACACCAACCATAACCACATCTCCCTGAGTCAGAGTGCCAGTCTTATCAAAAACCAACACCTCTACCTCAGCTAGTTGTTCCAAAGCGCGTCCACTGCGGATGAGGATGCCACGACGCGCTGCTGCCGTCAGGGATGCCAGAACGCTGGTAGGCACAGAGACACGGATGCCAGTCATAAAGTCGAGGGTGAGGATAGAAGCTGCCCGCGCCAGGCTACCAGTAGTGGCGAGGACGCTGCCAGCCAGAAGTAAAGCTGGCAAGATTGCTTTGTCGGCTAGTTGCGCCGCGTAGTTCTCCATGCGGGTATCGTAAACGGGCGCGTTCTTGACTAATTGAATGCTCTGTCCTGCTCTGGTGTTATCCCCAGTGCGTTCTGTCAAAATGTAAAGCTGTCCTTCTCGGACGAGAGTAGAAGCATAGACCTGTTGACCAGCTTCTCGCACCACCGGCACTGACTCACCAGTGAGCTTTTGTTCGTCGATAGAGGCTTTGCCCCGCAGGATTTTACCGTCTACTGGGATTTGTTCTCCGGGATAGACAATTACTATCTCCCCTGGCTCTATTTGGTCGATGGCAACTTGCTCTTTACTGCCGTTGCGCTCTACCCAGACATATTGGCTCAGGGAGTCGAGGAGATTAAGGCTTTGGTTTGCTGATGTGCGAGCAGTGCGATCGCGAATCCCATCCCCAAGTTCATGCAGCATCAAAAGCAGTGATGGCGTCATTAAGTTTCCCTGAGCAGCGGTAAGGGCAACCGCCATTAAGTCGAGGCAGTCGATATTGAGCCGCTGCTGTTTCCAAATGCTCGCGACCGCTCTTTTGGCAACAGGAGCGCTAGCGGCAGCAACAGTTCCCCCAATCAAAGCAGCGGGAATGGGCAACCCAAACGGACCAGCGAGTACAGTCAGGATGGTGGCGAGTAGGGGAAATTTTAAGCCGAACCAACTGCTGTCTGATTCTGGCTTGTCTGGGGAAGCTGAGGAGGCAGCACAGATTAGTAAGGGAGCCAGTTGAATCAGATTAGCTAGATGGGAAAGCATCTGTCTGTCTGAAACTTCCTGGTTTTTATAGTTAATGGCAACAGACATAGCCGAAGGCTTAATCTGGACGCTGGTAACGCTGGGTTCTTCTGCTAGTAGCGACTGTAGGCGCTGGGCATAGTTCGCATCGCAAACAAGGCGAGGTACTCGCAAGCGAATTCTTCCGGGAGTGGTATGGACAACACTATAAGTTATCCCCAGCCCAAGCCCTTTGACTGATTGAGACTGCTGCGGCTGTAGCTTCTGCTGAGAGATTACTCTGGGCTGTTTAGATCTTGGGGGTAGTTCTAGTGCCGTAACCATGAATGTTTCTCCCCGCTACTCAAATACTATTAGTGTGAACAGGGTATTTTCTCTAGTTCATTGCTGCAATCAATACTTGCTTTACTTAGGTTTACAAGAGGAAAATACCCTCTATCCTGAGTTTAGAAAATTACACGAATAAAAGTTGATTTTGTAACAGTTTTTAGTGATTTAATCAAATAAAAAATATTTTTTATTAACGCTGTAGTGCTTACCTGAAAATTACTGTAGAGTTTATTTTGTTTACTAAATTAAGTAATTGCTAATAATTGTGTTTAAGATTTAGTAAGTGATGACGTTAACTAGAGATCAATAATAGTCTCAAGAGCTAGCTGGCAAAGTGTTTAGGGATTTATAGCGCCGATTTTTTTAATGATAGGGCTAAATTATTTGATATTTAATTGCAATAGAAAAAATAAGATTTTTTTAGAATAAATTTGCAAGCATTAATTTTTAATGGTATTGATTATTAAGATTTTTAGGCAGTGACAAACTGGAAAATGGAGGTTTAAATAAGAAAGATTATTGATATTCGGTGTCGCTTCACTGCTGTTGCCGAGGGACTATCCTTTTTTAGGCATAACGATTATCCCTGCAATAATTAAGTAGTCGGACATCAATAAATGGCTCTGTGTAAAAAATTATGAAATCCGTCAAAGTTACCCTAAAACCTACACCCTACACCCCACACCCCACACCCGACCTCAACCAGCAAACTTTATTTTTGTCCAGGTACTTAGCGTTAGATCATGGGTAGCCTATTGGCAGCATTCTGAATAAATGCAAATGTAAAGTCTTATTGAGAAAATTGACTTGTCAATTAATTATGATAAAAATTTTTAATAGCGGAGGAAGTGTAATGGATCTTAGAGATAATCAAAAACGCCAACAACAAAGACGCCGTCAGCGACAAGGATGGGGGTTTACATTTTTTGAAGAAGCGCCGGAAAACATTCAAGAAAAGGAAAATATTTCTGAAATTACTCAGGAGTCCCTAAGAGTAGAGCAGCAAGTAAATCCTCAATCTAATAACGGAGCATCTTTCCCTTTAGCAATGGCGACGATAGGCGATCGCTTACAGATTGTCAAACTCACAGCCAAAGAAGGTGCGGCGCGTCGCCTCCTGAGCATGGGATTAAACCCAGGAGTAGAAGTTCAGGTAATTAGTAAAACTGCTACCAGCTCTGTCATTGTGGCGATTCAGGACAAATGTCGGCAGCGCCTTGATTGATTTCTTCGACATCTTGTTTTGCACCATCTTTGTCGATGGCTTAGGTAAATTACTTTCTAGTATCGGCACGCCAGAATGGCTCAAAGTCCTGCTCGCCGACGGAGCTGGCGGCGGCATCCAGACAGTCGCCACCTTCATCCCAGTAATTAGCTTTCTGTTTTTGTTTCTCTCCTTTCTGGAAGACTCCGGTTATATGGCGCGAGCTGCATTTGTCATGGACCGCTTCATGGGCTTTGTTGGTTTGCCAGGGAAATCCTTTGTACCAATGCTAGTGGGCTTCGGCTGTAACGTGCCAGCAATTATGGCAACGCGCACTTTGGAAAACCGACGCGATCGCTTGATGACGATTATGATGAACCCCTTCATGTCCTGCGGGGCGCGGCTGCCAGTTTACGCTCTGTTTGCTGCTGCTTTCTTTCCCATCGCTGGTCAGAATGTAGTCTTTGGACTCTACCTCATTGGCATTGGCATGGCGGTGTTGACTGGTTTGATCTTGAAAAATACCCTGCTGCGGGGGGAAGCTTCACCCTTCGTGATGGAGTTGCCCCCTTATCACCTGCCGAATTTGAAGGGGGTACTGCTGCGCACCTGGGACCGGCTCAAAGCTTTCATACTGCGTGCAGGGAAAGTAATCGTTTTGATGGTGATGGTACTGAGTTTATTAAACTCAATTGGCACTGACGGCTCCTTTGGTAATCAAGATAGCCAAAAATCTGTACTCAGTGCTGCTAGTCGCTCAATTACTCCAGCCTTCGCGCCGATGGGTCTTAGCCAAGAAAACTGGCCTGCTACTGTCGGCATTTTTACAGGCATTTTCGCTAAAGAGGCAGTGGTTGGTACTCTAGATTCAGTTTACGGCACCCTAGCCCAGGAGGAGGCGATCGCCGCTGGCGCAGTTCCTGAGCAAGAGCAGTTCGACTTTTGGGGTGGCATTGGCGAGGCATTTACCACAATCCCAGCCAATTTAGCTGAAGTTTCTGGTACTCTGCTTGATCCCCTGGGCATCAACATCGGTGATGTTAGCCAAGTCGAAGTCGTATCTCAAGAGCAAGAAGTCACTGTCGGAACCTTTGGAGCGATGGTTAAGCGCTTTGATGGTCGAGTAGGTGCTTTTGCCTATCTGCTGTTCGTACTCATGTATTTCCCCTGCGTCGCAGCAACTGCAGCAATCTATCGCGAGACCAATTTGCAATGGATGCTGTTTGCTGCCGGATGGACTACTGGTCTTGCCTATTGGAGCGCGACGCTATTCTACCAAACAGCAACTTTCTCTCGACATCCTGGCTCTTCCCTAGCTTGGATTGCTGGATTAGCTGCTCTCATGGCGGGGGTAATTGGGGTAATAAGGGTAGCGCGACCTATTGACAGAGCCAAGCCGCAAGCAGTTACTCATTAGTTGAACATTGACATCCTCCCAGCGCGTGTTTCGCGGGACTCCTAAACCTCGCGATGCGAGGTTTCTGCTTCTTCCACATCTGCATACACCACCAACTCGCGTTAGTTATGTCCCCGTCTTACGTTGTGTCCACAGACTTAAGGGCCCATTGCAGAGTCCCGATTCCGCAAGCCCTGCGGTACGGAGTCTTACAAGACTTGGTACTTGTTGC
>JAAHGS010000284.1 GCA_010692645.1 Symploca sp. SIO2E9
GACAGTTTCACTATTGATGGGGTAATTGAATGTGGGCATTTCTGGATCAAAGTGCCAAGATTAGGCAAACTCAAAACCTATGAGCGAATGCCGAGCGGGTTTAAGCCCAAATCAGTAACTATCTCTCTAACTGCTGATCGATGGTTTGTCAGCTTTCGCCAAGAAATAGAACCAGTATCAACAGAGTTTATTAATGGCACAGTGGGAGTTGACTTGGGAGTAAAAACCCTGGCGACACTTTCAACTGGCGAAGTTTGGCAAAGCCCCAGAAGTTACCGCCAGTACGAAAAAAAGTTGGCTCGTCTTCAATGGTTGCATCGCCGAAAAGTCAAAGGCTCTAACAATTGGCGAAAAGCTCAAATCAAGATAGCTCGTCTGCATCGCCGCATTGCCAACATCCGTAAAGACACATTACATAAACTCACCACTTATCTAGCTAAGAACCACAGCCAGATAGTGATTGAGGATTTGAATGTCTCGGGAATGCTAAAAAATGGCAAACTGGCGAAAGCGATAAGCGATATGGGCTTCTATGAATTCCGTCGGCAGTTAGAGTACAAGTGCCAGTTGTACGGCTCTGAGTTGGTAGTGGTCAGTCGATGGATGCCATCATCTAAGACTTGTTCCCATTGCGGAGAAAAAAAAGAAACCCTGTCTTTGTCAGAGCGCACATTTGAGTGTTCTAACTGCGGAGTGAAATTAGACAGAGATCTAAATGCTGCTATTAATCTGAGCCACTGCGGTCTTGGGGTCTCCCCAAGTGTAGCAAGTGGCGTGGCGATGGCGGGCAGCTTGCCCGTGTCAGCCTGCGGACCCGATAGTGCCGACACTACCAGGGTGAAGCAGGAAGAAAATGTTAGCAATTGTTAGCATTTTTGGAGCGGCATGGTAAGAAACCGACATCTAGCTAAATCAATATCTGACGCTGGTTGGTCTACTTTTCGGTCATGGCTAGAGTATTTTGGTCATAAGTATGGAAAGGTTACGATTGCTGTGCCTCCCCATAACACAAGCCAAAATTGCTCCAACTGTGGCGAAAAAGTAGGGAAGTCTCTATCTACTAGGACACATGTTTGTCCCGATTGTGGCTTGGTGGCAGATAGAGATGTCAATGCTGGTATCAATATTTTGAAATTAGGACTGTGTACCGCAGGGCATGCGGGAACTTACGCTTGGGGAGATTTGCCCTCTTGGGCGGTTGGCGCAAGCCTGCTGTCTAATGGCGAGTCACCGAACCAAGAATCCCCGCGTCTTTAGACCAGGGAGTGTCAACTAAGCTATTCTTGAACTTAGGGACAATAAGACAAAGAGCTCTAAGACAAAGAGATCTAATTCTCAAATCATTGTATTTAAACTCACCATCTCCCCGAGCCATCCCCCCATCCCCCCATCCCCCCATCTCCCCCTCTCCCCCTCTCCCCCTCCTTTCTCACAAAGCAGCCACCCGCTCTGCTGCTTGTGCTAACTCAGCCGCTAAACGCGCTGCATAGGGACGAATGAAACACCAAAGCAAGGGCGAGAGTAAACCGCGTAGGGTTACAGAGCAGGAGACGTAGGTGCCGCAGACTGTAGACTCAACATGGTAGGTTACCCGATTTTCAACCCCTGGGATTGCCAGTACACGCACGCTGAGTAATTCACCTGGTTTGACACGCTCAACAAAAATTCGCACTGGAATGGGGATCAAGCGAGTCACTACCTTGTAAATTAAACCTGGTTTAGCGATTAATCCCCTAGGAGCATTAGTACTTGAAAGCAGAGGGTTCCAGGAAACATCCGCCAAATTAATCAATTTTTGCCAGAGAACCTCCACCGGAGCATTACTAAGGGCGCGATAAGTCCTGAATAAGGAAAATTTGCACCAAATGCCACCTCTGGTAGCAATTAACTTGAAGGAAAAATTGAGAATCACAATACACCTCCGATGGCAATGGTCAGGCAAATTTTTGTACAGGTTTTGTATAGATATGCAAACTACGCTGGTAGTAAAATCCGTTGATTAACCCTCTAATTAGGATAGAGTCGCAATTCCTTAAAAAAACAATAAACAACAGATAAAGTAGTTAGCTTGCGCAGTGAGAAGCCCCACGTCTGTACCCGAAGGTTAGCTTGTGGAGTAGTCACTGCTTTTAAAGAACCGATCCAAGATACTCTATGTAAAGTACCGCAACAGTCCAAGCGCGAGTTTTGGCAATGATTCTGCTGGAAAATGTTCTAGAGAAACTAGAGCATAGCATCAAACAGAATCACTCCCCTTGAACTATCAAGACTCTCAGAGGCGGCAATTGACCTTGGGTTTAACTACATCAGATTGAGATTATGACAGCTTTGAAAACAGATGCAACAACTAATGTTAATTCTTTACCTCCTGCTGAATCTAGGGACAGAGTTAAGCAGCTAATGCAGCATTTGCAGGATAAGATTTGTGATGCCCTAGAGGAACTTGATGGGGTTAGCAGTTTTCGTGAAGATGCTTGGGAGCGTGAAGAAGGCGGTGGCGGACGTTCCCGTGTTCTCAGCGAAGGTGGTGTCTTTGAGCAGGCTGGGGTAAATTTTTCGGAAGTGTGGGGAGAGCAGCTACCACCTTCAATTCTGGCACAGCGCCCTGAGGCTAAAGGGCATGGTTTTTTTGCTACAGGCACATCGTTGGTGTTACATCCTCGCAGTCCTTATATTCCCACGGTTCATCTCAATTATCGCTACTTTGAAGCAGGTCCTGTCTGGTGGTTTGGAGGTGGTGTGGATTTGACACCCTATTATCCTTTTGCAGAAGATGCTGCCCATTTCCATCGCACTCTCAAAGCAGGCTGTGATGCCCACCACCCTGAGTATTATTCAGTTTTCAAGCACTGGTGTGATGAATATTTTTATTTGAAACACCGCCAAGAGATGCGTGGTGTCGGCGGTATTTTTTTTGATTATCAAGATGGCACAGGGGCTTTGTATCGTGGTCCACACCCAGATGGCCCAGCAGCAGCTTATAGTAATAAACTAGGAGTTTTAGAGCCTCGCAGTTGGGAAGAGATCTTTGCTTTTGTTCAAGGATGTTCTGAAACGTTTTTGCCAGCTTACCTGCCAATTGCTAAGCGCCGTCGAGACATGTCATATGGTGACCGCGAACGAAATTTTCAGTTATATCGCCGTGGTCGCTACGTTGAATTTAACCTGGTTTATGACCGGGGAACAATATTTGGTCTGCAAACAAATGGTCGTACTGAATCAATTTTGATGTCTCTACCACCCCTAGTGCGCTGGCAATACAGCTACCATCCAGAGCCAAATACGCCAGAAGCAGAACTGTATGAAATATTCCTCAAGCCTCAAGAGTGGGTTAAGTGGAAACCCTCAACTTCAGAAAATATCTGAGTTAAACTACTGGAAGATAAGTAGCCAAAGGTGTGCAATCAGGGTGATATTTGTTGCTTCCGAGTTTTCATAACTTAGTTGACGCACCCTAAAACCCAATCACAATGTTCCCTTGAGCTTCAAGGGGACTAGCCGCTGCCCAGAGGTACTGATGATTCATATCGATCAGAAAACGCACACAACACAAGATGATACGACCGTTATTATTTTGGCACCAGTCGGACGCTTAGATATCACTACAGCTTGGCAATTTCGCTTAAAGCTGCAAGAGTGCATTTCTAAACTGAGCCGCCATGTGGTGGTTAATCTGAGTCAAGTTAACTTTATTGATAGCTCTGGCTTGACATCTTTAGTGGCAGGAATGCGAGATGCTGACAAAGTTAAAGGTAGCTTTCGCATTTGTAATGTCCACCCAGAAGCCAAACTTGTGTTCGAGGTGACTATGATGGATTCAGTGTTTGCAATCTTTGAAACTGAGGAGCAAGCCTTGGAAGTTGTTCCCCGCACGATCGCAACCTGAGATTTTACAATATTTAACTGCTCCGACCAAATTAAAATCCTCCAAGGAGGGGAATAATTTGGAGTAGTTGATCAGAAACTGGTGGGAATTCTCCGACCACAATCTTATCTTGGATTTGGTCGTGAGATGTAAGCCAGGGCAAGGTATAATATCCTCAAGGTTGTAACAATAACCATAAACTAAGAAAAGCAAGCGCTCAAGCCAAAACTCACGCTCCTGTTGCAGTTGGAATTCAGCCTGTCGAGGCTGTGTGAAACTGCTTATTGCTCCTTTTTATGAGGGGTTCAGTTGGTGAAGCCGGAAGTTCTAAGCACAGACAAAACCTGCTGATGCTTGATAGCCTTAGCCGTTAAAATAGCTCAAGTCTCCCTTAAAGTCTATTTTGTGAATAACCCTCCCACAGTCTCAGATACCAAAAGAGGTTTCTACAGCCATCACACCCGCCCTGTTAACTCAATCTACCGAAGGGTGGTTGAAGAATTGATGGTAGAGATGCATTTGCTTTCAGTCAATGCTGATTTTCGCTACGATCCCATCTATGCCCTGGGTGTGGTGACAGCATTTGATCGTTTAATGCAAGGCTACCAACCAGAGCAAGAGCAGGAGTCTATTTTTAACGCACTTTGCCTATCAGTAGGAGCTGAACCACAGCAGTATCGACAGGATGCGCAACGACTAGAGGAAATGGCTAGCAGTTTTTCCGTCCAAGACTTGCTAGGTTGGTTCAATTCGCCAACTCCCAGAGAAGGGTTTGAAGATTTGCATATTGCTATAGCTGCACTGGTACAAAATCCCAAGTTCAAGTACAGCCGCCTGTTTGCTATTGGCATGTACGCCCTACTGGAAAAGGTAGATTCAGGCTTAGTTAACGACGAAAAGCAACTTAAGGAGACATTAGCAGAGATTGGCAATACGTTGAGTCTCCCCGCGGAGAAACTACAGAAAGATTTGGAGTTGTACCGCAGCAACGTAAGCAAAATGGAGCAGGCTCAGAGTGTAATGGCAGACTTGGTCAAAGCCGAACGCAAAAAACGCCAGCAGCAGTCTCAGGAAAATAATCAGACAACAGAACCTCCGAGTGATTCCCAGGAGCCAGCCACTCCTGAAGAAGACGAGGCTTCCTCTACTTAAGTTTGAAATTGCCTAAATTCGAGCAAAGCCCCTTCCTTCTGGGAGGGGGAGTGTCAACTCTTAGGCAGCTGAGAACATTTAGTTCAGTATTAGTGTAGGCACTATTTACCAGCCTGTACAGCTAATTCTACCACTTTTTGGAAGCTAGATGGATCTAGTACTGCTAGTTGTGCCAACATCTTGCGGTTAATCTGGATATTAGCCTTTTTCATTTGCCCCATTAGTTGGCTGTAGCTAATACCATGTTGGCGCGCTGCCGCATTGATGCGAGTAATCCAGAGGCGTCGAAAATCACGCTTACGCTTACGACGATCCCGGTAGGCGTTGCGTAGCGCCTTCATCACCTGCTGATTGGCAGTGCGGAATAACTTAGAGTGCGAACCACGGAATCCCTTAGCAAGTTTAAGGATTTTTTTGCGTCGCTTGCGAGCGACATTACCACGTTTTACCCTTGTCATGAATGGTTATTAGTTGTTAGTTGTTAGTTACTTTATGAGACTTCTTGCAGAAGTCGGGAATAGGGAAGAGTAGACAAGAATTGATGCAAACAGCATTGGAAAAATCCTTTTGCAGGAACTCTATTGAATAGCCTATAGATAAGGCAACATCAAGCGCACATTCTCAGCATCTCTTTCATTTACCAGATTTAGTGCTGATAAACGTCGTGTTCTTTCTGAACCTTTGTGTTCTAATAAGTGGTTTTTGAAGGCTTTGCGGCGTCTAATTTTACCACTGCCTGTAGCTCTAAAACGCTTTGCCGCTGATCTGCGGGTTTTAAGTTTGGGCATGCTGATTATAATAAGGACACGATCTATAATGTTACTACTAAAGTAGCTTGGACGGGAAGAGGGGGATAGGGGGAGAGGGGGAGATGGGGGGATGGGGAGATGGGGAGATGGGGAA
>JAAHGS010000285.1 GCA_010692645.1 Symploca sp. SIO2E9
CGCTCAAGTAGTCGCAATACGCGGACTTGCAGCCGTAGGGCATACGGTAAAGATGCTTAGTGAGGGTAAATTCGTTGGAATCCCCACGACCTAAGAATCCCTCGCTTTTAGCGATGGGAGTGTCAATATTCCTCAACATCGACAGTCTGTTCTGGGGTATCTGTTTTACCATCTAAAGGGCTGTCGGGATAATTAGCCTATCCGACTGTCGGGGCATTAAAAACTGCTCCGAGTTGCTTGAGTTGGGTGAGTAGAGGTGAGACACTTACCGGAGGTGCTTATCAATCATCTGTTATAAAACTTTATCGGGGTATTTGGAGTGACGCCTCCTATTGACCATGATGCTATTTTTAAGGAACTGCTTTCAACCTTTTTTCTGGACTTTCTGAAACTGTTCGTACCGCAGGTTCTGGAATACGCTGAGCCGAGCGAGTTTAGCTTAGAACCCACAGAAACGGTTCGTGAGGTGTTTAGTCCCATCGGACAGGGGAAAAAGAAAGTAGCCGATGTGGTGGCTCGTCTTTCATTTCGAGATGAGGAAGCTTGTTTTTTGATTCATCTTGAATCGCAGTCGAGCGCCTACAGCCAAGAGGATTTTCGCTGGCGGATGTTTCATTATTTTGCTCGCTTGCATGAAAAGTTCCGCTTGCCCGTCTATCCCATTGCCCTATTTACCTTCGACGAGCCATTTACTGAGCAGGAAAATAAGTACGTAGTGAGCTTTCCCGATCGCCAGGTACTGGACTTTAGTTTTGTGAGCATTCAACTTAATCGGCTCAACTGGCGAGACTTTCTTGAATACGATAATCCTGTGGCATTGGCTCTGATGGCAAAGATGAGGATGGCCCCGTCTGAGCGTGCCCAGGTTAAAGCCGAGTGTTTGCGATTGCTTGTTACGCTTAAATTAGACCGGGAGAAAATGGCGTTTATTTTTGGCTTTATAGGCACGTATTTGCCTTTAAATGAGGAAGAAGAAGAGCAATTTCAGCAAACACTTGAACACATGGATTTGGGAACAAAGGAGCTTGTAATGGAATTTGTCACCGATTGGCAAGAGAAAGGGCGTGAACAAGGATTACAGGAAGGATTACAGGAAGGATTAAAGCAAGGTCAGATAGTAAAAGGGCAGGAAGATATTCTTCGTATCCTTGAGGTTAGGTTTGAAGATATTCCACCGGAATTAAGAAAGCTAGTTAGTAAAATAAATGATCTTGAAGTGCTTGGGACTCTTCTTACTCAGGCAGTGACAACCCAATCACTAGAGGCATTTACATCTGCGGTAAGTCAGCATGTCTCTAAGGAGACCGAGGAAGTGGAAAACAGTGAGCAAAGTTCCGGTGATGATTAAAAAGTATTAACTTTAGCTTAACCACTACAAAACGCAGCTCTATACCTTTATCCTTGCGAAGCGCAAGCGGAGCCTTTTAACCCCTAAAGGGGGCGGTGTGAGAGAATCAATTATCCTAATGTAGTCTGTGATAAATGTGGTAAATACATATGGCGACGTACCTCGCCAACTTTCCATCTAGCTGTGATACTGTTATCCGTTAAATTGCCATAAAAAAAGAATCACTAAATGAATATTTTTAACAGTTGAATGAAACTGGTCACTAATTGACCTATCGAAAAAAAACCTTGTCGCGGGGTACCCGCAGTTATAAAGAGACAGACAAAGAAGAACTACGGGTACACCCGCAAACCAAACACCGTCAAGACGAGGAAGTAAACCAGACAGTAGTTATTAACTTGTACTGTCAACTCATCTTTTCCGATATCGCTACGAGGATAACAACATTAAGTAATGCTTGTCTAGAAGAGGGACTTAAAAAACTGAATAAAATTAATACAAAACTTGACTCATTTTCCAATCAGACGTAGAGCATGAAGTACAACAAAGTTGGCTTATACGGTCAACATAAAGTTTGTAGACACTGTACTCGTCAAAGCGGTGGCTCCTGGCTCAATGCGTCTTACCAACGCCAGAGTAAAAGGGGGATGGAGTTAAGCTGCCATCACGCCATCGCAACCCTTCGCGCTGGATGCGTGGAAACGCGCTTGTCCAGTGGTAAGGGAGGCTTTACAGAGTAACCCTTTTGAACACTCAAAAGACTAATCCTATAATTCTATCCCATACAGGTTTTAGACCAAAGGAAAACGGGCGACCGTGGAAAACTCGTCAAATAGTAAAAATGCTTTGCTATTTGACGAGCCGTGATAGTGCAAGTGGTGAAAATCCACCTGAAGGGGAGAAGGCATGCCTTAGCGTGTTGCTTTACTTCAGCAGGGGTCGGGAACTTAGGCGTGGTGACACGTCTAATCGAGTGATAACAAGCTCGGCGATCTGTTAACAGCAGACGGTGAAAAGCTCAACGATGAAAGGCGGAATCACTGCCATTCACAGTGAAACCGCTTCTCTGTAAGTTCTATATGGTGCGAGGGCGAACGAAGAAAAGCTGTGCAGTGAGTAAGGGGAGTTTTCTGCTTTCTATCCCCCCAAATCGGCTTATAACCATAAGTCGAAAGGTACTGTGTACCTAGCTGCTACGGTCTGCCAGGATACTGGCTAGTGACACCTAACTAGAATGTAACTGCATGATCACGAAACGGGGAACCTCTCTATTACAAAAATGCGAATGGTAGCTCATTCGCCCTCTGGCAGTTGTTAACCAGAGCAGAGTAGAGAGGGGGAGCGGGGAGCGATAATGTCGCGTTAAGGATTTTATTTCTTAACGGCGGTGCGACTGCTGCCAGTAGTTAACCGTTCGGATTGGGGTGGTAGCCGATCATAACGACGACCAAAGCTCTGAGGGGGTTCTTTGACGAGTACATCCCCTCTACAAATCTTTGTGATTATTGAGGTGCGTCCGACTAGGGACAGCTCAATAGTATAATACACCGTATCAGTCTTAAGAACTACGATACAAAGAAACAACAAAAAAGAAAAAGCAAAGGAGCATTGAAGTAGGTGGTAGTACTGTGACACTTGGAAGTTAGCGACAGCTAGATGGAAAGTGGCGAGGTACGTCGCCATACAAAAAATCTTTGTTCCTACGGTTTTTCTGGGAAGTTGTATAAGGGCTTCTATGTCCTTAACAACTTCCCCTCTATTTTTTCATCTTGTGAAAAACGGCAAAATGCAGCAGAACTACTACCTTGTCGATTCTCTGGGGAAATTTCTCAGGAAGATAGCAATTGATTACCTGCGCTACGGTTATACACGTTATGCAGTACGGGTAATTCCTGAAGGCAAGGACTTAGAAAAAGTTGATCAGACTATTATTGCTACCTATGGCGTTTCATTTTGCCGTAGTGCCAGGGCAAGACAACGAGCCAAAGGACTGGCAAATGTCATTTACTTACGCTTCGGGCAGCGCTTTATCTTATTGGCAAACCAAGGAAAACATTTAGAAGTTGAGAAAAGAGACTTTAGGAATTTTTTAGATTATGAATTATATATCGATGGCTACACTATCGGCGTTAAAAGAAACAAACCTTGTGTGATGGTTGCCCCCAGACGTTTCCGCAGTATCAGAAAGTACGCGCTAAAAATTGCGCTGTATAGCAAGCAGCGTCTTACTACCTTCCTCCAAAGTATCAGCCCCTTTTCCTACCCAGGAATTAACGAACAAAAATGGAAGCTTTTTTTAGCTGTTAATAAACTCCGAAAACGAGCCGGATTAGCTCGTCTTGAATGGGAAGAAGCCAAAAAACCGAAAAACTGGAGAAAAAAATTCTAATTCTGAACAAAAAATATTGGCCTCAAAAAAATTGCCAGACACACTATCTACAGATAAAGTGTCTGGCGACTAAAAATTTAGCTAAGAACAGTATTATTTGAATCTCCCATTTTGACGACGGTAGGTTTTTTGATTTTCCGTTGCCTTGTCTTTATTCTCAACCGTCGTCTTACTACCACTTCGGTACAAGACATCTTCTAGTTCTTGAATTCGCAAGCTGGCTGCCCTGCTTAAATTCCACAAAAAGGGAACCATCATAAAACAAGCATCTGAAGCAAAGCAGATAAATACGGAGGCAAACCAACTACCAGTTTGGCTGTAGTTCGAGAGTAAATCCGTACCGTAGACAGCGACAAATATGGCAAACATAAACAGGACGGTAAGCCCACTGCCGAACATAGTAAGTAGTCTTTGATTTTCATCTCGGATTCGGGCTAAGGCTTGAGTACCAGTGAACAGTAAGGCCCAGGATTGTGGATTGGTCACTAACGCACCAAAACTAGAAGCCAGTACGCATAAAACGAAGGCTAATAGCTTCTCTGTGTCACCGTCAGTTGGAATATTAAGTTTAATCCAATCCAGACTAAAACTAGCATCAACACTGACCGCAACAAAACCAGCAAACAGCGCTAGTAATGCTCCAGCGCGATACATCCAAGGTGTCCGCATATACGACCTCCAAATTATTTTAGTTGTGATAACAATAGAGGGGCGCTCTAGGTCGGCTCTTAGGTGGTCGGTCTGGTCGGTCGGGAAGCTGGTCGGGTTGAGATTACATAGTTTTACCATTCTCAACTATCACCAGACCAGCCGACCACATTGGCTAGTACGCCAAAAACAAAACGGTAGAATCCGATTTATCTTCCTCGTTAATCTCTCCATATCCGGCGTCTGCTAATAATCCTAAATAGCGCCGAATATCGTTCATCTTTTTGCCTTTAATAGCGGCAAGTTCCGCTTTGTATATTTGCTTATTAGTTACCCAATTACCTCTTTTCTTGGCATATAACCAAAGGCTTTTAAGGGGTTCGCTTAAACTGTCAGATACTTTCAGCTCGATTACTTCCTGAGATTCGCTAATACCAGGTTTTTGCCGTTCGCCTTTAGCCACTGTATCCGGCAGATTTTCTTGACTAAGCGTTAAGAAACTATCTTCCCACTTCATCCATTGAGACAACTGTACCCGTTGACGATTTTTCAGAGACACACCAGGATACTTAAGCCACCCTAAAAGCTTAGGGGAAGCCTTCTTGGTATCGGGGTCAACTTGCGCCTCTAACTCCAGCTCAAGTAGTCCAGCGTCACGCGCATCTGCCGTACCAACTGTACCACCTAAGCCTTTTAAAGTACGGTAGTGACTGATAAATATTACATGCATATTTATCTTGCGAATATCGCTTAGACAGACCTCAAAAAAAGTAGCAGCGTGTGAACAATGAGAAGACCACTGGGTGAATTCATCACACAATAAGGTTCGTTTGAGTGGGTCATAGTTCGGGATTTTTGAACGTTGTTTGTAGCGTGACCTTACTTCTGTAGAAAACGCTAACAATTCCCTATCAATTGCCTCATAATCCATACCATCACCAATACAAACAAGCCCCTGCCATTGTCCATACTCGCGGTGTGGGTCTAACACCGTTATTTGATGCCCTAAAAGCAAGCGTTCTTTCACCAGCCAACAGGCGGTAGTGGTTTTGCCGCTTCCGGCTGCGCCATAAATCAAGATGGCAGGGTACTGTAAAAAGTCTGGCGTCCACTTTGCAGGAGGTAATGGGTTAAAAGGATCAAGACTCTCTACTTCTTCCTCCTTTTGCGGTAGGAGCCTACTTTCTTTTTTTGTGCTTCAAACTCTTCCTCATAGGACAGTTCATCGTCTTCTGGATACTCCCCTTCAGGAAGTGATGGCTCATTTGTTCCCTCAATCAGTCTCCGTTCCTGCTGGTAGCTGCGGTACAGGATAGTGCCTACTGGCGCAGCGACAGAGCCACCAAGTGAAAGAACAATAGCCAGGGCATTGACACTCCCATCGCTAAAAGCGAGGGATTCTTAGGTCGTGGGGATTCCAACGAATTTACCCTCACTAAGCATCTTTACCGTATGCCCTACGGCTGCAAGTCCGCGTATTGCGACTACTTGAGCG
>JAAHGS010000286.1 GCA_010692645.1 Symploca sp. SIO2E9
ATACCTACTGCGCCGTGTTTTCGCGTTTCGGTATTTCTCAATTGTACAACGGCGGTGGAGGCGCGGCATTCGGCGAGTGCGCGTCGCCTGGGGTTTCCCCAGGCGTTTATGTCGCACGTCTCGTCGCCCTCAAGCGAGAGTCTCCTGCCGCGAATACAGATGAAAAATCGATATTTCCAGCTACAGTGTTAATTTTTGTTAAGAAATGTCGATAAGTCTTGCGCTGATCCCGCTTAAAAATTCATAATTCACATAATTAAATATGTGCTGCAACTATTGGGCAAGCTTCATCGCACTAGGCGAAAAGCACTAGAAGAAAAGGCTCTTACTCAATCTCAGTGCTGGTTAATGCTCATATTTTGTAATAATCAGCTCTCATATTTGGCAACTCAGTTAAATTCCTCTCATAAAATCAGGAGTATTTGAAAATGTTTAGTTTGATCAAAGGCAAAAAAACCCCAGAGGATACTTCAAGCGCTCCCAAAGTTAAAAAAGAGAAAGGTTTCTTCATGCAACTAGACGAAACTGAGAATGTTGCCCCAGAAACCCCAGCCCCAAAAGCGGAACCTGCTCAGCCAGCTGTGGCAACAACAGAAGCGCCCAAAGCTGAACCTGAGCCGAAAAAAGCTAAGCCAAAGTTCGGTTTGCTCAAAAATTTAGGAGGAGGCAAAAAATCCCCAGAGGATGCCTCAACTGCTCCCAAAGCTAAAAAGGAGCAAGATTTCTTCCTGGATGTAGACCAAACTGGAAATGTTGCCTCACAAACCCCAGCTCCAAAACCGGAATCTGTCTCTAAAAAAGCCAAGAAGAAGAAATCAGTAAAGGCAGAAGTTGCTTCTACCGAAGAGAAGAAAGTTGCACCTCCGGTAGCCTCAGCAGCAGCCAAGAATGGTAAGGTTGAGCCTCAGGCTGGACTCACCTTTGCCCCTAATTACTTGCTCCCAACTCCTAGAAGTCGTCGTCGTCCAGGTCCTAGTATGGATATGTTCCGCGATATGGCGCGTCAAGCGAAAACACCTATTCAATAGGTTGTCAATTAGCAAAATGGTTTTTGTGTAAGGGCAAACAAGGGAAAAATGTCCCTTGTTTCCTGTGTTATATGATGTCCTGCAAATTAACCATAATAAGAACGTCTCCGTGTCTCCGTGTCTCCGTGTCTCCGCGTCTCCGTGTCTGGAGCGTCTGGAGCGTCTCCGTGTCTCCGTGTCTCCGTGTCTCCGTGTCTGGAGCGTCTGGAGCGTCTCCTTGTCCCCTTGTCCCCTTGTCCCCGCGTCTTTAATCTTTGTTTGTCTCTGAGTTCTCGCTCTTGAGAGATTCAGGAGCAATAGGAACTCCATCTCGCAAGTTGAGGATATCAGAGACAGCAATTTTTTCTCCTGCCTCTAGTCCTGAGAGTACCTGGTACTTTTCACCTTGAATGTCTCCCAACTCGACAGATGTTTGCTTAACTACTTGTATCGGCTCTCCTGCCGGCGATTCTCCTGGTTGAGCCACAAACACAAACTTCTGCCCGTCAATTCTAGATACGGATTCCGTTGGGATTAAAATTCCCGGCTTACTATCCCAGATTACTCTTGCTTTAACATACTCGTCATCTCGCAAGCTACCTTCGTTGGGGAAAGTGGCTTTGGCGAGGATGGTTTGTGTCTGCTGATCAACTGTAGGGGAGATCAAGTCAATTTTACCCGTAACCTTTGTAGAACCTTCAGTATCAACGAGCTCTACAGGTAGTCCCAGTTTAAGTTTTGATTTGTTTTCAACCGGAACGTTGATGTTCAATTCTAAAAGGTCGTTTCTGGTAATTGTGGTCAATTCTTGACCAACGTTGATATAGTCCCCTACTTTTAAGGAGAAATTGCCAACAACACCGCTAATAGGGGCAACTACTCGATTAACTTGCAAATCTTTGGTTCTAGAGCCTAATTCTCCCTGGGCTTGTAACCGTGCCTCAGCTTGCAACGCTGCGGCTTTTTGACCATCGACACTTGCTAGAGCTTGCTTAAGCTGTTCTTGTGATTTTTGTAAGGCTTTGAGAGCAGTATTAAGGGATTCTTGCTGAGAATCACGCTGGGCAATTTTAGTATTAAGGTTGAGTTGTTTTTGATCTAAATCTTGCTGGGATTGGGCTCCTTGAGCTACCAATACCTCAGAGCGTTTAAAATTGCTTTCGGCGAGTGCAACCTCAGCTTCGGCATCTTCTAGACCCCTTTTGGCGCGTTCAACATCAGCATCAACACGGGCTTGTTCTGCTTTTGCTGCCTTGAGTTCTGCTTGTGCAACTTTCAGTTTTTCTCTTTGAAGATTAACACTAGAGACGGCAGCATTTACTTCCTGCTGCTGTTTAGTTGGTTGTAGCTCAACAATCGGAGCCCCGCGATTAATTTTATCCCCTTCAGAGACAAAAATCTTCATAATTCGACCGTCAATTCGCGGTATCAAAGTTACTCTTTCCTTGGCTTCCAGGTTTCCCAGAAATTCGGTTCTGTTTTCAATTGTGCCTTGTTCGAGTGTTTGCAATTTCACTGACACGGCTGGGGATTGATCATTCTGGGCAGAGGGCTGGTTTCCTTCACAAGCACTGGCGAGAAAGGACAGTAAAAGTGCTGCACCTAATAATTTCTTCGAGAGTGGGGTGCTAATTTTTACTATTGAATTAAAATTAGCCATGGGTTTTCTCCGCAATTTTGGTTAAGAGTCGTGCCACTTAAAGTCAGTTTCGGTGATTGGACACTGGGACTCTTGTGACGATCTAGCGCTCTTACTCGGCGCTGTAGTGATTCTACAATGCTCCGAAGCACCTCTGAAAAACTTACCGACTCCAATCATAGATACTCTGGCTTAATGAGTTTGTAAGCATAAACGCCTAAAATAGCACCGATTAATGGAGCTACGATAAACAACCACAATTGCCCTAATGCCCATCCACCTTGAAAAATTGCTACGCCAATGCTTCTTGCCGGATTTACTGAGGTATTAGTTACAGGAATACCCACAAGGTGAGCTAAAGCCAACATCAAACCAACAGAAATGCCTGTAAAAGAAGAGGGGAATTTGGGGTGGGTAGTTCCCATGATTACGAATAAAAAGACTGCAGTTAATACAATTTCTGCAATAGCAGCAGCAATCAAACCATAACCACCGGGAGAATGGTTTCCATAACCATTCGTAGCAAATCCAGCACTAATATCAAAGCCAGGTTTTCCAGAAGCGATTAAGTATAAAATCCCACCACCGATAACTGCTCCGATAATCTGGGCAAGTATATAAAGTGGTACTAATTCTTTATTCACTTTTTGACCAAATACTAAACCAATGGTTACTGCTGGATTAATATGGCATCCAGAAATTCCACCAATGGTATAAACCATGACTAATAAAGATAAACCAAAGGCAATTGAAACTCCCAGATAGCCAATTTTATCTCCTGCTAAAACGGCACTTCCACATCCTCCTAAAACTAGCACAAACGTGCCAATCATTTCCGCGATGAAAATTTTACCTCTCTTATTCATAATGGCAATGCCTTGAAGTTTGAGATTGACTAAGAGTGGGCTGATTATACCACTTTTAATCAAGAAGCTCAGTTAACTTTTGGTAAGTTGCAACAAGATAACCTTCATTACTTTACAAAAAATGGAGCAATCTACGCCAGTATCCTTTATTTTCAGGTGCTTCTGCTCATTCTGGTCTTGGTTCTGAGGCTAAAAAGTTTATTTTTGAGGTAGATTTTGCAGGAGTTAATATCCGAGATTTTCCTATTAAGTGCAAAGATTTTTAGCCATTAGATGCTATAACAAAGCACTTGTAAGGGTCAAAAAAGGCTCAAAATCATTGTCTGGTATACCTTCTAGATTAATTCAGCAAGCCCTACTTATAGCTTGCAACTTTCCTCCTTCTTAGTTATGGCAGTCGCCACAGCTGTTAGGACACTTTCTTGTTCCCTGTTAAGAGTCCCCTTTGAATCAAAATACGATGTCCTAACTGACATGTCGGTTGCTATAGTACCAAAGTGTAAGTATTCAACCGGACATGATATGAGCGTATGAGTAAAGAAAATAACGGGAAAATTCACCGGATTACTGGACTTAAGCTGTTCATTATTATAGTTTTCGTCCTTGGTGTATTTTTTCGCTTTCTCAATCTTGACCAGAAAGTATACTGGCACGATGAGGCTTATACTTCTCTGCGAATTTCTGGATACACCACTACAGAAGTACTTCAACAAGTCTTTAATGGTCAGGTAATAGCTATTTCTGATTTACAACAGTATCAACGACCAAATCAGGAAAAAAGCTTAGTTGATGCCATTAAATCTTTAGCAATTGATGATGCTCAACATCCGCCACTGTATTATATTATGGTGCGATTTTGGGTACAACTATTTGGCAATTCGGTGGCAGTAACCAGAAGTTTGTCAGCGCTGATTAGTTTGCTGGTATTTCCTTGTGTCTATTGGCTATGCCTAGAATTATTTGAATCTCCTTTAGTAGGAGCGATCGCAATTGCTCTGATTGCTGTCTCTCCCTTTCATGTTTTGTATGCCCAGGAAGCACGAGAATATAGTCTGTGGACAGTAACGATTTTACTATCAAGCGCAGCACTGCTAAGGGCTTTGCGACTTAACCGCCTAAGTACATGGGGCATTTATACAGTAACTTTGAGCCTGAGTTTCTATACATTCCCTTTTTCTATATTTGTGGGCATGGGACAGGGCATTTATGTAATGGTAAGGGAAGGCTTTCAATTCAATCGAACTGTCAGAGTTTATCTGCTGACTTCCTTGATAGCGTTCCTATCTTTTCTCCCTTGGTTAATAATTGCGATCGCGACTTGGCCAGAAAAAGGAGCCAATTGGACATCTTTTCCAATTCCCTTACTAATTTGGCTAAAAATGTGGGGAATGCATATTAACCGTGCTTTTATTCTAACTATAGGAAATTTTGGTTTTGACCATCTGCTGACATATTTAACTTTGCCTATTTTTTTGATGCTTATAGGCTATTCGATTTATTTCCTCTGTCAGAATACACCAAAAAAGGTTTGGTTTTTTGTCTTGACATTGATGGGAACTCTAGCCTTAGCTCTAGTATTACCAGATTTAATTTTGGGAGGACAACGCTCAACTTCTAGTCGATATCTAGTTCCTTTGTATTTAGGTATTCAGTTATCTGTGGCTTACCTACTTGCCACAAGTTTTTCCAAAGGAAAGTTTTGGCAGGTGGTGATGGTTGGATTAATTTCGACTGGAGTTATTTCCTGTGCAATTACTTCTCAAGCTGAGACTTCCTGGAACAAGGTAATTAGCTATTACAATCACCAAATCGCTGGCGTAGTCAATCAAACAACTGCTCCACTTTTAATCGGCAATTCCTTTGGGATGAATTTCGGTAATATCCTCGCTCTTAGCCATTTACTGGAACCAAAAGTCCGTTTTCAGTTAGTCAATGGTAGTACGCAGCCAGATTTTCTTAATATCCCCAAGATTCCTCAAGGTTTTAGTGATGTGTTTGTCTTAAATCCTTCTGATCAATTTCGGGAGAAAATGGAGCAGGAGTATAAGGGGCAGCTGGAGCTTGTTTACAATGACCATCATTTTTGGCTGTGGAAACTAGAATGAGGGAGATGGGGAGATGGGGAGATGGGGAGATGGGGAGACACGGAGATGGGGAGATGGGGAGACACGGAGATGGGGAGACGCGGAGAGGGGGGATGGGGAGATGGGGAGATGGGGAGAGGCGGAGACGCGGAGATGGGGAGAGGCGGAGACGCGGAGAGGCGGAGACGCGGAGATGGGGAGACGCGGAGATGGGGAGATGGGGAGACGCGGAGAGGGGGGATGGGGGGAAAGAGGGAAAGAAGAGTAAGAGGGAAATTAAGT
>JAAHGS010000287.1 GCA_010692645.1 Symploca sp. SIO2E9
TTTATCCCCCTATAATCTACTCTATTTTAGACTAGTTGGCTTGATTTTTTGCTACCATAATTTAGTCCTTCGAGTTTCTACAGTTTGAGCAGGTTTTAGTAGGTTTTGGGCTATTAGCAACTACCTCTCTCGATTAGGTAACTCCAAGAAATAAATTATCCAATTGACTTAGAAGCACAACCTAAAGATTCTTCTCCCCGTCTCCCCATCCCCGCGTCTCCCCATCTCCCCATCTCCCCATCCCCCCATCTCCCCCTCTCCCCCTCTCCCTTATCTTGAAACGGGTTCATACCCTATTCAAATAACCCTTGAAATTGCCCTGTAGTCGCCTACAAGGCTTTTGTGTTAGAATTTTTGTGTATTTTGCCATTTTTTAAGCCTCAGAACGGCTCCCAGCTTTTTTTAGGAGAATCCCTGACATGACGAGTAGTTACAGTGCCGATCAGATTCAAGTTTTAGAAGGTCTCGAACCGGTGCGTAAACGTCCGGGAATGTATATTGGTTCTACTGGACCAAGGGGACTCCATCATCTAGTTTACGAGGTTGTAGACAATTCGATTGATGAGGCACTGGCAGGATATTGCACCCACATCGAAGTTGACATCAATGCTGATGGTTCCGTTACTGTTACTGACGATGGACGAGGTATTCCCACTGGCATTCATCCTACCACTGGCAAATCGGCATTAGAAACAGTGATGACAGTACTTCACGCTGGGGGTAAGTTTGGGGGCGGCGGTTATAAGGTGTCAGGAGGATTACACGGTGTTGGGATTTCTGTGGTTAATGCTCTGTCTGAGTCAGTAGAAGTCACAGTTTGGCGTGAGAAGAAGATACACACCCAACGCTTTGAAAGGGGTATCCCAGTTACGGAACTAATCGCCAAGCCCCTTAAAAAGGAGCAAACTGGTACCTCGGTTTCCTTCAAGCCGGATACGCAAATCTTTAGCAATGGTACTGAATTTGACTACACCACGGTAGCAGGGCGTCTGCGAGAATTGGCTTTCCTGAATGCAGGTGTGGAAATTACCTTCACCGACAACCGACCAGAGGAACCAAGGGTAGAATCTTACCACTACGAGGGCGGTATCCAGGAATATGTTGCCTACATGAACCGCGAGAAGCAACCCTTGCATGAAGAAATTATTTATATACAGGGAGAGCGTAATAATGTCCAAGTTGAAGTGGCGCTACAGTGGTGTATTGATGCCTACAGCGATAATGTCTTAGGTTTTGCTAATAACATCCGTACCATTGATGGCGGTACCCATTTGGAGGGCCTCAAGGCAGTCTTGACGCGGACAATGAATAATATTGCCCGCAAGCGCAATAAACTTAAAGATAATGAAGCTAATCTGGGCGGTGAGAATGTCCGAGAGGGTTTGACTGGGGTTATTTCTGTCAAGGTGCCGGAGCCAGAATTTGAAGGTCAAACTAAGACGAAACTTGGCAATACGGAAGTGCGGGGTATTGTTGATTCCTTGGTGGGAGAGGTATTGACAGAGTATCTGAATTTTCGCCCCCAGGTAACTGACACTATTTTGGAAAAGGCTATCCAGGCATTGAAGGCTGCTGAAGCTGCCCGTCGGGCTCGTGAGTTGGTGCGGCGTAAGTCGGTGCTGGAGTCTTCGCCTTTACCTGGTAAGTTAGCAGATTGTAGTTCTAGAGACCCAGCAGAATCAGAAATCTTTATTGTTGAGGGTGATAGTGCGGGGGGGTGTCATGTTGGCTCTACACTTGTATCACTAGCTGATGGTCGTTCTCTGAGCTTAGAAGACATTGTCGCGGAACAAAAGCAAGGGAAAGAACATTTTTGCTACACCATGCACCCTGACGGGAAAATCGGGATAGAACGCATTATCAACGCCAGGATGACGAAGGCAAATGCTGAAGTAATCAAGTTGACACTAGATAATGGAGAAACCATTATCTGTACACCAGATCACCCTTACATGTTGCGGGATGGTACCTATAAACCAGCAGCATTATTGAAACCTGAAGATTCATTAATGCCGTTAAATCGTAAGCTCTCCCACAAGAATCAACAAGGGAATGGACTTGATGGTTATGAAATTGTTTGGAATCCCAAAAACGATAAATGGATTTACACTCATCTTTTGGCAGATTTCTATAATCTCCGGCATGGTATCTATCAATCTACCGATGGCAACCACCGCCATCATCTAGATTTCAACAAATTAAACAATAATCCAACAAATATTCAGCGGCTGCCGGCTGAAGAACACTTGGCATTACACAGTGCTCAACTTAAGCTAAGCTGGCATCGACCAGATGTGATTGATAAATGCCGGGAAATTCGTCAAACTGAAGAGTTTCGCGCTATGATGAGCGAACGTATGCGCCAACCCCAGACGCGGAAAATTCTCTCAGAACAAGCTAAGGCGCAGTGGGAAGATCAAGCCTACAAAGACTATATGGCTGACAAATGGCGTGAGTTTTACGAAAGCAATGACGCCTATCGGCAGCAAAATAATCAACAACTGTACCGGGCACAGCAGGAATATTGGAATGATCAAGCCAATCGTCTAACTCAAGCTGAGCGTGTTAAAAATTATTTTGAGAATAATCCCCGAGCGCGTGAAGATCATGCTTCCATCGCTAAACAACAATGGCAGAATGAAGCCTTGCTAGCATGGCGGCGAGAAAAGACTAAGCAACAATGGACACCTGAATTTCGTGATCAACGTCGAGTAGCACTCAACCAAACCTACTACCGCAAAACGATGGCGGCTCTCAAACAGGTGGAAATTGAGCAAGGCTATCTAGATCTTGATACTTATCGTACCCGGCGTATCGAAACAGGCGACAAGTCTATTTTGCGATTTGATACCTTTTGTCAACGTTATTTTGAAGGCAATGAGACAGTTGCTCGTGAAGCTATTGCCAATTACAACCACCGCGTTGTCTCCATCGAACACTTAGAAGAACCGATGGATGTATACGACATCGAAGTTCCTCATACCCATAATTTCGCTTTAGCTAGTGGTGTATTTGTCCACAACAGCGCCAAACAAGGACGCGATCGCCAATTTCAAGCAATTCTACCCCTGCGCGGTAAAATTCTCAATATTGAGAAAACTGATGATGCCAAAATCTATAAAAATACCGAAATTCAGTCGCTAATCACGGCTCTCGGCTTAGGTATTAAGGGGGAAGAATTCGACTCCTCGGCACTACGCTACCACCGCATCGTGATTATGAGTGTTGCTGGGGATGAGCCAACTCTGGTTAGTGATGATCAAGGGCGTACAGAGTTAGTCTCCATTGGCAGTTTTATCGATGATTGTGTCGAAGGACGCCGCGTTACTAACCGCTACCGTGTGATTTCCTTTGACCCTGTTACCCATACTACCCGTTTTCGTCCCCTGAAAGCAGTAATTCGCCATGCTCATCAGGAGCCGATGTACAAAATCACGACGCGCTACAAGCGCTCTGTGAAGGTGACTTCTTCCCATAGCGTCTTTGTCTATAAAAATGGTGAAGTTGTTCTCAAGCAAGGCAACCAAGTGCGCAAGGGAGACATCCTTGTAGCCAGTCGCCGTCTGCCTCGCCCAAGTCAAACTCAAACCACAATTGACTTGCTCAAAACTTTCTATCGGGCAGGATTAACCAATTCACTTTATCTCAAAGGTGAAGATGTGCAGCGAGTTGCTAGTGTGCGTCTCCTAGCTCAGGTTAGCAAGCCAGAACCCGAACAGGAGTCAGTGGTGATGCTAAATTCAGAGGCATGGCAGCAACTAGTAGCCCAGCGCCAGACAGCAGGAGTCACCCCAAAGCAGTTAGCAGCTTTGGTAGGAGTTGAGCAACCGCTCACTATTAGTAACTGGGAGCAGGGCATAAACCCGCCCTTAGTATCCGACTTCCTGGCTTACCTTGACGCTATTGGCGGTAACGATAAGATTGTCTACAAGCAACTGCCCTCAGAATCTGCCCCAGTTGAAGAACTAGTATCTGAACCCCAAGTAGACACCAGTCAGGAAACCTGTTTGCCTGAGGTAAGTAATTATCAGCATTTTGCTGATTTCGTGCCTAGGGAATTGTCACAGTTAGGCGATGAGGTGCAGATTCTTCCGCAGGCACATGGTGATAAGGCATTTAACCGCTATCTGCCCATAACTCGAAATTTACTCTGGTTTTTGGGGTGGTACTTATCTTTGGGAACTCTCAGCAATCAGCAAATTAGCCTCAATCTAGCTAAGAAGGACGAGCAATTTATCCCAGAACTCACTAAGGCTATTGAGGCAGTATTTGATCAGAAAGCATACTGCTACTATGACCCAGACCGCGATTGTATTCAACTGAGGTTCGATAGTGTGGCGGCAGCACTTTTACTAGAAGCCTGGGGTTTAGCCAAACCTGCCCACCAGAAACGATTGCCAGATTTTGTTTTTAGTCTCAATCAAGAATTGCACTTAGCTTTTCTCGAAGGCTATTTCCTTAGCAATGGCACTACTAGCGGTAAATACGTTTCATTTTCCACTAACTCAGCCAAATTTAAGGATGGATTACTTTATCTGTTAGGGCAAATGGGTTTAGTTGCCACTGCCCTTGAGCATCAACCACCTGGTAGCGGTAATCACGCCAAGCAACAATGGTACCCTGACTACAGCATCAAAATTGGTGGCAAGCAACAGATTGAGCAATGTTACCCAATTTGGGAGCGCCATGCTCATGCTCATAAGCTCCAAGAACATCTGGCACGCCCAATGCGCAAGGTAGCAGAGTATATACCGATTAGCGAGGATTTAATCGGACTCAAAGTGATTACTGCTGAAGAAATTGAACCCGTTGGTGAGTATGTGTACGATTTTTCAGTCGAGGGTGACGAAAACTTTGTCTGTGGTACAGGAGGTATTGCCTGTCACAATACTGACGCTGATGTTGATGGTGCGCACATCCGCACCTTACTGTTGACCTTTTTCTACAGGTATCAGCGGGCACTTGTGGATCAAGGCTATATTTACATTGCCTGTCCCCCACTATATAAAGTAGAACGTGGTCGCAATCATTACTATTGTTATAGCGATCGCGAATTGCAGCAGTTAATTAGGGATTTACCAGATAACGCCAATTACACAATCCAACGCTTTAAAGGATTAGGTGAAATGATGCCACAGCAGTTGTGGGATACAACGATGAATCCAGAAAGCCGCACCATGAAGCGGGTAGAAATCGAAGATGCAGCGGAAGCAGATCGTATTTTTACGGTACTCATGGGAGATAGGGTTGCACCCCGCCGCGAATTTATCGAAACCCACGGCTCACGACTTAATTTGACTGACTTAGATATCTAAAAATATTGGTAATAAACTGTTGTGCATTAAAAATGCACAACAGCAAGGCAGGAGGCAGGATCGCTCAGCCGAAAGGCAGAATAAACAAGAGTTTCAGTCATTAACTAATATCAAATAAATATAGCACTTCTCAAATTGGTGAGATAAAAACTTCTTGGTTTTAGGGAGCAGGGAGTAGGGAGCAGGGAGTAGGGAACAGAACTAGGTGTATCTCAGTTATTCGAGAAACGTTATATATGATTTAAATGCGTAACAGCTTAGAGATAAGCAGGGAGTAGGGAGTAGAGGATAAGCTGTTGTGCATTTAAATTGCGCTTTCGACGGTTTAAAAAAAACATAAAATCCTCCCCCCATCTCCCCGAGCCATCCCCCCGAGCCATCCCCCCCCCCCCCCCCCCCCCCCCCCCAACCGGAAGAACAAACCTCTGCACTCCCACCACTCCACGGTCCGGAAATCGTATTCCGTCTTCTGCTCGCAAAAAA
>JAAHGS010000288.1 GCA_010692645.1 Symploca sp. SIO2E9
ATACAAAGTAAGTAAGCTGTATGAGCGAATTGGGAATATCCGCAAAAACTACCATTGGGAATTAGCCCATAGCCTTTGTGTACAGGCAGGAATGATATTTGCAGAAGACTTAAACCTGAAAGGACTAGCTCAAGGCATGCTATCAAAACATTGCCTAGATGCTGGTTGGGGTCAGTTTCTACAAATACTCTCCCAATGTTGTTTGAAGCGTGGTGTATTCTTTCACAAGGTAGACGCCAGAAAGACTTCTCAAATCTGCCCCAATTGTTTAACAGAAACGGGGAAGAAAACTTTAGCTGAGCGTGTTCACTCATGCAGCAATTGCGGCTATACCGCAGATAGAGATGTGGCAGCCGCTCAAGTAGTCGCTATACGCGGACTTGCAGCCGTAGGACATACGGTCAAGATGCTTAGTGAGGGTAAATTCATTGGAATCCCCACGACCTAAGAATCCCTCGCTTTTAGCGATGGGAGTGTCAACTGTTGAAGCACTCGTTTCTCCTTGCCAGAAACGAGTGTTAAATTGAGAAAACCAAAAATAACCTCGAGGGAGAGCGCGTTGGTTTTAACCAATGGTAGGGTCACGAATCGAATTTATTCCGACGATACTTTGACAGAGGAGAGGTCAATATTGCCTAATTTCAAATCCCCGCAACCCTTCTAGTATTCCGTAATCAACAGCGACATCTTGAACTACAGCACTCAATGGTCCGTGATGACACCAGCCAATCATAGCTTGAATTGCTTCACCAGTTCCTTCAAATACTGCTTCGACGCGGCCATCGAAAAGATTTTGCACCCAACCACTGATTCCTAAAAGCTTGGCTTGGTGTAAAGTCGAGTAACGATAACCAACTCCTTGAACCTTTCCAGAAATAAAAACATGGGCGCGTATTTGCTCTTGTGGTGCTGGGAGATTTTGCATTAATTACTCTTAAATTAACGACACTCGATTAGATTTTACTTTCTGAATC
Organism: Symploca sp. SIO2E9; assembly: GCA_010692645.1. Taxonomy (GTDB): domain Bacteria; phylum Cyanobacteriota; class Cyanobacteriia; order Cyanobacteriales; family Coleofasciculaceae; genus SIO3C6. The sequence continues at coordinate 975 of JAAHGS010000288.1, forward strand.
TATTAGAATCACAGGTGGTTAAATTTCCTCTGCCTTAGTAGGTTCTATGACAATTACTCAACTCATTTATAGCAATAGGTTCAGCCGTTTTAAAAGTCAGCTTGAACCCATTAATACGGGTGAGCGAAAAAAAGAGTGGGGAAATAAGTAAGCAGACGCTCCAGACGCTCCAGACGCTCCAGACGCGGAGAATTGAAATTCCAGCCAAAATTTCGTTCACCCCATTAATACTATTGTTATACACCACCCAAAGCTAGGATTGATAGTGCTTTTGGACTTACTTAGTACTGTTGTACGGAGGGATTTCAGCTTAGAGTAGCTGATTGAGTGTCAGTGCTTGAGACCAGCATCCGTAAAATCACCTCGACTGGTGTTGAGTTTCTCCCTATCTGAGTCGTCATGCATTGAGTACGTGGTAGGATGAATTTTGTTCTAACCTTAGATTCCAGTAGGAATTGAGCACTTTAGCGTTTTAATAGTGTATTAGGCTTGCTGATAGCGCAGAGTGGCAGGGATTATAATGCCTTGTTTGCTCTTAACCTCCGATGCCGTAAGGCGTTAAGCGCTTTCTATCAAGCTGCATTGACACTATTGATAATTTTGATTAACCTAGTATTTATAAAATGTTTAGAGTTTTAATAGTAAACTCAAGCGTCGAAACTAGCCATTTAGTAAGCAGCTAGAGTCAGTCTGAAGTAACTCGACGATATTCACTACCTTTGATGCCGTCAGGCTTTGAGAATTCTGCATATTTCCGAAAATATATTTTTTAGGAGGATGCCTAAATGATTGCATCTACCGGTTTTTCTGCATCACAGGTAGTAAGCGATAAGCTTAATCCTTGTATTGAATTCAGTTTTCCAGTGCTCGGAAAGTCCCTCCCAGCGGATCATAATTATGGGCTTTATGCTGCACTAGTTCATCATGTCCCAGAATTACACCAGCAAAACCCTCTCAGTATCTTGACTATTCCTGGTTTTCCCGATAGAGAGGGTAAAATTAACCTAACTCAATACTCTTGCTTTAAAATCCGTGTACCAGTTACTAAAATCCCTTTAGTTTATCAATTAGCAGGCAAGCGGATTACCATTGGCAAACATGAAATTCAGATTGGTATCCCTGAAATTTCTATCCTCAAACCTGCCCAGCAGCTGAAATCAAGAATTGTTATTATCAAAGGCTATACTGAACCAGATTCATTTTTAAAGGCTGCACAGCGACAGCTTGAGTCTTTAGAAATTTCAGGTAATCTCTCAATACCTCTCAATTGGCAAGGGCAACCAAGCCGCAAAACAATCAAAGTTAAACGTTACACCATAGTAGGCTTTACTACTAAAGTTTCTGAACTTAACCCAGAAGACTCTTTAAAATTACAAACTTATGGCTTAGGTGGCAAACGTCGTATGGGATGCGGCATTTTTGTATCTTGTCAAGGAGGGCAAAATGTTTAAAGTACTCCTGGCAAAATCATTGCCTAAGCTAAAAGAGGAAAAATCTCAAGCACTTGGAGCAGCAAAATATACAGGTCATATTAGCTGTGTAATGCAAGCAGCAGATACCCTAGTAACGCAGTTAGGGCAAGATATTCTCAGACAATTAGGGTTAGAACAGTTTGATTTAGATTACTTTGCTAATACTGTTAAGCTTGGTGCTTATTTACATGACTGGGGTAAAGCGAATCAACATTTCCAAGAGATGGTTCACCTTAATTCTGAGTCTGAGAAGATTGACCAATATAAGCCAAAGCTGAGAAAATGCTGGCGATCGCACGGTGAAAGACAAATGCTCAGGCATGAAGTGATCAGTGGCATTTTAGCACTTCGAGTTCGCAGTTTTCGGGAATGGTTAGAACAGTTTCCCAATGCTAACCTAACAGTTGCAGTCTGGGCAGCTATGGGGCATCATCTTAAAATTGGGCTTGGTAAACCCAATCGTACACCCAATGATTGTATAGCTAAAATTCCAGATGGAACTGGAGATGAACTCAAGATTTATACCCACCACTCAGATTTTCAAGCTGTACTACGCATGGGCAGTAAGTTATTGGGTTTAACTGATAAGCTGCCAGAGCCGCCACCGGAAATTTGGTCAAAGGATGAATTAAAAGAAGCTTTGAAAGCACTTTGTAATGAATTTGTAGAGCTTGACACAGAAATTCACTGGGAAGAACAGAAGTTTATAGCAGCAGTTAAAGCAACAGTAATGGCTGCTGATTTAGCTGGTTCAGCTCTACCTCAGACTGGGGAGAATCTCCAGGATTGGATAGAGCAGGTTTTGAATCTTGTACTATCTGAACAGGAGTTACAAAAGCTAATTAATCAACGCTTAGATAAATCACCACTACGCCCATTTCAACAACAGATTGCTGAGACTCCTAACCGAGTTACTGTAGTAAAAGCTGGATGTGGTACTGGTAAGACAATTGGTGCTTACGCTTGGGCAAAAAAATGGGCGAAAGGTCGAAAGTTATTTTTTTGTTATCCAACAACAGGTACAGCGTCCCAAGGATATATCGACTACGCCGACGGTACAAAAATTGAAGTAACTTTAATGCATTCTCGTGCCAATCTTGATCGAGAGCTACTATTCTCTGGAGAGTCAGATGATTCTGAAGGTATTGATGCACGCTTAACAGCATTTCAGGCATGGCGTAAAAAGCTAATTATCTGTACCGTTGATTCAGTATTAGGTTTAATTCAGAACAATCCTAAGCCCTTGTACTCTTGGCCTGCGATAGCTCAAGCTGCTTTTGTCTTCGATGAAGTTCACGCCTATGCCTATGATGAGCGTCTTTTTGGTGCTTTTTTGCAGTTCCTCAGAACCTTTCGTGGTGCTCCGATTTTGTTGATGAGTGCTAGTTTCACACCAGGACAACTTCAAGCTATTCGTGAGGTTATGCTCCAATTAGGAGAGAATATAAATGAGCCAATCCAAGGACCAAAAGAATTAGAAGAGTTAGGTCGTTATCAAGTACAATCTTTTGCTAATATCTCTAACGACTATTCCGATAGTGTCGCGCAGGAGTATCTTGACACGACAGTCTGGCAAACTGTGTTAGATGCTCTAGAAAATGGGCAGAAAGTTTTGTGGGTAACTAATTCCGTTCAAAACTGCATTGATTTCTATCGCACTGCCCAAGAGCAAATTACCAAGTATTTATCTGAATCTGGAATTAAGCCTCTAATCTATCACAGCCGTTATCGCTATCAAGATAGATTGAAAAAACATCAAGCCGTCATTGATGCTTTTAAAAGCGATGCTCCAGTTTTAGCGATTACCACTCAAGTCTGTGAGATGTCCCTCGATATTAGTGCTGATTTGTTAGTTTCAGCAATGGCTCCAGCAGCAGCACTAATTCAACGACTAGGACGACTTAATCGTCGTATGAGTAGGGAAGAAGAGGGCACACGTCTTGCCCTAATTTATCCTTGGGATAACAAACAACCTTATAAAACGGAAGAGCTGACAACAGGCAAACAGTTAGTTCAAAAGCTTGCCGATTATCAAAAAATTTCCCAGCAGGACTTGTCTAGGCTAGCAGCGGAACTAGGAGTGAAAATACCATCTCAGATTAGATCCACTTGGTTAGAAGGCAATTGGTGTACTTACCCAGATTTTCTAAGAAAAGGAGGCTATACAATCACAGCTTTGCTAGAGGAAGACTTAGCAAAAATTCGTTACTCAGCTGGCAAAAAATCTAATACATCTTTTATACAGGAAGCACAGCGTTGGTCAGTGCCAGTTCAGATTCCTAACAATCTTCGTCAGTGGAAGCGCATTAGATTCTACTTCGTCGCGCCAACAGATGAAATTATTTACAGTGAAAAAACAGGTGCTGAACCATGCAAATAGAGTTTGATTTAGGTAATCCTGGATATACCTTACTACATCGAGCTGGTTTAGCAGGATTATGGATGACTTTGAAACAGCTACAACGAGAAGTGCCAATTGAGAATCGTCCTGAAAGATTTAGATGGGAAACGGATACAGACGATTTAGTAGTTGCCCATCGCCGTTTTACTTTGCAATGGGAAAACAACGATTTAGCAGTAATCGATTGGTTCTTAAGATGGTCTTTTCAGATTGCAGATGGACTTATTTATCTTAAAGCTTTGGATTCTACCAATATGAGAATTGAATCCCAAGTAATTGTACATCAAGGGATTCTGGGAACTTTATTGCAGCACAACAGTACTCATAAAGCCACAGGTATTCAAGAAAAGTCTTTTCTGCTTGATGATGACAAACCGCCAGTTTTGGTTAAATATAAATCCTTGCAAAGCTATGTCTATCAAGATTTTGCTAAAAATCTTTGCGATAAAAAAGGAAACTGGCTCAAGAAGCCGATAACTGTGGCAGGATGGCTCAATCCTGGAGCGGCTGTGAAGCATATTGCTTTTAGTTCTAGTACTAGTTTTGAAGAAATACCTGAGCAAGCATTTATCTTGTTATTTGCTCCTGTGGCTTGCTATTACTTCTTACTACGTTCAACACTACGGGATAAACGAGCCCAGTATGCCCTAATTATTCCCGAAGTTACGGACTTAGAAAAATATGCAAATTATCGACAAAACCCACACTTGAGAGAAGCTAGCTATAAAGACTTTTTTGCTTCTGGTTTAGGAGATGCAGGTTTGAGATTCCTTACCTATGAAACTACAGCAGAACTTGCCAATAAGTTTGGACTAGAAAGATGCCAAGTTTTAACCTTGGGAACTGTAGCCTGGGCTTCTCAGCAAAAAACTCGTACTGACTTATATGTAGTTGAGGCAAGTGAAGAAGTTTGTGAGAATTATCAGCTTTGCTGTAATTGGTTTAGCAGA
>JAAHGS010000289.1 GCA_010692645.1 Symploca sp. SIO2E9
CAAAAAGAAAGTACTATGGACTGGCTCTTATTTTGTTGCTAGCTGTGGCGGCGTGACTATTGAACAGCTTAAAGTCTACGTTCAAAATCAAGGTTGTCCGGATTCATCCCATCACTAAAAGTGAGGGATGAATCCGGACGTTAAGATAAAAGCAACTAGTCTAAACCTAGAACTCGATGAAAGCCGTATTAATGACTGCTGCTGGTGAACCAGAAGTCCTTCAACTTCAGGAAGTACCAGAACCAAAAATTCAAACCGACACCGAAATCTTAGTGCGTCTTCGTGCTGCTGGCATTAATCCTATAGATACAAAACTGCGGCGCAGAGGCAACTTCTACCGTGACCAAATGCCAGCTATTCTAGGTTGTGACGGTGCTGGTATTGTCGAAGCTGTTGGTGCTGCTGTCGAAAGATTCCAGGTTGGGGATGAAGTATATTTCTGTGCCGGAGGATTGGGTAAATCTGGCACAGGTAATTATGCCCAATTGGCAGTTGTCGAAGAGCGCTTAGTTGCCCCTAAACCCACTTCTCTTTCCTTTGCAGAAGCCGCCGCTGCTCCCCTGGTATTGATTACTGCCTGGGAAGCGTTGTATGATCGTGGAAGACTCGAAGCTGGGCAAAAAGTACTGATTCATGCTGGTGCTGGTGGGGTTGGTCATGTTGCCATCCAACTAGCAAAACTCAGAGGTACTCAAGTATGTACCACTGTCAGTTCTCAGGAAAAAGCTAGATTAGTCCGTCAACTCGGTGCTGATTACCCCATCCTCTATAAGCAAACTGACTTTGCCGAAGCTGCCCTCAACTGGACTGATGGAGAGGGAGTAGACTTAGCTTTTGATACTGTAGGTAGTAAAGTTTTCTACGACACTTTTGCTGCCGTGCGCCTCTATGGTGATGTGGTTACTCTCCTCGAACCTGATTCTACTCATGCCAATTGGAAGATTGCTAGACAGCGCAATCTGCGTATTAGCTTGGAAATTATGCTTACACCCCTGCTACAGGGAGTCATTGGAGCCCAACAACACCAGGGCGATATTCTTAAACACAGTAGCAGTTTGATTGACGAAGGTCAACTCAAGATTCACCTGGGCCAAACTTTCCCTCTCCAAGATGCTGCTGCTGCTCATAAAATCCTAGAAACTGGTTCCATGACTGGCAAAATTGCCCTCATTATTGAATGAAAATTAGAACAATTACAACTGGTATATCGCTGCACTCCCCTCAGGAGCAAGACAAAATTAGACAGGCTGCTACCTTCAACCAGCAAGCCAAAAGCTTTTTTGAACAGCAAGGGTACGAAGTTCAAAGCACTAGAATAAGCACCAATAGTTGGCAAGAATATCTGCCAAGTTTATCAATTTCCGAAATTGTCCAGGAAATCAAAGCCATCGAGACACTTTGCCAAAGTCTGGATCTCAACTTTTTCAATATTGGCTATGCAGACTCTCCAGAATCAATTGCTATTATTCCAGAAATTAATCAGAACACTTCAATCATTTACTGCTCTAGTAAAACTGGAGACTTGGCAAGTGGTATAGACTTTAAAAATATCAGAGAATCTGCCCAAGCAATTAAACGCATCTCTGAAAAAACTGAAGGCGGATATGGTAACTTTCGTTTTTGCGCTTGGGCAAACTGCCAGCCAGGAATACCCTTCTTTCCAGTTTCATACCATCAAGGTAACACTGCTTTTGCAATTGGTTTAGAGTACCCTGATTTGGTAATGGCAGCCTTTTCCCAATCTCGCAATTTATCAGAGGCCCAAAATAATCTCAGGTCAATCTTGGTAGAGGAACTAAAGAAACTAGAGGAAATTGCTCAACAAATCGCAGTTCAATTTAAGATTGAATACACAGGGATTGATTCCTCCCTTGCTCCCTCACTGGAGAACACTAGTAGTATCGCTTTTGCTTATGAAAAACTTGGCTTCGGCAAGTTTGGCTCTCAAGGTACCTTGGCAATTTCAGCGCTAATCACTAGTGTTGTGAAAAGTTTACCATTTCAACTGTGCGGTTATTCTGGTCTAATGCTTCCGGTTTGTGAAGATGTGGGACTCTCACAAAGAGCTAACGAGCAAACCTACAATCTGACTAACTTATTATCCTATTCAGCAGTTTGTGGCTGTGGTCTGGATACAGTGCCAATTCCCGGCAGTGTCACAGTTGAGCAAATCGAAGCAATATTACTAGATATGGCAGCTTTAGCAATCAAGCTAGATAAACCTCTATCAGCCAGACTATTTCCAATTCCTGGGAAGCAGGCGGGAGAAATGACTGCCTTCAATTCACCATATCTCGTAAATTGTCAGATATTTAATAGCCAATGACAAACTATTCAGAAATTAAACTCGGAGAAGTCAGAACAAAAACATCCCTTGTGCCTTCGGTATCAGACGTTGGTTTAATGGGAGTGGTAAAGTGGAGAAACTCATGATCGTTGACTAATAATAGTTCACCCGGATGCAGAATTTTACTAACAACAGGCTTTTCCTTTCTAGCGGTGTATAAATGTGTTTGACCACCTTGAATATTTTTTCTATCAACAGAGAAAATACCGATAAAATCAGTGCCATCTCTATGAATACCTTCAGGTGCTGGATTGCCGTAATTATTAGCTGAACAAGTAGTTCTAATTTGATGAACACCTATTTCAGCTTCTGGATGCAGTTTACAAGAATCAATAAATGCAAAAACAAGATGTTTAAAGGCTTCATGCTTGATCAGTGCATCATCTAGTTCTTCAAAATCTCTTTTGACGTTTCCAACTAAGGGATTGTATTGCTTACTCTGGTAGAGGTAGCCATGAGGTAATTTGACTAACTTATCGCCAGATACTATAAAACTAGATAATTTTCTAGAGCGATAGTTACCTTCGATATAAGGATCAACAGGAAGGTTATCAAAAAAAGGTTTAATGCCCTCTAGTGTAACTGAATTTACCTTTTTAAAGGTAAACATAAAGGTATATTCTAATTCTGTTGAGGTAAATGCTGTTTTCATTGTCTTGTTAACCTTTGTATCTAAATTCAGTACTCTGCAACCTTAAGCCAGTTTGAGTCAACAACATAGCTGTCACTCAGCCCATGACTATTAGCAAAGCATTCCGGAAGATTAGTCTCGCGGATTTCTCCTCGTTAGCTATTCCTCGGAAAGTCATTATATTTTTACAATGACTTATGAACTAGCAGTTATAGTTAGCCTGAACGTGAAGAGCGTTTTTGGCAATGAACTACAGCTACATGAGTTTTTGAGCTTTGTATAGCTTAATCAGTTACTTACTGCATAGGTTAGATCAGGCTTCAAGCCGCAGAGTCTCTTGTTCTAATTAAGATAGCTTTTCCTACTTCATGCGTTAGAAGCTATCCACTTTCATAGTGTAACAAATCCTATGACCAAATGTCAAAACTCTGGAGAACAGTTGACCAAGGCTCCAAGGCAGAAGGCTCCAAGGATTTCCTTTTCACTGGGGCATTGTCGGCTAACTAAACAGGTGACGACACCACTAGTGCAGTATAATCACTATCTCGTAAATTGTCAAATATTTAATCACCAATGACAAACTACTCAACAAGCCCTAGTTTTTGCTATGAGCAGTTACCTTGCCTCAAGGAATAACTTTTTTAATAAAAATTTAAGATTGTTCTTAACTCCTTAATCTTAACTGGCTAAAGTCTGACCAAATTGGAAGAATGTTTAATGTAGGCCAATAGGGAGTGGAACCGACAGCAAGTTATAGCAGTGCGTGCTGGTATGTTTACAAATTCCGGTAAAGAACAATTGCTAAAACCTTTGTTTGATAAGCTTTTCCATTCCCTGTTCCCTGTTAAGAGTTCCCTGTTCCCAGCGCGCACTGCTATATTTTTTGGTTTTTCAGCTATAGCGCTTTATTTGTGTCGGATATGGTCATAGACTTCTAGATACTGAGTACCTGGATCATTCCAGGAGTAGTCATATTCCATACCCTGAATCACCAGCTTGTGGAACTCTTCCCGATAGTTTTGCCATAATCCAATTGCCCTATCCATGGCTGACTCTAGGGCATAGTTATCACCCTGATAGAACATATAGCCATTGCGTTTTTCAGGGGGTGTGTTTTGGTCATAATCTCGGTCAAAGACAGTATTTACTAACCCACCGACTCCCCGCACAATTGGAACAGTTCCATACTTCAATCCAATCACTTGAGTTAGCCCACAGGGTTCGTAGTTACTGGGAACAACGATCATATCAGCTCCTGCATAAATCAGGTGGGCTAATTCTTCATTAAAGCCGATTTCTAAATGACAGTCGGGGTTATTATTTAGGAAGTTTTTCTCATGCCAAAAACGGGCATTTATCCCTGATTCTGTTGCTGAACCCAACAGCACAAATTGCGCTCCTCGCCCTAGGGCGTAGTAGATTGCATGATGAACAAGATGAACACCTTTTTGCTCATCCAAGCGCCCGATGAAGGCAACGAGGGGTTTATCCTCATTACTTAGCAGGAGTCGCTCCCGCAGTGCTTTTTTGTTCCATTCCTTGCCTTGCAAATCTTCCTTGTCGTAGTGATAAGGAATGTAGTTATCAACTTCTGGGTTCCACATCTGATAGTTGAGACCATTGAGAATTCCACTGAATTTGTGCTGGTGTAAATGTATGGTATGACCTAACCCATAACTTATATCTGTGTGTCTTGCTTCCCAAGCATGATGAGGTGAAACCGTATTCACATAATTGGAGTAAACGATACCTCCCTTCATAAAGTTCAAGGCGAAGGGGTTGAAGTTATCACCTAGGTGATCATAATTGAAGTAGTAAGGCTCACGATAGAGACCTGTTGCCCAGAGTATATCTGCTCCGGCAATACCTTGGTGCTTAAAGTTATGAATGGTATAGCAGACACGTTGGTTTTCCATACCATGGTACTTATACATCTCAAAAAGCATGACTGGTACTAAGCCTGTCTGCCAGTCATGGCAATGGATGACATCCGGACGTTTGTTGCTCTTAAGCAAGAATTCCAAGGCGGCTTTGCTGAAAAAGGCAAAACGCATCGTGTCATCATTGCCACCGTAATAATAGCCTCGGTTAAAGAAGTTATCATTGGAATGGGGTTCGATAAAAAAGCAGACTTGCCCGTGTACCCAACCACAGTAAACAGAACAGTGGATAGCAGCACCATACCAGGGTACCCACAACTCGCGATAGGCATCATGTAGTCCCCAAATATGGTCGTAGCGCATGCAGTCATACTTGGGCAAAATCAGTTCGACGCAATTTCCACGAATCTCTAGATCTCGACTAAGTCCGTAAACAACATCGCCTAAGCCTCCAGCTTTAATGACGGGGGCGCACTCAGAGGCAATTTGAACGATGTACATATTAGCTCCTTTTAACTCCTTTCTTAACAAAAGTTTATTTTCCTATTTCTTTATTCAAGTAAAGGACTGGATTTCTGGCAAGCCCTTTACTTGAAATATCCTGGATAAGTTTACAGTAGTTCTCAGTTGAGTTTTGCTCTACTAAACTGTTGTGCATTAATGGCAGAACAAATAAGGGTCATTATCTCCCCGAGCGGGTGAGCGACATTTTGGTTGGAATTTCAGTTCTCCACGTCTGGTGCGTCTCCGCGTCTGCTTACTGCTTCCCCCACTCTTTTTTTCGCTCACCCTCCCCAAGCCATCCCCCCCATCCCCCCTCTTTTAACTCTTCAACTTCACCCCTCGAATTGAATAATCTAACAATTCCATCGGATGCATCAAAGTAATT
>JAAHGS010000029.1:0-30020 GCA_010692645.1 Symploca sp. SIO2E9
AATAATTAATTTTTAAAATTTATATGCCGTCAGACAGTATAGAGTTATGGAGGGATATAGAGTGCCGGCATACAATCTTTTTGATATTTTTATCTGTAATTTAAAGCATTTACACTTAAACCTATATGCCGGCACATAGTATAACGGTATAGAGTTATACTCTATCAAAAACCATACGCACACCCCAGATCGGGAGTTCCTTTCTTAGAGTTTTTGCTCAGAAAAATAGAACGCTTAGAACAGATCTGACCCCGATATGTAATTTCACCTTATTTTATAATTGACTTGCATAAAGGTAACATATATGTTACCTTTATGGTAACATTAGAAGAATATATAGATGAACAAGGCAAAAGTGCCTTTGCAAGCTGGTTCAATAAACTCAACCCCCAAGCAGCGGTGAAAGTAACCACTTACCTGACACGGGTAGAGATGGGCAACTTCTCTCAGCTCAAAGGTATTGGCAGTGGAGTGCATGAACTAAGAATTGATTGGGGATCGGGCTACCGCGTTTATATGGGCAGAGATGGGGATACCCTAATTATCCTGTTAGGCGGCGGCACCAAAAAGCGGCAACAGGATGATATTGAACAGGCAAAGGAACGCTGGAAAGCATATAAAAAACGTAAGAAAGGATTATAAGGTGGCCATTACACGAAATTTTAAGCAGACCATACAGGCACGGGTACTCCGTGATCCAGAGTTTCGTACAGCACTGCTGATCGAAGGACTTGAACTGCTGATTAACGGAGATGTTGAAACAGGCAAATCCGTTTTACGTGATTACATCAATGCAACGCTTGGGTTTGAAAAACTGGCACAAATGACTGATAAATCGCCCAAAAGCCTGATGCGTATGTTCAGTACCAAAGGTAATCCCACCGCTAATAATCTTTTAGCTGTAATTTGTACTTTACAACAACAGGAAGGAGTACAGCTCCATATCGAGAGTATTCATTAAACTGTATCAAAATTCAAAATCTCTATGCCGTCAGACAGTGTAGAGCTATAGAGGGACATAGAGTGTCTGCATACAATATTTTTGATGTTTTTATCTGTAATTTAAAGCATTTATACTTAAACTTATATGCCGGCACATAGTATAACGGTATAGAGTTATACTCTATACCGTTATACTAGATCTTTAGATATCATAAGTCGCCTGTGGGAATGTTTTAGCTATTTTCCTTCTAATACGCTTATTTTGATTTTGCAGCCCAGGTTTTGGGCAAGGGCAAGCCTCCACGCATTCCCTTAATATCTTTGGTTCAATCCTAAGTAAAGCCTGCAAAGCAATCCTAAAAAGCTGAGAATCAGCCACAACAGGCTCATCACCAAGCACTAAACATCGTTCTTTTGCCTTTTCGATGAGGTATTCTTCGTTTTGAGGTATGGAGATAGTTTTTTTAATTCGCATAATTGTTAATTAAAGCGTGGAACATAACTTTTAAGCAAGAGAGTAGTTTGGTGGGACAGTTAACTACCTGAAAATACTTGGTGGGACAGTCTATAAAAGGTGCAAACAAGGAGTAAAAGTGTGTGAAAAAGCCCCTATAAATTGTGGAACATAGGTGCTTCTACCTATATTGTCGGACAGTGGAAACGGCAGCTTAAAAACCTCCAATTTTCCACCAAAATAACACCCGATAAGTGTTCTTATCGGCAATAAATCCCCAAAAACCATACATACACCCCAAATCGGGGGTTCTTTTCGTATGGTTTTGACTTTTGAATGTTTTTACATACGCCTGTGAACTCATATATTCAAACAGTGAAGTAATTTCTCAAGCCCCGCTTGTGCAACAATTTCAAGTACCTTGTCCCCCTGTTCAACCTGCTTATCCCAGATTTCTCACCAAAAAGTGTTTTAGAAGTTATAACCCCTGTCTGGTCAAATTCAAGTAGAGTCGGGTTTTCAACAGTATGTTGTTTTTTGACTTGGTTTCGATCAGGGTCAAACCCAGATTATATAAGGCTTTCGACAACTGCGATCACAAAGTTCGTGAGAAATGCGAGTACTGTTTGTCTATTTCAATCTTCTTTTCCTGATCGCGCAGCAATATCTCTGAAAGGAAAAAAGATACTTTATATTGGCAATAGGAGCAAAGATGTCAAAAGATTGGGCAGGAAAAGAAAGATGTTTATTGTTACGAGCTATAAAAGAAGAAATGAAAGTCGAGCTGAAAAATAAGAATGATCCAGAGAAACAAATGAAAAAACAAGTAAATTCAGCAGTGGATTGTCTTTTGGATTATTATCGTTGTAATAAGTAAGGCAATAAATAATCCTTAGGGAGTATTCTAACAGCTGTGTCATTACTGAATAATTGGGGTATAACAATATAACCCAAGTTTCATTCCCCATACCCCTAGGGGTATGGGGAATGAAAAACTATTTTTAGGTAGTGACCATGAGTAATTTAAAAAAAGATCGCAATATAGTATCAGCCGTAAGAGAAGGTAGACTGCTTCTTGGTAAAGACGGAGTATTTACGAAACATGCCCTTGAACAAGCGGCAGAGAGTGAGCTTGATAACCATCTTATTGATGATAAGCTTAAAGCAAAAAACAGATAAAAAGTGAACTTGGTAACTTTGAATTTAAACCTTCCCGTGACAGATTTTAAAATCCTTTTTCTTAATATTAAAAAAGCTTTTAAAAAATGGACAAAACTTAAAAATGGGAATATCGTTATTAATAAATTAGCTATTATTTTTGAAGACAGAATTACTATATTTATTAACTCTTAGTTACATTTCGCTTTTAGAAAACTTGATAGGCTAAACGCATTTACACACTTTATTTTACAGGCTCTATAAAAGACTAGGAATTAGCATACACAACACTTTGGGGTTTAACTAGGGCTTGCTGAATTAATGTAAAAGGTATGTCAGACAAGGGTTTTGAGCCTTTTGTTACTAAACAAGTGCAAGGTTATAGCATCCTTAGGCTCAAAACCCTTGCACTTTTTGGGGAAATCCCTGGGTAATTTTGGGAACCAAGCGGTGAAACTCAGATTTTACAGGCTGTGTAGCTTCCATATTCACTCTGTAGACTTATTCAGCAAGCCCTAACTAAGTGGCATTTCCTTTAAATTATTTCCTAATTCCTAATCTTCTCTGTTAACTCATCGAGCATATCTTTCAAAGATTCTGATTGCTCTTTGGTGAGTTCTCCCCAGTCTTCTTTATACTTGATGTAGTCTATAGCAGCAATGTAAGGATCAGGAAATGTTATGGCTGGACAGTCCACATAATCATCGAACGGTACATCTGGATGACCATATCTGCTGAGACAAATATGTACCCATTGAAGATAGTTTTCAATATCTTTCTTAAACTGTCTTCTCTTTTTTCTAGGGATTAGTTTTGGATATTTTCTTATTCCTACATTGCTTGCTTCCTTTATCCAATCTTGCTTGCGAATGTCCAGCCAACGTGCGGCATGTTTATAATCACGCAGTTCTGGCTCCAATTCGGCATATTTGCTGAAATATCTTGCGATTTTTTTAAAACCATCTGCGAATTCAGGACGAAGGAATTGGTTATCTTCATTGGCAAATTTAGTAACAATACGAAGACACTCTTCTGCGGAGTGAGCTTTTTCTTCAATTTTTTTATTTAGTTTTTCGTTTTCGCGAATTAGAATATTTATTTCTTGATCTTTCTTGGCAATGAGCTGCTTTATCACAAAGGCAGCATAAGCACCTGTGATTGTGAGTACACCAACAGAGCTGAGGACGACCTTTGTCCAATTGAATGAAGCTGAAGCCATAGACTTGGGTTTTGATTAGTATTGAATCGTAATTATTTAATTATTATGGCAAAAATTGTTGGATTTAAGGCATGCTAGTAAATCTGTACTATTTTGAAGAATAACTCCGAGCCTTACCATGAATTATGCTGATTCAGAATAGCTATCTGGCAAGTCTCGTTATTGAACTTATTTATACTTAAGAAATTTATTAAAATAGTTTTTGACTAAAAAAAATAAACGATATATTCTATCTTGCGTCTACTCAAATAAGGTTATAAAAGGGAGACATTTAAGATGAATATGATCAAATTCGTTAATCTCAATGTTGGTGATATTGTCCGCCCCAAAATTCGTGGAGTACTCAATATACCCGAAGATAAAGCATACATTGTAGAGGTTATCGAACAAGATATGCTACTATTGATGGTTTCAAGAGAACATCTTCTTGAAGATGCTCCAGATAATGTTGTTTGGGTAGGTCTTGACGATGTTAAAGTTAATGGTGATAAACCTAACGAAGATCTTTCCAATGTGTTATTCAAAAACTCATGGGCTTTTCGTGATGGGAGTAGGCCTAGTGCTGAAAAAATTAGAATGCTAGTGACACACAGTATAAAGAGGCTTCCTGAATACATTTGCGGAATTGGAAAAGGTTTGTAAAAATTATTGTGACTAAGCGTATGGTCTAACAAGGCCATACGCTTATTTTTTTTATAGCAACCGCTGTTTTTTCAACGGGTATTTAGAGCTATTTCTCTTATGGGATTAGCTAGCTATAGCAGTGCGCTCTGGTCTACTTACAGTACAAATGTTCTAAGCATTTGCTCATCAAGGCTCGATTTGTGATTTGTAAACACACCAGCGCGCAGCGCTATAGTTCCAGGAACAATCATCAGGTCGAATCCCTTTGCTTGAGTTGAGTTGGTCTTTGATCGATAAACATTCTTTTCTCGATCTGACGCTCCTCAGTTGGTGACAACATTGACAGTTGAGCTATCGCTCCCTTAACCTGATCGGTTTCTACTTCCAGATACCGCTGGAGCTGGTCGAGGTTCCGATGACCACTTATTTCCTGGATAACCCGTAAGGGAATGTGTGCATTTGACATCAAGGTCAATGCCGTTCTTCGGAAGGAATGCGTACTGATACCATCGAGGCCAGTGCGTTCACATGCTCTTTTGAGAATTAAGCACGCTGAGTCTCGGTGCAGATGTCCCTTGCCCCACAGTCCTGGAAATAAATAGCCATTATCGTAGGTGGGACGGTAGTTTTCGAGGCGCGTTCTGAGGTCTTCGAGCACAGGAATTGATCTGGTGGCAAGCTTTCCTTTCGAGTTTGATTTTCTAATAATCAGCTCTGGACGTACTTTGCCTCTCTTGTTGTAGACATCTGTGGTCAGCAACGTAACCGTTTCATTGACTCTGGCTGCGGTGTAGAGCATGACCGCCATCAACGTTCGGTCACGGGTAAGCAGAAGTCCTTTGCTAAATAAAAGTTGAATTTCTTCGGGGCTTAGGATCTTCGCTTTCCCATGCCGATTGATCTTCATGCACCATGAACCCGCTACACCTTCCTTATTAGACTACCGAGTGCATGGGTTATTTTGTGCGGTCTGGTGGTATTACTCTCATTCTATTTGCACGATTCGTATCCTTTACGCACCACTTACCGCCTTTATCTAAGCTAGGGGATAGTAATAATAGAAGCTAGTTCAAGGGACATTGACATGGGAGAAGCCAAGCGACGGAAGAAATTAGATCCAACTTTCGGAAAAATCCCCAGATCCAAAAAGGTCACTGAATTCGACCCTGAACTGTTTGAGAAGTATATGGACTTGCCTTTGTCTGAATATTCCGAACCCGAACACGCGCAGCTTGTCGAGAAGGGTCTTGAGCAGCTAGAACTCCTGGCACAAAAAGCAGGGGTTGAAATGCCAACCATGCCTAGTGACCCAATGGAAAAACAGCGTTTCCTGCATCGGTTTGCTCAAGGTATGGCTGACTCTCGGTTAGAACTGCCGGATGGAAGTATTATTGAGTAGGAAAGATTATAATGAGCCTTATCGGCTAGCTTCACGTGATACCGTTGGCAACGGATGCAAATTTTTCCTTCGACGGAGTTTTTACCGCCTGAACCAGCAGAATCTCTAGTACTTCAAGCTCGTCTATATTTCCGACTAGCTCTCTTAATTCCAGGGAAATAGTTTCAAAACGAACCTCAAGGATGCGAAGAATATCCTCTTGTTTGCTTTTCTGTAATCCTTCTTGTAGTCCCTGATGGAATCCCTTCTCTAATCCTGTCTCTAATCCTTGCTGGAATCCCACTATTCTGGAAAATTTTGATAAAAAATCGATTTTCTTCTCTAAGGCCTGCTGCATTCCTTCTTCATGTCCTTTTTGTTGCCGAGAAGTAGCAAATCCCATCACTCCCTCCTTTGTTTTTGGTTCCGTCTGTTAAATTTTCTGCGGATGCCACAGGATTCTCGCGTTCAATAAAATCTCGCTAACTTAACGCTCTGGCATGAAATCATCCTGTACACTAACGACTACCGCTGGCTAATTCGCTGCCGCACCTGCGGCTTCCTTTGGTGGTTTCGGCTTCCGTTCAAAGACTTGGATATTGGGCTGATCAAGTATGAAGCCATTGGGGGTCTTTTCGCCCATCTTGCCCCCAATCGCTGCTACCCACATCGGGTAATTATCTCTAGCTTGCTCTAACTTCTTAAAAATTTTAGGCTTAACTTTCACGATTACAATTTGACCATCACAATCAAGCTCAAATTGCTTCCAGCCATTTTCTACCGTCTCAACATCAGCGGGAAACTCATTAATCTTAATAGTCAGTTCCATTCTGGCGGAAGTGGGCATAAATACACCTTCAATTTCGACTTGTTCTCTTATACCAGGAATCACCGTTAATTACTTGGGGTGGATTTGGCAACAAAAAGAGGGTAATGCTCAGTGGCTTTAATTAGACCACTACTTTTTAATCATCACTGGAACTTTGCTCACCGTTTTCCACTTCCAAAACCTTTTTAGTAACATATTGACTGGCAACAGATGTAAATGCCTCTAGTGATTGGGTTGTCACTGCTTGAGTAAGAAGAGTCCCAAGCACTTCAAGATCATTTATCTTACTAACTAGCTTTCTTAATTCCGGTGGAATATCTTCAAACCTCACCTCAAGGATACGAAGAATATCTTCCTGTTTGCTCTCCTGCCTGCCTTCATATAATCCTTGTTTACGCCCCTTCTCTTGCCAATCGGTGACAAATTCCATTACACTCTCCTTTGTTCCCAAATCCATGTGTTCAAGTGTTTGCTGAAATTGCTCTTCTTCTTCCTCATTTAAAGGCAAATACGTGCCTATAAAGCCAAAAATAAACGCCATTTTCTCTCGGTCTAACCTAAGCGTAACAAGCAATCGCAAACACTCGGCTTTAACCTGGGCACGCTCAGATGGAGCCATCCTCATCTTTGCCATCAGAGCCAATGCCACAGGATTATCGTATTTAAGAAAGTCTCGCCAGTTCAACCGATTAAGTTGAATGCTCACAAAACTAAAGTCCAGTACCTGGCGATCTGGAAAGCTCACTACATACCTATTTTCCTGTTCTGTAAATGGCTCATCAAAGGTAAATAGGGCAATGGGATAGACGGGCAAGCGGAACTTTTCATGCAAGCGAGCAAAATAGTGAAACATCCGCCAGCGAAAATCCTCTTGGCTGTAGGCGCTCGACTGCGATTCAAGATGAATCAAAAAACAAGCTTCCTCATCTCGAAATGAGAGACGAGCCACCACATCAGCTACTTTCTTTTTCCCCTGCCCGATGGGACTAAACACCTCGCGAACCGTCTCTGTTGGCTCTAAGCGAAACTCGCTCGGCTCAGCGTATTCCAGAACCTGCGGTACGAACAGTTTCAGAAAGTCTAGGAAAAAGGTTGAAAGCAGTTCCTTAAAAATAGCATCATGGTCAATAGGAGGCGTCACTCCAAATACCCCGATAAAGTTTTATAACTGATAATTGATAAGCACCTCCGGTAAGTGTCTCACCTCTACTCACCCAATTCAAGCAACTCGGAGCAGTTTTTAATGCCCCGACAGTCGGATAGGCTAATAAAGAAGGTTATAGCGGGTGCGCGTTGTTGCATAGTAAAGATTGACCACCACGGCAATGGCGAAGATATTCACCTTTTTCCACTTCCTTGGTCTCCTTAGAGACATGCTGATTTACCGTAGATTTACATGCCTCGAAACAACCAATCTGGAAGAGATTCGACTTTTTTGCTTTCTTCCTACAAATCCCAATCTTCTGGCATAGGTTGGTTAGCTCCTACTGGCATCTTGGGATCTAAATATCCTTCCTCACACTGACCATAATTTGCTATTGCAAAAAGTGAAGGGTTGAAGGTGCAGGGACGATTCTTCCAACTTCTAAGTCGAGCTTGATACATTTGTTCTGCTCTTTTCTTCTCTTCTTCTGCTGCTAATCGCTCTTGCTCAAGTCTTTCTTGCTCTCTACGCGCAATTCCTTCGGGACTTTGTTCGTACAGTACTTTCCATGTATTGGCATATTGCTCGGATTCAGTAGAACTTGCACCTGGATAATTATAGCGATGAGCATTGGCATGTAATGCACTTAACCATCTGTGCGGATACCACTGGTTAGGGGCCACTTTAATGGATTGCTCTAAAGCAACCTTGGCTTTTTTAAAACTTTCAAAGCCTCTTCCATTCGTCATGTTTTTAAGCATAATTTCATAATGCGCCTTACCTATATGGCTATAGGCACGAGACTCTTCAGTTGTTCCGTTATTAAGTGCTTTCTGACTAGCACTGATAGAATCGGAATAACGGCGGTCATTGAGAAACGCTACACCTAGTTCAAGATATATTTTTCCTAAACCAACACGTGGTGAACTCGTATAAGTTTTTCCGCTTGTAGCATTGGATAAGCAATTAATTGCTTCGTTAAGTTTGTCATTCACACTACCATATCCAAACGAATTACATGGTTTAAGATTAGAAGTACTAGACAACGGATACCATTCATTGGGGATTGTTCGTTCGCCCGTAGCATGATAAACTGTTAAATAAGCTAAGCCTTTACCATAAAGTGCATCCCTGTCATTTGGGGTAAGTTCCAAAGTTCTATCAAGCGAACGCACTACACTAGTCATGTTTGAAACGTTACGCTTACTGGCATCCTCAAGCATCAGTCTGAGAGTCTTATACCCCTCTTCTAAACTATTATTAGCCATTTCTTTTATTCTTTCTTGTACTTGAGGTGGCAAACCTTGGGCAACAATCATCGCTTCATTAACAGTACGGGCTTGAGCGGCTGGCATAAGAGCCAAGGGACAGGTGAGGCTAAAAAGTGTAAGACTACAGGATATTGAACGAAACCAGTTTGAAAGCAGCATAGGATGATAAGCATTGTATTATTACTCTCTTTTTTCTCTCATTGAAAGAATTAATCAGGAACCTTACTTAAAAAAATTTTGTAGCCCTCAAAACAGAATTGGTCAATGAGACAGGCTATGCACTATCTGATAATGTGTTAGATCAGTGCATAGCCTGTAACTACCGCGCGCGGTAATCATGATATAATCCACCCAAAAGCCTCTGCATAGAGAAAGCTTTCTAGCCGTCTCGCTACCGCTCGTATCCACTACATAGCCGTAGACACATTGACACCCAAGGTGTTAGTACCCAATCCTTTCCACTCATCCACTCTTTACCGCTCAAAATCCCGTTCCTTGTTACGTTGCTGAGAGCGAGGCTGATGGCTCTGTTGTCTATCTCTTTCATTACGTTGCTTATCAGTATCGAATAATTTAACCTGATAAGTGGAAAATCGCCCTGCTTGATAGGACTTTTTAAGCAGATTAGGACGTATCTCTAAAGTCTCTTGCATCGACTTTCCGTCATGAATAATAATATGGCGATTCTTGCTTTTTCCAGTCTCAAGATTAGTAATTCGATACGACGAACTACCCATGTGTTCAAATTTATATGAAACCTGTTCTTTTTTTTCTATAACTCGCTGCCTCCGCGACTTTTTATTTTCTCCTAGAAAGGCGTACTTGGCGCGATAATCAAGTTCTTTCTGAGATCTTTTTAAACCGTGTTCCTGTTTAAGCAGATTTTTGCAGTATTCACCGAACTGTTTAAATTGAGATTTAAGATGCTCATATGACTTAAAACAGCACAATTCCTGCCGTTCCAGTTCATTTTTATGAAGCTCTTGATTATTGAGGATATGAGTCCGATAAGCCTCTCTAGAACAATAAACAAGCGACGCAAATACGTTATAAGGGCTAGGTTTGCTTATATATTCAGGCGCAATCAATATGTTTTTAGATGGAGGATGATAGGCGATATTAAAATTTTTATCTTCCCCTTTCAGTTGTTTAAAATCAAAAATCTCCACCTTATTAAAGGGGCGCTTTTCAAACAAAGCTATCCTACTGGCACACTCTTGCAATGTGAATACTCTTTGTTCATCGGTAAGTTTGCGCCATATATTAGGGCGTAAGCCTTTTATGTCAGCAAAGCCTAACTTATCGAAATGATCTTCTCTAAAATACACGACCTTTCTTTGAACTTACTCGTAGCCTTCACTTCACTGTTTATTAGTCCTCTTCTTCGCTGTCATCATAATCAGCACCTGGTAATCCTCCCTGTCCATAAGTTTCCATTCCAAAAGAATCAGTAACATTCCTCAATTGTCGCCGTTGTTCCCGCATTTTCAGAAATACATCATTAATTCCGCCACTCCTTACCAATCGCTGTCCAGCATAGTAGAGCATCTGAGGTATGTGGGGAACGACATCTGCCAGTGCGTCTTCAACGATTTCCTGCACATACTCGGCTGTGTTTTCCTGAATACTTTGTGACAACGCATCAGAGATAAAATTCTCAGCCTGAAAACCTTGCTCCTGCTCGTCTTGTTCAAATGCTTCCTGTTGCTCGTCTTCTTGATTCTCTAGATTTGCCCCAAAATGGGAGGCAACCTCGGCATAGCTTTTCTTCTCTTCTGTGATCATCCTCCGAGCGACCTCGAAGCGCTCAGTGATTTCTGCTTCTGTGTACTCTTGGCGTGAGGTATCAAGTCCGCACGCTTCAAGGGTTTGACGGACGGTGTTTAGTGTAATGCCGTAACGTTCTTGGAGGTCTTTCTTCTTGATCATTGATTTGGGTGACTGGTTTTAGGTAAAAGTACTCTTGTATCTGTTTGGTCGTAAATCCTGCCTTAAAAAGTTTCCTGGCAGGAATAAATCTGGTCGCAATTTCTTTTTCTGTATAGGTTCTTCTCGCTGTGGAAAGCCCACATGCTTTTAAGGTGCGGTAAACTGTGGTGTCAGCAAGACCAAACCTCTTTTCCAAATCCTTTTTACTAAGAAAGGAAGTCATACATTGCCGTTTCTGACATATCTTCAAATAACTGCCAAACGTGATGTCTAATGGCACGTTCCAGTTCGCTTTCACCTTGTCTTACATACTCTTCCCTTCCTATAGGTGAGACCTTTTTCTCTACAGAAAGATTAGGATTCCAGCGCGGTAAATCAAATCTGTGCGCCGCAATGTCAATACGGGCAGGAGTATTTGATTTTGGAGGGGTGAGTTCATCAACCATGTCTGGCGGAAGATGAGTCCGTACCACACCGCTATAGGGTGATATGAACACAAAGTGTAAACCATTAAGGCGACTAGCTCTGGGTAACATTCTGAACTCATCAGCTAACAGGCGCTCACGAGTGACAAACGACCAATTTTGTGAAAAACCGCCTGCATTTCGAGAAAAGCTTGGTTGTAGTGTTCGCTCTTGACCGCACAGGCGGCTTGCCCAATGAGCAGTCTCAACACTTCCAGCGCGTAGGATGACTTGAAATTCGCAGTTAGACACAATACTTTCAGCGCCGTGTGTGCCGTAGTTTTCCCTTAGCTGGTCTATATTCTGCACTGTAAGATACACCTGACAACGCTTTGAGCGTGAGAAGGTGAGCAGATCCATAACCCCTGGTAGCTGTTTTCCCAGATAGGCGAATTCATCAATGTAAATATAAGTCGGTGGATGTGTGTACTCCGGCAGGTCAAGAATAATATCACTTAACCGCTTAAACATTGCTCTCATAAGCGGTGTGGTAGAAGCGCGAGAGGTGGGTTTTTGACCGATAACCATGATGCCACCTTTGTCAACTACTTCCTTAAGACTCACCCATTGCTCTTTCGGGGTATGGTACTGCTGCGCGGCAGCTAGTCGCATAGATTGTAGAACTACAGACAGTTGCATCAAAATCCCTGCGGTTGCCTTTTCTGCGTCACTTTCTAATACCCGTTCGATAACTGGTTCATTAGTGGAATTGTGCCGCAGGAACTCAACCAATTTTTCCAGATCGCTAAAACAGGCATTATAGAGGTCATGCAGTCCCCAATCTGTTCCTTTGGTCTTTATGAGTGAAAGTGCTACTGCCATTCCCACCGCTTGTGCGCCTTGTATCCAAAAGGGGTCTCTTGCATCTCCGGCAGGAATAAGAATATGAATTAACTCATTTAAAACATCAATATACCCGTCTGCATCTTTGGCAATGTCCCAGACGTTGGAACGCGCATCGGTTGCGTTAAAGTAGTGAAGTGGAACTTCCTGTTTCTTTGCAAAGTAGTCTGCTAACGGATACATATCCCCTTTCACATCAAAGATAACCACTAAGCCATTACCAGGGCTAAGAGTACTACAGGCGTGTGCAATAGCTGGATAGGTTAATTTACTCTTACCACTTCCTGATGCCCCCACCAGCAGTGTGTGTCCTTCAGCCTTTGAAAGGGGCATATAGTAGCCACCTATGAAAAGATAATCTCTCTCATTTTTAGCTGGTGGTACAAGAATTAAGGGAACTTCATCATCGGTGGTTAGCTCGTGAGGCGAGTTAGTTAATTCATCTAACTTGGGTGCAACAGGTTGTGAGAAAAGGCCGTGAACAAAATCAAGAGACTGAGGATTAGAGTCATCAGGTTGACGATAAAGATCAAGATTCGACATGATTAATATGGTTTTCTCGGTCTTGTGTGTTGCGATTCAGTAGAATTAAATGAGCGGTTGCGCTGTCTCTCTCGGCGTAACATCTCTTTTGCCGCATACAGCTCCTGTGCTTGCTGTACTTCCTGCTTGGCTTTGGTAATTACGTCAGCAAATTCTTGAGGGTATTCATATTGCTCTTTGATTTCCTCTTCGTTTAAGACATTTTCAGCATACGCATTACAAATTCCCGTTACGGTTAGCGTTGTGAAAAGGGCAGCGACTATAGGAAACCACCCTTGGTGCGTCATAACGCTCCATACAATGACCAGAATTACTAAAAAAAAGACATGATGAGGAATAATGCCTGTAAACAAGGTGTATTTGACTGACCAGCCGAAATTTCCTCGATAATCTACGTGACAGTTGACGACATCACGGTGTTGAAAAAGGAAACGAGCCACTTTTCGTTGTCCTTTGTTGTTGTAGAGATATAGTTCTCTGACTCTTTCAGAATGACCACCAATACTTAAGAGAGCAGCTAATCCTCCCGTGATCAGACCTGGTAGTTCTCCGCGAAAACCGCCGATAATTGTTGATGAAATTATGATATGAATAGCAAAAATAGCTGCATTTAAAAATAATAGTTTGGATCTTAGACCCAACATTAGCAGGAAATTGTTAGGTTTTTCCATAGAAAATAGATTAGCACCATCTGCATTAGCTGTTACTCACTATTCACACTGCATAGCAAATCCTATCAGGAGAGAAAATAATAAATCTCTAGCGTTCTTGCTCTTGATCCCTGGAAGAGCTGGAACGCCCACGCTGCTCAAAATTGGTCATTTTTGTGATGGGAACATGGCGAAACGCTTTTTGCTGCTTCCTACTACGTTGCTGCTGTTTTTGCGTATCTTGCAGTTTTAACTGCTGCTGACGAGAAATAAGGTAGTTTGCCTGCTTCTTGCTCACAAAACCCAACGCTTCATATACCCTGATACCAATAGTGGAAGTAGGCAGTCCCTTCCCTTCGGTATAACGCTTATAGTCACGACCGCTGATTTTCCCCGTAGCATACAAAAAAAGCATCCTGTTCTTATATTGTGCTTTTCCAAGCTCTTTGAGAATGTGAGCAGCTTTTTCGTATATTGTTCGGTAGTTAAGTGCCCTTTTCCCCAGGTCATTAAGCGTATAGGCGTTTTTGCCATTCTTATGGGGATGCGCCTTTAAGAGCTGTTTTTTGAATCCTGCAATCAGATTACGTGCTTCTGAAGCGCCGAATTTCCCTCGTGATGCCGTATGCACAGCGGTTGCAACGTGGTGATCTCTTACTGCTACACCGCGCTTTTCCTGCTCGGAAATCCGAGAAGCTACTTCACGATAGAAAAGACGGTAATCAGTTTTGCTTTTTAGGTCTTGAGAGTGTTGTTGTCCAATTACTTTATCCCACCTAAAGCCTTGTTCTCTGCCCCTAGCTTGCCACTGTTTTAATAGTGCTTTGCTATCAACACTTTTATCTTTCGGTTTTCTGGTTTTTAGCACTTCCGCCCGTTTTTGCTTTGCCGTCATGCCTGGATCTATTCGCTGCTGAATATTCCGACGGCGGTTACTAAAAGAGTCCTTTGTCTCTTGCGAGATACCAACAATGCCAAAACTTACTCCTTTGCCTTTTTGAAACGGTTGGTCATAGGTTTTTACCCCGTAAACCTGTTCTATCCCGCGCCGCAGCTCGTTCTGATATACCATACCAGAGGCATACCGAGCTTGGAGTACAGTACCGTTTGTAAGCGTGCCAGTTTTTTCCTTTCCGATACCAAGATTAAGCATTAAGGCGTGGGTATGAAGTTGTGGGTCGAGGTCACGGCTGGTGGTGTGGGTAAATGTCGCAAACACTGCTTTGGCTTTCTCTGTCTTCACTCCTTGTTTGCCGCTACGGATTGTGGTGTGTTCCTCCAAATAGCCAAGGGCGCTTCTTACTGCACGCTCATGAAGCCCCATTATTTTATCGCGGTCTCTCTGGGTCGGGGCAAGCGCCCACAGGATTGATACATCTTTTGGGGCGCTAAAGACATTATCAAAGCCAATTACTGAGCGATGTTTCTCTGTGGTTAGCCATCTTTCGGGGTCATCAATCTGGTATTCTTTGAGAAGCTTTGTCAGCCGTTTTGAATAGTGGTCTGAATTGCCGTTCTTAATTTGGTTCGCCTCAAAGCGGTTAAGGTAAATCGGACGATTGTTGTCAGCTCGTCTGACTGGCTCTTTCGTCTCTGGGTTCACCAGTAGGTTATATTCTCTGATGCGGTTCATCCCTTGTCTTAGACTGGTGCTGCCATCGGGTGATTTACCCTCAAACAGATTTTTTAATACCGGATCGTTTTCCTTAATCTGCTGCCCTGCGATTTTAAGCGTCTTGGCTCCTTCGCCCAGGAATACCCCCTCTGGCTCAGGCTGTGCGGTGTAGTAATCGTCTTTTCCTAGTTCCAGGTAGTACGATTCGCCCCCTGTGTAAATAATACTGATTGAATTCATCCCTTAAGCTATAACCACCTTGCGCCACTACCACTTATCTCACTGCATAGAAACAAGGCATTCAGGAAAGGTAAAGGGAGAACTATACACCTGGGGTGTCAATGTGTCGGAGCGTAGCGACTGCATATGAGCAACGCGAATTCCTCTCTAAAGTACCTCTTTTTTGGGTGGATACTCAGTGATTACCGCGTGCGGTAGTTACTGCTCACATATTGCATACTTATATCGGAAATTTTTTGGACACGGTGCTATTTGAAAGGCAAATTAATTGTTTGGAGTTGATGAAAAAAAAATAAGGAAAGCCTGAAGGCTTTCCTTAAAACATTTTTTAAAATTTGAAATCATTTAACCCTTGGGAGAAACTTGTTCTTGAGGAGTTTGTTGAGAAGGTAGTGACCTAGTATCTGTTACAATCGTCCATAGGATTCCCATCAATGTTAAACATATAGTAATAAAACCAATGTAAAGACCTATCTTTTCATGTTGCTTAATTGCTAATGCTCTCAAATAAGTAATGTCGTTTTTCATTTGAGGTATTTCATTGAGTAAAACCATCTTGCCTTGAACTTCATTTGTAAGTGATCTTTCCATTTGGTTCATTTGATTTTGAACAGCAGCAGTTGTATCCCTCATAGCCTGTGCCGTATCTCTAAGTCCTTGTGCAGTATCTTGTACTCCTCTAGTAGCTGTTTTAAAACCTTCTAGGTTTGAGTCGATAGACTTAAGAGTTTGCTTGTTTGACTCATGCATACGATTGACCTCTTCGCGAACCGACGGAAGTATTTGTTCCATCTTTTGCGTGAGATCTAATAAACTATTTTGAGTAGTTTGTAAATTTCTTCCTTGTTCTTGGACAGAAATCATGTTTTTTTGAACAAGATCTGTTACCTCCTGTATTCTTTCTGAATTAATTTCTAAAGACTTTTGTATAAAATAAGAATGATTAAGAGTCTGTTTTATCAACTCAGCCAACTGATCATTTTCCATAGGTAAGCTGTCACGCATTTAAATTGGGTATAAGTAGCGACCAGGATGGTCGCATTACAATAATTTCGCAATTGTTGACAATAAGGTTTAAATGACGAACAGATTAACATAAATGGCATTGGTCACAAGTGATATTAACCTCATATTTGTCACGAGAACAATGGCAAAACACCTCTAAACCTTATCTAGATTAGGATTGAATGCTGTAAAAAGATGTTAAGATTCGCAACACAACCTTCTATTTCAGCGATTTGCATTGGTCGTTGTGGGGAATATTGTCGTTTTAGGTGTTGCCGTGTGGGCTGGTCATGCGTTGTTGTCTGGCTTAATTGTGAGTGCTGTCAAGGGTGAGTTGCGAGACGAAATTGTCACCAAGGATGATTTTGTAAAGGTCAAGGGAGAAGTTCAAGGGGTTAAGACACAACTCCAAGGGATTGAGGCACCGCTAAATAGGCTTGAGGAAAAGCTAGAGTAAAGGTTTATGAGAGAAAAAAAGGAGAACACTACGCTCTCCCTTATATAGACTAAAATTCCCAGAAAATGTGTACCTCACCAAAGCCCATTTCAATAGTGAAAATATCACCGTTCAAATCCATATCACGAGCTATTTTTTCGTAGTCAATATAGTAGATAAGATTCTCAGGAATTTGAGTGGTACTTTCAATGAGTTCCTGGGCATAATACTCGATACTCTCGTATTCACCACAGTAGTGATTCTCAATTGCTTCTTTGGCTATTTCAAGGTCGTTATCGAGGTAGCTTATTAGCTTTGCACCTAAACGTCCGTGTTCTTGTAAGAACCGAGCAATTTCTACTACGGTAGTAAGATCTTCATATTCGCTAATCTCAGCCTCCCAGAAATCTGAAGTATCGTGTATTGCGTATTCTTCAGCATCGTCTCCGACGGGTGAATGTTTCAATATTTCTTGAATTTCAAGCTCAATATCTTCTACATCGAGTGTTGCATCAATCCACTCACCGTGAAGATGTCCAGCATTGTAAGCGGCCAGGTCAGCAACATAAATTGCTGGTGTAAGAGATACTTTTGTTTTAGAATTATTCATGATATATTTCCTTCATATAATAGATAGTTGAGAATATAGAGGGGGGATAGTACTCCCCCCTTGTGTTTGTGTGATTACTTACTCTTTTCTTTCTGTTTGGCTTTCCTAATCACTAAACGCCCATCAATAGGTACTGCATTTAAGACAACGCTTACTCCTGCTTCATCGTCGTGGAGCCATGCCGCACCAATACGGTTCCAGTATTTGTTGTCACCGCCTGCGTCTATTACCTGGAAAACCTCGTGAGTTGGTTTCTTCTTTGTTGAAGTAGATTCTTTATTACCGTTCATTTTTTTATCCTTTAATCGTATTAATAAAAGCCTTAATTTGGCTGTCTTTATTTGCCCCGTAAAAGTGTGAAAAATGAAAGTTATGCAATGTATTTTTTGTAGTGCGTAGCACTAAAGCGCGAGGAATTGGGCTTTAGCCCAAGGGGAAAAAATATGTTGCGTAAATGGAATGTTCACAAAAACTTTTAGGGGTAAAGACAGCTAATAAGGACTTGTAAGAAACGATTAATGAAAACAAATAAAACGGTGGATAATAAATAGGCTACAAAGAGTAAAAAACTAACTTACGGAGGAAATGTAATAGACGCAGGTAGTGACATAAAAGGTGAATAAAAGCCGTTATAAGTGGCTTTAAGACGATAAAGCAAGGGTATATGGCAAACTTAAATGCATTCTGACGTAGTGGATGCTTAAGTATTAGGAAAACAAAGCAGAAATAATAAATAATTACACAAACACAAAGGGGGAGTACTACTATCCTAATTTGTGTTTTCAACTATCTATTATACGAGTAAAACATATCAGAAATTATGCTAAAATAAGAGTACCTATTACACCAGCAATTTATGTTGCTGACCTGGCCACGAAATAATGAGGATGATGCCAGGGTATATTGTACGCTTAAATGCATTTTAATGTAATAGATACTAGTTGAGAGAGATGTTATATAATGAATTTAAAGATGTAGAAAGGGAAGGTGTATTGGGGAGTAATTAGATTAGATAGAGCTACCCAAACCAAAATGCTCAATCCATCAATTCTCCCTCAATAACATGCCCTTCTTTTTCCATAACCGTCTCTTGCACTAACTATCCCTCAACCTGCTCCTCCTTTTCAACAACTTTTCCGCCAACAAACTTAAAACGGGCTTCCCATTCTTCTTTGGTTATCATCCTTTTTTTGACTGTATCTGTTCTGGGCTTTAGTGGTTCTTTAAAAACCGCATAGTCATTATCAATGGTAGGCATTTTGGCATCCCCCGCATAATTTGTTGGGTAGTTGGGAACAAAACACTTTTTCTCAAGAAGTTCTTTAAGCTGGGCTGGCAGAAACTTAAATTCTATAATCCAACGCCTTTTTACTTTTTCAAAGTAAGAGCTAAATTCAGCACCCTGCTTAGATAAGAATGGTGCCACCTCTTGCATCAAAGATGCTTTAATTGATAAACGATAAGAACCTTTAAAACGATAGAAAAGCGAACTATCTTTATTAGTACGATTCTGATTACTTTTCATAAAAACCACTTCTGACAATACCTAATCTTTTAGCAAATCCAGTACAGGTACTCAACTGCTAATTTGGAATTACAAAATATTGTTTTCAAATGTTTTTTTTGACTTAAGACTTTTTCTATCGTACTTATCAATAAATTAGGGAAGGTTTAATGGAAACACATCAATCGTACTACCAACTACTCATTGACCACTTCTCTGCCGGAGGAGAACCAATAAAGGCTTCTCAATATATAGAATTACCCTCTATTATAGAACCAGGTTCTCTTGCTGAAGCGATTGAAGTATTAAAGGGACTCATTGAAGCTGATGCCATTAGAGATTGGGAAAAAGAGGTTGTAGGACTACTCAATCATTACAACTTTACGAGTGCAGAACGGAGAGAAGTAAAAAAAGCACTTGAATTGTGGAGTACGGAAAAAGTAAGAGCCGTATATCTCAAAACCAGTAAAGGTTCTACGACTAAAAAATCGTAGAACTATCTCTTAAATATTCCGAATTTTTAGCTAATAATTTCAAATCAGGAAGGTTTACAATGGTAATTCATACCAGGCAGCTTAGTTTGCTCACCAGGTTAGAACCAAAGGTTGCCTTAGATCCAGGCATTGTGTTGATTTCGCATCCTGAGTGGCCTCACGCGCTCAACGATTGGTCTCAGTCACAACAATTTGGGTTTGACATTGAGACCTATGCTGAAGACGATGCCTTAGATCCCTGGAAAGGCAAACTGCGCTTAATTCAAATCTGTTTACCCGATGGTCGAGTGCTTGTTGCCGACTTCGGCGGATGGGGTGAGGACAAAAGTAAGCGGTTAGCGCAGTATGCTGAGTTCTTAAGCATCTTGAAAGAACGCTTAGAGCATCCCAGAGTAACTGTCATTGGTCACAATATCAAATTCGATGCTTTGTGGATGCGCGTCAAGTTTGGTATCAAAGCGATAGCCTTGCGAGATACCATGATTATGTCTCAGCTTAAGTGGACAGGTGTTTCAAACTACCAACATTCTTTGCTTCATGTAGCTAAACGTGTTCTTGGTGTCAATCTGGATAAATCACTACAGAAGTCCGATTTTGGATGGGAACTTACTAATGACCAGCTTAACTATGCGGCAGCAGATGCACGCGCCTCGTTTGAGTGCTACCAAATATTGGATGAACAGCTTGTCGAAGAAGGGCTGGATAAACAGTTAAGGGTCGAATGCGGAGCAATCCCTGCATTCATTGATATGGAGTTTCGCGGTTTTCCGGTAGACAAAGAACATTTGGATAATGTACTCACAAGTTTTCAGAGCATTGAAGATGAAGTGCTTAAAGACTTTAAGGCTATTTTTCCTACGGTGAATCCGGCATCATCCCAAGAGGTAAAGGAAGCGCTGAATGACAAATATAAGGTGACATTAGAAAGCACAAGCGTAAATGAGTTGTCACTCCATAGTGATCATGCACCAGTTCGAGCGCTCCTTAATTGGCGTTCGCTGCGGATCTACATCAACTACCTTCAATCACTCCAGAAAGGCTGGCAAGACGGGGCAGTACGCGGAAAGTATAGAACGTTAGCACCGAGAGGTTTTGGCCGCTCTATCTGTGCTAAACCCAATTTACAGCAACCGCCTAACTTTATGGTTGAGGATTTGGCTCATTACGAGCTACCGCATCTGCGTAGTGTATTTCGCGCACCACCAGGCTATCAGCTCATTGTAGCGGATTTGTCTCAGGCTCACAGCAGGATTGCTGCCCAAGCCAGCGCTGATCCAGTACTCATTAAAGGCTATCGGAAAGGCTTCGATATTCACTGCATCACGGCACAAAATCTGGCAAAGATTCAAAAGCTCGGTGAGATGTGGACTGCTGAAAATATTGGAAAGTGGCGCAAAGACAAAGCCCATCCTAACTACGAAAAAGCAAAGCTTCTAAGGGCCGTCAGCAAGAAAGTCTTCTATGGTAGTTTAAACTCGCAAGGCTGGCGTACTTTGCAAAAAACAGCACGAGCTGATGCCGGAATTCAGATGAGTGATCAAGAGGCAAAGGATGCGATTCAAGCGTGGCGCACAACTTACCAGGTGCTGTATCAATACCAGAGCCAAATACAACAGGAGGCTCAGAAACAGGTTTACTCCTTTCCTGGGGTACAGGAAAGTTTTGGTAAAGTTCGGGGATTATCTGGCCGCAGAATATTTTTGCCGTTAGTACCTTCATTTTTGGACAGAAAAAAAAGTGAAGTAAAAATTACGGATGCCGTAAGTTTTGTCTGGACTAGCACCGAGGCAGACATAATTAAGCTAGCCTTAAATGGCATATGGAACGAGTTTCAGGCACATCCTGAATGGGATGCTCATATCTGTAACTGCGTTCACGATGAGATTGATTGCGTAGTCAAAGATTACTATGCACTGCAAGGCGCAAAAGCGGTATTAAAGTGGATGCATGCCGCCATGAAGTTGTTTATCACCGACATTCCGGTTGATGAGCCTGGGTCAACCCCTGAGCAGATGCTTTGTAAATGCTGGAGTGAGAAAAAGTAGTGCTATTTGTATTGATTATGTGAGGGGTTTTGAAGTCTATTGGGAGCTATGGCTGCAAGGTTCTACCCTCCGCTCCCTCTCCTGCATCAGAACAGACCTGTTTTTTTAGCCACTAAAATAGGTTATATATCAGTGAACAAGTAGGAACTACGCCACATTTATCCTGCTAAGCTTACAGTTTTTTGAAGGTTTAAGAAAATGCATAATTTACTAGAAATCGTGTTGTTTAGCGTCTATTTCGTTGTTGTTTCGTTGTTAATCACACCTGATACTACTAAAGTAACACACAATAATGCTGTTAACAGAGTACACCAGACCGCATTGCCAACGACTATCGTTTTATCGGAGGAGCTGGCAATACTTTTGCAGGATATTCCTGATATTTCCAGCTACGCTGAAGAAGCAATAAAGGAGAAAATCCAGCAAGAAAATAGGCAACAGTCAACTTCCGTTACGCCAACGGAAGGAGTACAAAATCAAGCCCCAGAAAATTTACTTGAAGACCTGGACATTGAACATTTAAAACTGCGACCAGCACGAAAGATAGCCAGCAGATTAGGTATTGCCCAAAAGGTTAACGGTAAAGACCAACCACTAAAGTGGTTGCGAAGTCAGATACAGAAAAGGTTACGGGAGGAACCAGACAAAGTGGCAACAATAATTAGTGAGGTTTTGGTAGCTTAAAATTTTAGAAATGGGGATTTTTTGTCCCCATTATTTTCCTTTTAATTGAAAAAACCTTTTACTATGTTGAGTCAGCTTGGGCTTGCAGCGGCATCAACAGCATCACTGCTTTTTTGGTGTTAGTACTGAGAGTTGTTGGCGTAATAATAACAGGATCTTGATTACCATTAAGTAGCATTTCCACCTCGGAAGATGACATGACTCTTAAAGCCTTTTTTAGATACCTGGCATTGAAGGCAATCTGTAAGCTTTCCCCAGAGCTTTTAACAGGGATGGTCTCAACAGCATTCCCAATATCAGCCTTAGCCCAGATGGTAAGTACTTGCTTTTCAGAGTCAATAGCCAGCCAAAGCATATCTTTAAGATAAGAAGCAATCGCCGCAATTCCCTCAATAGCAGATAAGAGCAGAAGACGATCTACTGTTATTTTTCGCTCAAACTGTTGCGGAATCAGTTTTTCGTACATAGGATACTGCTCACTATAGATACGAGTCAGAAGCTTAATATCCAGTACCTGGAATAAAACTTGTCCCTCCTGAATATATATCTTTAGGATTTCTTCAGGTGGAATTTTACCTAAAATTCGCAACAGTTCGTTCAGTGCTTTAGTCGGAATAGTTGCTTCGGCCACGGAAGCTTCTTCAGTAGCATTTTTAATGTCCTGCTCTAACACCGCCAGCGCTAGAATATGACCATTAGTCGAAGCAAGTTCAATTTCATTGCCCCGAAACTTACAATGCACACCACAGAGAGCGTGCATTACTTCATTTAATTCCGCTGCAAACAATGTACTTACAAGACCCTGACGCAATACCTCACTTTGAATATGCAACTGCATCGCACTAGGTTTTGGAAGTTCGGGAAAATCGGCAGCATCTAGCCCATTAACTTGATACTTTCCAGAATTCGTGCGGATAACAAGAACCAGATCCTCTTGACTACACTCAACAATAACCTCTCCATCCACAAAATTTGAAACAATTTTTGTCAGTAACTTTACTGGCACTGTCACACTTCCTGGATCAAGAACTTCAGCGCTAAAACTAGCTACAATTCCAATCGACAAATCAAAACCTGTAACGGTCACAATTTGTTCTGAAGATCCCGTGAGCAACAGATTCCCTAAAATCGGGTGAGTCGGTTGTTTAGGAACTGCTCTGGCAACTAATGACAGTGCCTCTTTAAACGCTAATACAGCAGCACAAAACTTCATGATAAAAATCCTTATATTAACCTTTATTCAAGTCCTGAAAACTTGTTGGGATAACTATGCAGACTTTTTCATTAACAAACAAGTTTTACGCAGCAATATTTTTGAGGTAGAACTAACTAAACCTTGAAAATAATACTTAGAAAATTATTATTGCAAAGTAACTCGTATGCTTTTAATACAATTCCCCCTTGAGGAAAAATTCTGTCACAGGCGAAAAAATTGTCAAGGGACGCTTACGCTCTCCGCTTCGCTCCGCCCTATGACAATTTTTTCTATGCCTGTGACAAGAAGATAAGCAAGGGGGGAATTATATTTTATTTTCTTCTTTTTAGTCGAATATGATTATAAACTTCCCAACAATTATTAATCTTAAATACACCTATTATAGGGTATAATTATTAATAGGAATAATCGCTATAGTATCGACGTTTATTCACTTATTTTTACTAGTAAGACGTTAAAAGTCTAACTAACTTATTCCTTATAATCATACTACTTCTAATTTTTCACAATGAACCTTGAATCAATTAGGAGCAGCCCTTTGAAGGTGATCTACGAATCTCCTTGATTTGAGTACCCGCATCTTGAATTAGGTTGATAAAAGTTTACATTATTAACTCAATTTTTCAGCTTTTTGAAGGTTAAAACAACCAATCTTCATTTAGGAAGTCACTACCTTGAAAGGGCTGCTCCTAAAGGTTTCAAATTGGGTTTAAAAACGTGATATCATGAAAGGTTACACTTGGTAGCACCGACCTTCGAGCTACGCCAATTAGAGTCATCTTCTATTTTCAGAACTTGCTGATGATAGCTTAGCAGACTCTCTCTGTGACCAACACTAATAAAAGTGGTTTTTGTTTGCTGTAGCTGCTGGTAGAGATGTCGTTCATTTTGCAGATCCAATGCACTGGTGGCTTCATCCAAAAACGCATAGCGTGGCTGATTCAGCAACAGTCGGGCAAAGGCTATACGTTGCTGTTCTCCCAAAGAAAGAAAATTACTCCAGTCCTGTTGCACTTGCAAACTACTCACCGAGTCTAGTAGATCTGAAAGGTTAACACGGTGCAGTAATAACTCTAGTTCTTCATTAGAATAGTCTCGGTCAACGTTTGGGTAAAGCAACTGTTCTCGCAAAGAGCCTGGAATCATGTAAGGACGCTGAGGTAAAAACAAAATTTCCTTGGAACTCGGTCGTATAATGGAGCCTGTACCCGCGTTCCACAATCCCGCGATAGCCCTTAACAAAGAACTCTTACCACAACCGCTAACTCCCATAATTAGCGTCCCCTCTCCCGGACCTACAAATAAGGACAAATCTTTAACCAAAGTCTGTTTGCTGTCAGGAGTTTGTAGCGTCACTTCCTTTAAGGCAAAGCAGTTATCCTCCACTGTCTTAATAGTGCTAGCTGATGCATCCTGTACCGAAGGCACGTCTAAAACTTTTTCGAGATTAGCCAGACGATTTACTATAGCCGCAAGCGCACTGAGGCTATCTAATCTTCTTACAATAACTGATAGCGCAACTTGAAGTTGGGAACCTATCATGCAGGATTGAATGAATGCGCCTAACTCAATCTGACCGCTAAAATACAATGGTCCTACCGTTAATAACGGGATGACTAATAAAAAGTTTTGAAACCCAAAGGTCACAAAATTGATATTTCGCTCCCAGTCTATAAGATCGTTAAAGGTATGGAGCAGTTGAGCAAATAACTGCTTTATAAATCTTAATTCTTGTTCTTCTCCATAAGAGAAGGCAATAGATTCGGCGTTGTCGCGAATGCGAACCAAACCATAGCGAAAGTTAGCTTCCCGTTCTAGTTTTTCCCCATTTATAGTTACTAATTTGCGACTCATATAAATAACGAACAGACTACCCAAAACTGAATAGATTACTAAGGTAACGAGCAGTATCTTAGATATAAACCAGAGAACGATTCCAAAGGCAATGAGCTTAACTAATTGGCTAATAATGGCGACCCCAACATCGATAATAGTCTTAGTAAATGACTCGACTTCCTTAGATATGCGCTGGTCTGGGTTGTCAATATCGCTGTTGGTTTTGAGTTCGTAATAAGCTCTATTGCTAAAATATTTATTGATATAATTTGTTGTTAAACATTCTTGCCAGCCCAGACAAAGCTTCTTTTTCATGTAATAGGGCAATACCGCCAAGGGGACGAGGGCTATCAGGGAGCCAATATACAGCGAGAGCAAGAGAAAAAAGCTTGATTTCTGTTCTCGATCCATTGCAGTAATTAAGTCTCGACCCAGATAGCTGCCCAAGACGTTCGTTCCCGTGCTTGAGAGCAACAACAATATTAGTATTGCGAGCATCAACCACGGTCGCCAATGAGTTTGTAAGTCTTGTTTGTAGTGAATAAAAAGAGCAACTACTACTAACCAAGATAAGCCGACAAGGTAGATTACTGGAGGCTCTAACATCTTGGCTGCTAAGCTAGCCAGCCTTGGTACAATGCTGTCATATATTGTGGGAAGGTAGTGATGTCCGCCTAAGCTAACTACACCAATAGTTGTTAATGAAACCATCAGAAGGAGTCCAATCAGGAATAGTAACATTCCATAAAAATCCCTTCTTCTGTCGGGTAGTTGATCCCAGTAAGGCAGAACTAATGCTAATAGGTTTTGCGCGAAATTACCCTCTAATCTGGTGCTGCTCATAACGGATATCGTTGCTAACTGTTAGATCGTGCCCGAGGGAAGGACTATGAAAATTTTTGGTCGCAGCAGCCATACTCATCCGTAACGCGCTACTGGCTCAAAGAGACGACAGTGTTCGGGATCGTCGCTAATAACACGACCTTCCGCCTCAACCCAAACGTGACCTCGCAATGGATTAAGACTGATACCTACCACGAGCTGCGCGGGAATGCCGCTTTCACGAGCCAAAGCCAAGCAGGCAAGACCACGCTCCTTGCACTCTACACCAATCGGCGAATGCGAGGCTGCTTGCCGGACAACCCAATCAACGGTCTCTAGTTTTTCGGCATTTGAGGAGGCAGGCACAGTCGGTTGAGGATAGACACGTTCCCACTCTCGTACCGTTCTAGCCCAGCCGAATTGCGCTACAGCCCATCTAGCAGCCCACAGTAACCCCCCGCCTCTACCCTGTAGGTTCCTCGTTCCCAGAGTAACTAGGCGGAGAACGCCCGATATCAGAGTCCGAGCAGCACTGTCTAGCGCTCGTTCAAGAGGCGAGCCATCGTAACCAAGGGGCTGAATCAGTTTTTGCTTGCGCAGATCCCTGATAAAGTCTTGAACATCTTCTCGGATCTCCGCCTCATCAACGCCATAGCGTAGGGCTAGATCTGCCACCGAACCCTCAAGACCAATATCCAGGATGGACTTGAGTAATGCCGCTGAGTCTGCATCAATAGCACAGGTGTTAGCACCCATGTGCATCAGATGACAGGACCCATCGAACCGAGGTATCCAGATCGTATCAGGATGCATTTTGTAGCCTATCACCTTGCGATCAAGTAGTTGGTAGCTCATCATAAGAAACCTCTTGTAACGCGATTGTCGGTACGGATAGCTGCCTCCAGGTTTCTCGCCTGGAAAGCCATATTAGATAGCTCAAAGCTGTAATCAGCCGTTTCACAACTTGAGCATTCTGATAAACTCCCAAGGCTGCTTTTGCGAGGGAGTCAATCAGGATTGACCGATCCAGAATCCCATTTGGTATGGGAGCCTGTTGAATCATTGCCTCCAGTGCCTCATGATGTCGGGACAAGCCATTCAGGCGTAAACCAAAGTTTACCTTTTGGTCTCGTTTGATAATCTTTTCAGGAAGCACATCGTGCAGTGCAGCAGCCAAGATAGGCTTCATGCGTCCGGGCTGTAAATTCAACTCCATGGGCAACGATAGAGCCAGCACGATCATGCGAGGATCGAAATAGGGTTGACTCATTACGGCACCGTGGAGCAGACCAGCATACCAACTAAACCAGTTGCCAGCTACAAAAGGTAGACTATCTGTAGTCATAGAACCAGTCCGAGCCAGGGGATACTGCCACGCCAGGGTGCGCTGACGCAGATGGTAGTGCCGAGTAAAGTCCTTGGTCAACCAAGGGGGAACGGTTCGTAGGGTCATAGTCTCATAAGAAGTCTGCCCACCTCTGACAAGCGCTTCCATAACGTTCTGTTGTATGAGTAGCCCTAAGGCACTAACCATAATTCCCAAAGCACTACTACTGTTAAAGTAACTATATTGCTCAACCATCTGCAGCGCCTGACTGACCTTCCCTTTCATCAGGAGATCGGCAATTAAAGACTTAGGTGAATGTACGAACAGGTGATCGGCCCCTCTACCGGTCATCACGCTGTCTGCACCTGCCCGAGCTGCTATTTTTGCAACCACTGCCACGCTGCTCCACTCCGCAATTAAAGACGAGGGTTCGTCTAGTAAGGGCACATTTTGGTACTCGTCAAAGTAAAGTAGATCGTCGGCAGAAATCGAATGATGGGCGATCAGGGGATTGCTTTCTCGGGCAACCTTGCTTTCTAGGGCAGCTTGGATGTATTCTTGCTCTGTCGCCAGGATGGGATCGAAGTTGTAGATCAAGGATAGTGCCTGCAAGGATTTTCCACTTTTTTGACCCAGACGGCAAGCTAGCAGAGCTACGCCGGTGCTGTCAAATCCACCGGAAAAATGACTGGCAGTGAGCGCCCGAGAACTCATGCGCTCCCGTACCGCCGCCTCCAAACTTTCCCGCACGAGGGAACCAGCTTCCTCAACCGTGTCAACATCGATCGCCACGAGCTTATCGCGCCAATGCCAGTAAGGTTGGCAAAATACCTGCCGAGCGGACAAATTTGCCTCGCATAACCAGCCGGGTAACAGACGCTGCACTTCCTTGTAAGCCGTGCGCTGTATGGGCATCTCTGAAATCGCAGAGTTGGGAAAGACTAGGTAGTCAGCAGCATATTCAATATCAAAATCAACAGTTGGCAGCAGGTCGATCAAGGGTCTAATGCTGGTACTCAGTGCGATAACATCCCCTTGCTGTAACCAAAATAAGGGATATCCTCCCATTGGATCGCGCAATGCTACTAGAGACCGCGTTGCGCGGTTGTAACATACCACTGCGAAATCGCCCTCTAGGTGGCACAGACCTTCAATTCCATCAGCACGACAACATGCCAAAGCCAGGACAGCATCGCTGACTTCACACTTCGCCAACACTTGATCGTCCACCCGACCCCGCAAACGCTGCAACGAGTCCTCACGATAGCGAAGCTGACCCATCACGATCACAGTGCAAGCGTCATCCCGAGCTGTAGAGATAAGACGCTTAGCAAGATCCAGTTGCCGTGCATAGGGCTGGATCTTAACAGAGTCGGGATAGGCGATAACAGTGAAGCCAATGTTTAGCATATGAATGTAACTATAATAACCCAAGTTGCTAGTTATCGAAAAATACCTCTAAGTAGCTACAAAACTTCAGAAATTGGTATTCAGAGATACTAAAATCTAGTTTTTGTATAAAAACTACGTTTTATGACTGTAACTAGCAACTTACGTTAATATATCCCAAATGAGTTTGCTAGAGACGTGCATCTCCTAACCTTTATTAGCGCTTCCTGGCTCTTGGGTGTCTTCATTTTGGGTTATTGCCAAGCCACAAAGACCACAAGGGTGGTCGCTATGGCTTGGCGGTGTTGGAACTGAGATCTTATCAAGACCTTATCCCTTGTGACTTTCCGAGAGTGCGATTACTGCGTTCCTTATGACTAAGAAAATCGGTGGGTCTGACCAGATTTTCAAGTCCTTATTAGAACACAATTGCAACTGTCGCTTCGTAAGAGTTCTGGAAGTTAGCTACGATTGAGCCATTCCCACGAATTCAATTCGTGGGAATGGCTCAATCGCTGCTTTTGCTATTTCAGGCATTATAAATAGCTGAAACAACCAAATCTCGTATAGTACTGATGTACGATGCGTAAGTCCTAGAATATTATTCGCTCTTAGTTGGGAGTTCATCCAACAGCGAATCCTGTTCGTCCCCAACTGCACCTTTCAAAATCTGTTTCGTTGGTGCAATGACATAGACCTTCATTGATTTGCGTTCTTGTTTTTTCATGAGAATGTTCTCCTTTGTTTTTCGATTTTTTCAAGTTTGAAACTCAATGTTGTTATAATATAGCATGTTCCCCTCCATTTTTAGACATGGAGGGGATTTTATTTCCTTTTTTAAAAATAGAGGTCACAAGTTTTGTAAGTATGCTTAGAGGCGCTCCCTGGAAAAAATCGTGCCCATGAAAAGCCACCCCTACCAGACAGTGGTTCTGGGTCGTAAAACTGTCCGAACTACTCAGCTGTGTTTGGGAGTTCATCGCACATACTATCGCTTACATCACCGATAGCACCTTTCAAAATCTGTTTCGTTGGTGCAATGACATAGACCTTCATTGATTTGCGTTCTTGTTTTTTCATGAGAATGTTCTCCTTTGTTTTTCGATTTTTTCAAGTTTGAAACTCAATGTTGTTATAATATAGCATGTTCCCCTCCATTTTTAGACATGGAGGGGATTTTATTTCCTTTTTTAAAAATAGAGGTCACAAGTTTTGTAAGTATGCTTAGAGGCGCTCCCTGGAAAAAATCGTGCCCATGAAAAGCCACCCCTACCAGACAGTGGTTCTGGGTCGTAAAACTGTCCGAACTACTCAGCTGTGTTTGGGAGTTCATCGCACATACTATCGCT
>JAAHGS010000029.1:30120-51237 GCA_010692645.1 Symploca sp. SIO2E9
GCTTAGAGGCGCTCCCTGGAAAAAATCGTGCCCATGAAAAGCCACCCCTACCAGACAGTGGTTCTGGGTCGTAAAACTGTCCGAACTACTCAGCTGTGTTTGGGAGTTCATCGCACATACTATCGCTATCAGCACCGACAACACCTTTCAAAATCTGCTTCGTTGGTGCAACGACATAGACCTTCATTGGTTTGCGCTCTCGCTTTTTCACTTGCAAATTCATGAGTAAGATTACCATACGCTAAATTGTTTTACATTTCAATTGAATATCGTCTAATTTGTACCGTTGGTTTGAGTTTTAAGGTGTGAAGCCAGTTCTCAATCTGGCGCAACTGCTCTATTGAAACATTATGCACAAGCAGCTCATAAGGAACTTGTAGCCGCTTTGCCTTTCGTACTTTACTGTCAGCGTTCTTGTAACGCTCCTTTAGTTGCTGTTGACACTGTGTCGCCGACTCCTTCGTCTCACACCCGATAATTCCTGCCAAAATATGATCGTCCCATACGGCTTTTAAATACCCAACCTGCGCTGAAAGCATTACTAGCTGGACATTTGTTGCCTTCTGCGATTTAGGCTGTTCCTTCTGTACAGGAACATTAACCTCGGCTACTTCCTGTTGCTCACAGTCTGTTGTTTCCGAGACTTCCTCACTAGACTCTACCAGTGCTGCATAACGCTCATAAGCCTCACTGATGGCGGCTGCCCAAGCAGAAAAGGCAGCAATTTTAGCTTTGCTGGATTTGGTAATTTCTTTGCTTACACTTGATGCCGATGGGGTTTGATTGTTGCAGGGTTGAGTAACCGTCTGCGTTAACACCTGACGCTGTTCCTTCGTGAGCAAGTTAAGACGCACCCAATTTAACTCCTCACCTGAGAAATCAGGATTAGTGCGTAAAACCTGAAAATCATCCTGAGTTTCGATGGCGAGTATTCTTTGTTTGATTATTTCAGCTTTCTCTTGCTTGGCACTTGGTAGCGCAGCAGGATCTTGATGAGGGAAAGAATCAAAATTTACTTCTTTGCCTTGTTGATCTTCTACTGACGTAGTATTTATTACTTTTTGTTCATCAAGCTCTTTTGTCATTACGGTATCTTCAGCAGGCACTTGGCTCGGTGTGACTGTATCCAATTTAATAAATGGCAGTGTGGTCACACCAAAAGTTAGGTATTTTCTAGGTTGGAAACCTAGCGCTGGAATGACTGTTGTCAAAGGTATTGAGAGATTTTCTAGGTTTTGTACAGGGGTGTTATCTTTCTTCTCTTCCGGTATTTTCTCTAAAAGTGCCGCTTGAGAACAATTACTGTTGCCTACAAAACCTAACTTTTCTTCCATTCCCTGCTGTAACTGGCTTCTAGGGCTAGAAGAAGCACCTAACTTTTGCCTAGTTTTTTCCATTTTTGTCGGCTGTGGTGGTAGAGGCGTGTGACCATCAAACTGACGTTGCCAGTGGAACTGCATGTGACACCCTGTACCTTTGATGCTTCCTTGCCCTAGTTGCACTGTCATCTGCATGATTTTACGGGCTTCATTAGCATTGGGACGCTTTTTACCACTAAAGGTCTGTTGAAAGTCAGATGCTTTTACCCATCCGCCATTTTTTCCAGCAAGCTCTAATCTTTGGGACAAACCCACCAGTTTCAATGAGCAAGAGGTTTGTTCCGACTCATCAAAACTGGCGTGAAAATACTTTGCTTGACCGATGTAGAACGCCATTAGCTCAATTGCCAGTTCTACTATCTCCAATGGGATTTCAGCATCTGGGTAGCGTTTTCCCCGTGCATATTCCCAGATACAGTGTAGATTGATGCTTAAACGCCCAATATATCCGGCTGCTTTGGCATACACAGCCCGTAGACCTGGAGCCAAGCATTGCAGGCGCATGATTTCAAGCTCACGGTATATCTTCTTGAAACGTTTCTTAGCAGCCTTACTTAAACGATATTTTGTTCCAGGAAAGCGATGGATGACACGGTACAATCCCGTCAACAACTGTACAATATCAATATCCTCGTCATCATTTACATCCCCAATGTTCGGTGGCTGATGCACAAACAGAAATCGCGCCCACTGCCCATCGGGGTCACTGCAATCCTTCATATGGGCTTTCAAGACTTCTGGCTGGATAGTGCCAAAAATCGAGAGCAGAATTTTGTTTAGATTACAACGAACGCCATCAGCCCTTAAGACTTTTTTGCCCATGCCGCTGAAGTACGAGAGCAGGTCTTGTTTGTCGCTTCCTCGCCCTCTTCTGTAGGCATTTTGACTAGAGAACAATCCAGATAACTCATCAATAACCCCATATAGGATTCTTCTCGGATTGGTTTTTGCCTGTGCTGGAATCCCCTCACCCGTGGTATCAGTGAAATAGTGTAACCACGGTGGGGAGGGAGGTTCTGGTGGTTTTCCCCGTTTATCCTTCTGCCATTTTTCCAACTGTGCCTCGAACTCTTCTTTTTCGGCAGCGAACCTATCTTCCTCGGCATCGGTTAACGGTTTTAATGGTTCGGTAATAATCGTGCGAATAACCGGAGTTTTGCGCTGCCCTGATTCAGCAACCAGCCCACCATATATCGTCGGCGGCACATAGAAATTTTGCCCTCGGCTTAACACCAGAGTGGTATCGGAATCGTGCAGGCTGGAAACGGCTGAGAGCAGTGCGGTTAACACCACTGCCTCCCGCATACCCATCCATTTC
Source organism: Symploca sp. SIO2E9 (assembly GCA_010692645.1). GTDB lineage: Bacteria > Cyanobacteriota > Cyanobacteriia > Cyanobacteriales > Coleofasciculaceae > SIO3C6. Next base: position 32,818 of record JAAHGS010000029.1, read on the forward strand.
GACCATAGCTGTAGCGGTTCGGCTAATTTTTCCGGCAAAATATGTCTTAAATCAAGCACAGGACTTTGAGTAGCAAGAAGCTCAGACAGAGTTTTTGTCTGTTCTGTCATCGCTGCCTGCTGCTCTTTCTCATCGAGGACTTCCTGGTGAAGTGTCCGTACTTCCCGAATGGGCATTGTTTCGGCTACAGAGTTAAGCCGCTCGGTGAGAAGCGCCCCGTTCACATTGTTGTCAACTAGAGCTTTTACCTGCTCCAAGGTATCATCAGGGGCGGTAACTGCATGGTGTGTGTGTGGTTGAGGTGTTAGTAGTGGAAGCTTTTCAAACGGCAGCTCATCAACAATTGCTGCCTTAAGATCATCGGCACTAAGCTTGAAATCACTAATCCAATCAGCAAGATCTACCCCCTTAGATTCGGGAAGTCGCTGCCACAAGGATGAATCAGGATAGGCTAAAAGCCATTTAACCGTTGGGGTTCCCTGTAACTTGGCGTAAACCGAATTCATATGCTCTACTCCTGGCTTATCCCTGTCAGGGCAGAGGACATGAGCAGTAGCACCATAGACATCTTCGCTGTCTGAATCGCGCCATTTGCCAGCCCCACCGATATTGGTGGTTGCAGCAAGACCTAAGAGCCACAAGGCATCAGCCACCCCCTCACCTTCGACGATAAAGATTTTTTTTCCTTCCTTAATTGCCTGCTGTACTTCGTGATAACGGTAAACAGGTATATCAGCGCGGTCTATTCCTTTAAGGTTCTTTACCCACACTTTGCCATCAAAGTGTTCCTGCCAGATTTTCTTTTTGCCATACCCATCATCAAGCCGCACCACTCGCACAAAGGTTTTCCCGTCGCGTGAAGGATACTCCCAGATGCGGCGATTCTTGGGTCGTACATCCTTAGTCTGACGAGATTCAATGGGCGCATAAAACACGTTGCCGTCATTATCTTTTTTACTGGTTGCCTTCCAGCCTGGTGCTGGCGATGCCCCTCTTCTACATACTTCTAACTTGTCTAACCGATAGCAGCCATCAGGCTTACCACAGTGACGGCAGGGTTCGTGAGAGGTAACTTCTTGTAGAGACATGGCGCAAAACCTTCCTTTGTGGTGTGGCAAAGGACGGACAAAGGAATAGTTACCGTGCAGGGAAATTCAGAAGTACGAGTATAATTAGAGAAAAGCTGTTTATTTTTAGACAGCCATCCCTGTTCTCAGTCAGTGTTCCTGTTCTCCAAAACTTTCGCACTACTGAGTAGACCTTTAAATTCCTGTAGCGACGGATAATTTCTGCCCGTCATTACTTTATTTTTCATCATAGCTTTATTAAGCCAGCGCGAGAAATTTTTCTTATGCTGGCTTTTTCCCTAAGATCTATTGCTTAATTAGAAGCAATCCACCTGCTTCTGCACGGTCTGTTCTCACCGATTGGATGAAATAGTAAAACTTACTTTTACAAAAATTTACTATTGTTCATTTTCAATACGCGAAAACTGTTTCCGTAGCTCGTCAGTTTTTAGATTAATAACGGGAGCTAGTTTTTGCAGCTCTTCTTCTGTAGGCGTCGCCCCATCTTGTATCGCCTCAATCCGCTCTAGCGCAATATCTGCTTCAAGGGCAAGGTCTTCACTTTTCCAACATAAGAGCTGATCCACAGCAACCAGTGGCCCTGCCCCACTTAGCGCCCGTGCTGTTAGCGCCTCTTCCAGCAACAGGCGAATGGTTGCTGAAATTGAGCGGCGCTCAAAACGTGCCAGTCGCTCAATCAAACGCTTAATTCTGGTTCCTGTTAAGTCAACATTAATTCGTTGGCGCGTCATTCTTACCTACTACCATATTTATAGTGCCATTATTTTGCTGTATTTGTCTTCACTTCCGCACTAGTTATGGTACGATACATGTACTGGTTTCTAAAACCACTAATACAAAAGACCGCAGGATTAGTTTGAAGCCCTTTCCTGCGGTCAGCGCCAACAGAACACAATCTGAAAACGCTATTCAATTATGACTCCTACGCAGATACCGCTCTACTCGGAGTTAGAGCCACTTGAGTTTTGTGATAAGTGGCTAGGACTCGATTCTCTGCCTTCAGAGGAAGCCACCTTGCAGAAAGGGCATGGCTACCGTTCACGTTGTAATCGTCTGCTAAGTGAAGTGTTTGGACTCTCAACAAACACAGTGAGGCAGTGGGGTTCCGGTTTTAGGAGAATGCCGAAAAAGCACCGCGCCAAACTCGGTAAATTGCTCTTCTACCGAAAAATTGAAGAACTCCACTTAACCTGCCGTCACGCGACAACCTGCACCGTACAAATCATCTTTAGCGGAGGAGGATTTTAGTATGCGCTCTCTTAAGCTCATGGTAATGTGCTACCTGATTATCTCTGCATCTGGCTGTAGCACTCCTCTTAACTCGTCACCGTCTTCGACACCAGACACGCTTATCAAGCCAGATCAATACACCGAGACTAATGCACAACCAGCACTTGAACCAGCTAGTACTGGTGACACAACCACGCAACCGCTGGCGACAAATAACCAGTCTAACTCGACAAGTGCCTCACCAGAGGACGAAGCAGCAGCCACAAACAGGCAGGGGGTAAAAAGCCTCTGGTAGCTATTAGCTCTTCCTTATCCTCTCCTATACGCGCCCCTGTGAGTAATGCAGGGGTTTTATTATCATGTGGGTCAACATTAATCTACAATCAATTACCGCAGGAGGTTGCTTTACTGTCGCTGTGCTACTGGTAACTTATTCTCCTGCTTCAAAAAATTCTGACATTGCTTATTGTCCTTGTCTGAAACTGGCACAGCACCCCTCGCAGCTACAATCAGCCCTTAGTAAGTCAAAAACCACAGCTGTACCTACTTTGTATGTGTCACTTTCGGAAAAAGTGGTACGGCTTGTGTCCAATGGAACTACTAAGGCTGAATTTCCCATTGCCATTGGAAAGCCTGGGTGGGAAACCCCGACAGGAGACTACTACATTGATGATATGCAGCAATACCCATTCTGGAAACACCCCATAACCAGTGAAGTTATTCCACCTGGTGGCGATAATCCAATGGGAAGCAGATGGATACGGTTTCACACCACCGCAGATGGTCTGATTGGTTTTCATGGTACAAATACTACAGCGTCTATCGGTACGGCTGCATCACACGGTTGTCTGAGAATGTATAATCACGATATTGAACACCTCTACCAGCAAGTAACCATCGGCATGAAGGTAGTTATAAGGTAGCTTAAGCAATTTATTTTATTGCTTGCACTTCTTACACTTCTCGGACTTCTCACCTACACCCCCCAAAGGGGTTTTTTAATGCCTATGGGGGAGTGTCTTTAGAAGTAGTGGAAGTTTAAGAAGTTATAGAAGTGAAGGAAGTGCTTATTTTTTTGCTAATTTTAGCTGTTTCAGGGGGAACAATTGTGTAACAAAAGTTTCCCTCTGAAATATTGATAGTTGTGCCTTTTCTAAGCCTAATGGCAGCTATTTTTACGGCTCAAAGTCTTATCTTGTAAGGATTACAACCAAAGAGAATGAATCCTGATTACTTTTTATAATGCAATCTTTTTTCCTTTACATTAGTGGTGAATATGCAGGGGGAAGCGCTAACCTATAGTAGTACCGTTTCACTCCGAACACTTTAGTCATATTTCGTTACAAAGCGGTGGAAATAGGTATACGACTCACTATAAATTATTAAAAACATTTGATTAATAGCACACTTAATTCTTGGTAATCACAAAGTTAATAAGGCAGTAAAATAACCTATTACTACGAAATTACAAAGGGTTTTAACTTCTCTGGGGGTAACAGGATGTGTTAGCCTACTTTTTAAGGGTTCCAGAGGGAACACTTTGGTAAAGGAAATATCCCCCCTGTCTGCTTTCTATTTAAGGTCTGGTTGTTAGCTACCTGAACCTGATTACCTATTTTTGAGGCACTCCAAAACCGCCGCCTATAAGCTTTACAAAAAACCAGTACGAAAATCGTACTGGTTTTAAAGCGCATTCTTTACTTATGTGGGTAAATAGTAAGTGTTCGGGGTAGCATGTGACCTAATACAAGTCGCTTCTCCCTCTGAACGTTTAAGTAACATTTATTTACAAAGGGGGATGAAGAAGCTCACAACTCATTATCAGTTGTGCTGGAAAAGTCTTAGCTTTAATCAGTACATCTGCACCAAAAAATTAACGCTTTCACTTATTCCTGTTTCCCGCAAAACCTTGCGGCGTTACTGCCAACATCTTGGCTTCCGTGGTCGAACACTCACGCAGGAAGAAGTTGAAGAGCTTTTCCTGCTCAACCGTTGGTTAGGCGCACGTCACGGCGTCAACAGTAGAAAGCAGTTTATGTGTCTACGCCGTCAAAAACTGCTACGCACAGAACTTATCAAACTTGGCGTAGACATCGACAAAGATTTGTTTCGACTCCATCAATATATTGAACACGCTTATGAAACCCAACAACTCCCAATCAAAGCCAGCTAACTGTGTGACTTACCAAGCACTAAGTGACCAAATTGGTGTCAGTGTCTTGGAAGATATTATTGAAGGATTGGGCTTGATAAAACGAGCTGAGTATACAGGTGATGAACTGGAAGAGATTACGTCAGTTGCCTCTCTACAAAAAGAGCGTGAATTGAGTGTACCAGCAGCGATTACAGCCTACCTGGAACAGCTCGAAAATCAAGCCGCTAGTGAGGAAGTTACCAATCAAAGTAAAGGTGGCAAGAAAGTAGCAAGCGATAAGTCTTCAACAACGACTTCTAAACGGAAACGTACTACCAAGCTATCGCGTAATAGCAAGAGTACTGCTCAAGCAGGAAGCCAGGGCGACTTGCAGCAAAAATTAGTAAAAAGCAAAAAAGTTGCCCTACAAACCCATGTCCAGGCTGGTAGTCAAGAAGGTGATAAACTGGCTGATGCTTATCGGCATGGTCGCCAGAGCCAGTTCTTAGCTCGTATTGTCAAAGATACCATCGCTGATGCAGCAGTAGTGGGTACTCAGTTACAGCAACTAAATGATGCTGTTTACGGCACTTTAGAACTTCCTCAAGACTTTGTTGATGCCCTTGAAATCCCTGAGATTGAAGACTATCTTTCACCAGCCGATGGTGACAATGAGGGCTTTATCCCTGGTTTGGGTTTTACGGGAGACTTGGCGAGGCTAGCCCAGGGCGAACTTTCAGAGGAGGAAATAGTGACTTTTTTAGAAGGGGACGAAAGCAACTTGGAAGAGGAAGTGCAAAGCGACAACTTACTCCCCACGGAGACCAAACCATCCACAGAAGTGATTCAACTGCACCCTGCCAATCACAACCAAGTGACAAATCAGGAAGGAATAGCCTAAGCACTCCTCTGGAAGCGGCAGTATTTCAGTTAGGAGTACTGCACAGGGCAGAAAGAGATCGATTACTTAGGGAGTTACATTACCAGCAGGAGAAAACGCAAGAAGTACAGGAAGCCGCCCTATGGTCGGTTGCCACGGTAGCTTTAAGCAGTGTTGCGGGAACAACACTCGGTATGGTGGTCAATCAAGAGACTCCCATTATTACGGCGCTGTCAGGGTGTTTCCTTGGCTCATTACTTGGCAGCGTCATGGCACTTCATTTTCTGTTCAATGCCTTACAACGAAGGGATTTAAAGTAATGCTAGAAATCACAGGTTCTATCGGTTGGTCAACCTTCCTGCACAGCCTTGTGCAAGGTGGTATCGCTGGAATAGTCGGCAACTCAGCCGTGGCTATCGCCTTTCATCCCCTGGTTATTGGGGTAGGGATGGTAATTGGTGTGTGCTGTTACTACGTTTCCCGCTGGTGGCGTGCTATTGACAAGCCATCCTCATCACCCATCTATGTTTGCATTGATATTGCGTCGAGACGAGTGTAAACGCTATGAATTCTCAAGCAACAAAAGTCCCCTATGAGACACCACCTGAGAACATTCCGGCAGCGTCACTGTCTCGGCGTCCCACCTCAACACAGCGTTCATTTAAAAAAGGACGCCTGATTCTAATGGCTGGGGGAGTTGTTGGTATTATTATGCTAATCACTGCCCTTGTGGTCAACAACCCTGCTACTACGCGCCGAATGACGGAGAAAGAGATCGCCATTGCGCGGAAAAATGCAGCCTATCAAGAATACCTGGAACATTTAACACGGGTAGATCTTTCACCGGATACATTAAAAAACGCAGGCATTTTACAACAGCAAGTGGCGCTACTCTCAGTTGAGATTCAGCGAGATGTAGCAACACTTCGTAACCGTGAAGGACATCCCTCATTTCGACTGACAGAGGCTGGCGCGTTACACCAACAAACCATGATGGTTAACAAACTGGCATGGTTGGCACAACGAGGTACTAACGCCAGACTTACCTACCACGACGGGGTTGAGGAAGTAACACTGGCTATTCCCCCTACTGAATTAGCGAGTATTGCCTATATACGCTTATGGGCGATAGCCACGGCTGAAAATATTACCACCCAACCCCGTTACAATACGCAGCTTACGATGACCCAACTGGTCTCGCGGCAACAGCAGTACAAAAAACAGCAACAGGATATGTTGCGAGTGCTGGGGCTGCTGGATGCGGTGACGCAGATTGACGGTATTAATTCTAACCTTTTGGAGGAAGAGGAAAAAAGCCGTGAGCGTCTGGCTGAGCATCATAGCTGGCAGAAGGTGCTATCAGGGGAAGGAGAGTAGTTGTAGTGAAGATTTCTCTTAAGCTTTTGGGCGCGGTAACATTAGTGCTACTGGCTTGTTGTTCAATTGCCGCTTCCAGTAAGCGCTATGAATACCAGGGTAATCCCGACCCTGACAATACGCAGCAAGCGATTATGGTAGCGCAGAATCCAAACAAAACGCTGCTGGTTATAAACGCCATTGCTATGAGCAGCGCAGCACTAGGATTATTCGCCTGGGTTTTGGAAGATATTGAAGTCCAATCAGTTGCAGCACAATCAGTTGCAGCAAAAGATTATCAAGCTAGCTCATTAACTGATAAGCCGCAGACTTCGGAACCAGAAGAAGAAACCTTTTCTACCAAAAACACTACTTCTCAGCCTACAGCATCAGACCTGCCCGAAGACTTACTGAGACATCTTCAGCACTACACCAACCTTACAGCCAATCAACAGCAGGAAGATTCTCAGGACAGCGAATCTCCAAAAGAGGAGTCACCTGCGGATTCAGAGACTGATGATCTGCCACTTACTGAATCTGAACTGCTTAAATCAATCGGACAACCCCGAATTTAACGATGAGCAACCAAAATTCACACAAAAACAATCAGCAAGATTCATTGAATAATGCCTTCCAAAACCTTTCCGGTTACTTTGGTGGTGCTGGAACGCAAACGATGCCGCTTGACTTTTCTAACCCTGGTGCGCTAGTACCCTATTCCACTATGGGTCTGTCACCAACAATGCCACAAATGCAGAATGTGTTCCCACAACCAATGCTTAATCAACAAGTGGGGCAAGCCCAGGCGCTACAGATGCAAATGTTAATGCAGCAGCTTATGCAGCAACAAGCTTCAATGCAGAATGCGCTACACCCACAGCTCTTGAACATGATGGGGCAAACAGCAATGCCAATGGTGACAGGAATGCCCCCAATCATGAATAATCCCATCTCAACTAAAGCACCTAAAGTAACCAGAGGTAATATTTGGGTTCCTTGTATTCACTTTTGGAATGCGGCAAAACGCGCTCCAGGTAGTGGCTGGCGTTTCTTGTATCTGTTCACCGATCTAATCAAAGAGCCGCTATTAAACCCGTTGGGAACAGCGAAGTCAATTGGCGTTATTGTCGCTGTGGTCTTCGGTGGTATCGCCTTTGTGGGGGGCTGTACTGCAATTTTAACCCGTCGTCCGGTAACAATTTACCCGCCAGAAGGGAATGTAACCGAGCTACAGCAAAGTGTTGAGCGTAGTCTACCTCGTTACGAATTGGGGCAGTAAGTAATGTTTGAGCAGCAGTTTTTACCGTACCACAATCACTTTTCCAGTCCATCACCATCTGGTTTTGGAGGACTGTCTGCTCAACAGCTCCAAGTTCTCTATGCCGTTGTGCGTGATGCTTGGTTCCAGAACTACTCGTTAGACCAGATTTTAACTGCTTGTAGATTGTATCTGCCGCAAGGGGTAGGGACAGTGGTGGAGGCGCTTGCGGATTATATTGAAATTAACGAGCGTCCACCTGCACTGACAGAAGAAGCCTTTCGGATTCAGATTGGGAATACCTATCGCTGTTCACCAACGGTAGAAGCCTTTCAAAAGTTGGTAGATAGTACCAAGAATCTCTATCTTAAGGATCTGGCGCAGCAAGGGTTAGAGAAGGTCAAAGAGGCAGGGATAAAAGGGCGGCTCCCTGTGGGTAATTTTACCTTGGCAAGTGCTGAAAAAATTGTTCTTCAGGAGCAGGTGAGCGTCCTTATCTTTGGTAATTCTGGAGCTGGTAAAACCTCTGTCTCGATTAAACTCATCTCTGTCATTAGCCGTAATCTGGATAAACCAGTACAGGTTTTGGTGCTAGATCCGCACTTAAATGATTGGGGGACACTACCAATTGTTTCTGAACCTGAAGAGATTGTTCGTACACTAGACTGTTTGGTTCGTGAGCTTATCCGGCGACGGAACGACTGGAAACGCCAGGTGCGGGAACTGCCACCAGAGGAACGTGCCAAGAACTGGCCCTATCTGATTATCGTCTGGGATGAGATTGATGATGCTTTGACTTTTGCTGCCACCAAAGAAGCTAAACTTCTTATCAAGCGTGAAAAACTCTTTCATCCTGCCGATGCCCTGCGACTTTTAGGCGCACAGCTACGAAAGTTTGAAGGCTGTTTAATCGGAATGAATCAGTCGCGAAATTGTGATGCGCTAGACCTTGATTCAAACCAGCGCTCGAACTTTGTGGATATTGACCTGTGTGAATCAGCACTCAATCAAGCGTCCACCCTTTGGAAAGGGGAACAGCCGGAGCGACTTTTCATTGAATCCAAGCGTCAAGGATATCCTTGCCTGGTGCGCTCTCGTCCAGCACTGCATCCAACTCATGCCCATTATACAGTTCGGCAGAATAAGCAACCGCCGATGGCGTTTGAAGCACCGATTACCGAACCCTGGTCAATTAATATCCCTGCTGAACCGATTGTTTTTCGTGGGGACTTATCAGAAGTGTTTCAAGCTGAAACCATTTCTCCAAAACAAAGTCTTTCAGAAATTGGTTTAGAAGAAGATGATGAAGATGAGGATGTCTGGGGTAGCAAACAAGATTACCTTTATCAGCTTTATCGTGAGATAAAAAAGGGCAGAACTGCACAACCACCGAGAAGTAAAACCGATATTTGTAACGGTTGGGAGGGTAATACCGAGAGGAAGTTTCGAGACTATGACGAAGCGTTACTTACATATGCCAATGAATGGCTAGAGGAATTTGTGAAAGATGATACTTTATCAGTAAATCTTGACTCACTGGTAAGTCTTTTCTGGGGCTTATCAAATAATCGGAATAATAAGAAAGCTCGGAATAAGATTAACCTCTATAAGCGTGAATTGAAATCCATTCTTGAAAAAATGAACGTTCATTTTAATGGTGAAGGCGCTCAATTAGAGGGACACGATAAGGTCATCTCGTTACGAGAATATCGAAGTTAATTGTATAACATTAGTAACATGAAATACGAAAGAAAGCTCATTAATTTACTGCCTAAACCTGAAACATATAGTCAAGATGTAGGCATTCGAGTGCCAGTGGTATCAGGTAATTTACTGGAGGATAAAAAGATAGAAGCTCTGCTTCAAGTTCCTCCTAAAGTTTCGACCTCCGCTTCATAATGGTCAACTGTATTGGCGTGGTCTTGGGTAAGTCAGCGGCTATTGTTAGCGAACTAAATCGTAGCCGCCGCGACACCAGGAACAGCCAATCCCCCATAAAGGGGTGGCAGACCTAGAAAAAGTGTCAAGTTTGTTCACCGAATCAGGAGGTCGCCACATGTTTACCACACTTTCTAACCATAAAAATTCTGTCTTTTTTGCTGTCATTGCTGCCGTTGTCATTACCCTTCTGGAGAATATTGATACGTTTGGACTCCACTTGTTTGAAACGCTGATTGTAGTGATAGGTATTCAAAGCCTTTTCACGTTATGGCGACAAGCAGGAGAGAGTAAGCCCCAGGAGCAGCCAACGGAAACTAACTCAGAAGTTCCTGATCTGTCATTCTCAGACACTACTGAACAGGAGCTTCCAGCATCATCGGAAGAGTGTATCCCTCAAGAACTATCAACGGCAGTACTGCCGTCTGAATGTGAAGAGACTGCTCTACAAGCAGAGACTTCAGAACCAAAAGGGTTAGAAACTGAACCGGAGAAAGAGCTAGCTTTTGTTCAGGAGTGTGAGTTAAGCGAGGAAACCGCTGAGGAGGCATCGGAAAATCCTGGAACAGTCGAGGCAATGCGACCATATCTGAGTGGTTTTAGTGCCAAGAAGGACTGGCGGCGTTTGTGTCAGCATTTGGAGTTAAAGGGGTATTCCCAAATCACGAATGCCAAACGACGAGCGCAGTTTTTAATTAACCAGGGAATTACGGAACAGATGGTAATTAAAGCTCGAACAATTCTCATCAATACTCAGCAAGCTTAAAGCTCAATAATGCGTCTGCTACCCCCTATCCTTGGGGGTATTTTAATTCAATTTATACGCTATAAATACCTTAATAGCACATTAGTGCAGCAGGTAACTGTCTTTACTTTTATGAAAAAACTGAAAATCAAATCTAACAGCCTAATAATATTAGTTATCTCCTAAAAAAGTTGAATAACAAGGTAGAACTAAGGTATCATAAAAGTACGCCGAGACTGCGTCGATACTTGCAGGGTTGGGATTTATCCCGACTCGGCGTCGCTTAACTTCCTATCACACGCCACAATCCCGTATCCCCAAATATCCCCTGATTCACTTCTTCTAAAACTGTTTTTAATCTTATCAAAAACTTTACTGTCATCTTTTTCGTACCACCTAAACATAGCTCCAGCAATAATATCAGCAAGCTGTATACCAACACTCATGTGCGATGGCGCAATAAAAAGTCCTTCAATCAATCGTGTAAATTTTGACTGATAGCCATCTTCCCCACTAATCAATTTTTGATGAAGTGTTCTAAGGCTCATATCATTTTGAGAATTTCGATGATCACAAACAATAACACCATTTGCCTCAATACCATTTGTCCGGCTCAAATCCTGTAAATAATATTGGAACCTCTCCATCAGTTGTTTATATGCGAGATGATAAACATTATCTGGTTTATTAATTGAAGCTCGCTCATAATATTTATCTGTGTTAGCAACTACACTCATTAGTTTAATCGATTTATATTTTGTTATGAGACTACAAAGCTCATCTCTGAAAGAGAATCTTTCATGAGTAGTCAAGTGAACAAGGCTATTGTTAGGTTTGTTATTGTTCGGGCTAAAGAAACGCCACTTGATTTCTCCTGAGACGCAGTATTGTTGCTTGAGTAATCTTAGATCCCTTGCAATTGAGTGCCATTTTAATTCAGGTATGATAATGGCTCCCAATACAAAATACTTAGTATTTTTTTTATTTGGAGGAGGTGGAGTCCCTGACTCATCGATGAACATTATATACATAAGTTTCCAAATTATGCGTTCAAAGCTGCTAACAAAAATATAGACAAATATTATTTAATATGATTAATAGCGAGAAGACCCAGAAAAGTACCTGGGTCTTTTCATTTTAAAACCGTCTGAACTATTCACTTCAAATACAGGCTACAAAGTGCAACAACAGAAACAGTAGCCCCATCTTTTAAAGTCAACTTTCCTCAAGCTGAATCTTCTCCCTCTAATAAATCAAAGAAATTCAGTTGTTGGTTAGTAGCATCAGTTACTGATACTACTATAGCTTGTGTTTCAACCTCCGTAATCTTATCTTTCTTCTGAATTTCGAGTTCAAGGTTATGTGGAAGAATTTCATCATCATCATTGCCAACATTGAACTCTTCCACCACAGAGAATATTTTCGCAGCAACAGTAAAGTCATCTTTTCGGGAGAAAACTTGGAGCCGTGGAGTAGTGAGTACTTGCCATCTCTCTTGAGTTAAAGAATTTTCGTGACATACCCATCCAATCAGTCCAAGTGATGCCGCCTGGATATACGTCATATTACAGAAAATAGCGTTGATGTCAGCGGCTTTGAACAAAAGATATTTCCTTGGATCAATCCCACTTTCCTCCAATACTAAACTAGCAGCAATCAGCAGACTTCCAGCACCAACACAAGGCTCGTAAAAGCTGATGTAACCTTTCTCATCAATCGCACTTTGAACAACATCTTCTTTCTCAAGCGTGACACTCGCCAGCGCCTGAGCCAAAGGAAAAGGAGTAAAAAACTCGCCTTTGGTTGGCTTACCTCCGATTTCTAATTCTTGGTATATTGATCCCAGAAAGTCGAGCTTCGTCTCCTCTAGAACCACCTGAACTATTCCCAACATTTTGATGAATGCCTTGACTTCATCTTGAGAATAGTTAGCCACGATTTCAAGGTATCGCTTCTCGAAAGCGTGATAGGTGTCATCTGGTTTCAAGATGCCCATCGTGACCGGACTATTGTACGTTGCCATCATCGCACACTCTGCCCAATCTCTGAATACATCGAATCTGTTTCTATGCCCACGACAAACTGACTCAAATGCTTCCGTAAAATCTCTTTTTAATTCTTCAATAGACACGGTTAAAAACCCTAATACAATATAGAGTAGTTACCTGAACGACTTTTAAAAGTCAAAAAAAAATTTCTATTGGCTTAGTTCTCGCAAATGATTGAATGAAAACAGTCTGTTACCGTAAGCATAATACGTGCAGAACCTAAGCAAATTATAAACAAATTTTTATTGACTTTTTCTACCAATATGTCAACATGTTATTAACAGTTAATTGCCTGTTTTTAAGAACAGAATATGGTAAACATAAATAATATTCATTCGTTATCTGATTTTCAACGAAATACCAAAGACTTTGTGAAACAACTTGAGTCAAATAAAAAACCTGTTGTTCTCACCATTAATGGAAAAGCAGCATTAGTTGTACAAGATGCAACCGCTTATCAGACCCTGCTTGACCAACTGGAACTTGCTCTTTTTAGTAGCAACAATTAAGGAGTCTCCAGTTTTACAGAGAGCAAATCGAATTTGACGCTACAGATGTAAAGTTTTGCAAATATCGGTAATAAACAGGGAAGCCTGAATTTAATATTTAGTCGTCTAGTCGTCTAACCGACTTAGACGACTAGACGTTTAGACACCTAGACACTTAGACGGCGATGATTGTGGCAACGGCATCAGTCAAAGGAGGAGTGGGTAAAAGCGTTACGGCGATTCATCTTGCAGCATTTCTGCAATTACATGCGCCTACTCTATTGGTTGACGGGGACAGCACGAGGTCAGCCTTACAATGGGCAAAGCCAGGTCTGCTTCCCTTTCGAGTTTGTGATGAGCGTCAGGGGATTAAGCTTACTCGTGAATTTGAACATACTGTTATTGATACCCCAGGAGGATTAGCACAAGAGGAAGTAGAGAACCTGGCTAAAGGGTGTGACCTGTTAGTTGTTCCCACTACTCCCAATGCCCTCGCCTTTCGTCCGGTAATTGAGATGGCGCTCGGCTTGCCCAGTAACTTCAAAATTTTGCTAACCTTCTGCGATGGTCGCTCCAAGCTAGCGACAGAACAGGCGAGAAGAGCGATTACTGCCAGTGGACTTCCTCTGTTTAAGGCTCAGATTCCTAAATTTTCTGCTGCCTTTGAACAGGCTTCAACACAGGGGGTAGTTGTTTCTCAAGTGAAAAACAGCTATGGAATAGTCGCATGGCAAGCCTATAAGGAAATTGGAGAGGAGCTGATTAGTGAGCAAGTATGACGAGCTTTTAAAAGCCGCTCAGCAAGGTAAAGCTGAACGTCTAGACAGTCAGACGCCTAGCCGTCTAGTCGGCAAGAATAAAGACCCCAATTACACCAAAGGCACTTTTTATCTGCCTAAAGAACTATATATGAAATTTAAAGTGACTGTAATGCAGAGTGGTCAAGAGATGTCGGCACTGGTAGAGGAGCTGATTGAGGATTGGCTAAAACAGCAAGAAAATTAAAATCTGTATTTTAAACAGGGCAATGTATGGTATTTCAAAAACGAATAGACCGGACGTATCTGGCTGTACGTCGGCAGTTGCAAGGGATGCGCTGTAGCTCCTATGAAGTCGGTCTTTTCGATAGGCGTGATAAGCAATCATTGCGTGGCATAGTTACCTATAGTCAGGAACAAGTACTAAATGCTGTCGGCTTTCTGAAAAGCAAGAATGCTAGTGGTCACGATATTTTCATCAGACCCAAAGGTTCTCAAGGATTGTTACTGCTTGATGATGTGTCACAGATGATGATTGGTAGAATGAAGCCGCATGGTGATCACCCTGCGGCAATCATCCAAACGAGTCCTGCTAATTATCAAGTTTGGGTGCGGGTTTCAAATGACCCTCTGGAGGAACAGTTAGCCACCGAGGTAGCTCGAAGTCTTGCACGAGATTATGGAGCTGACATAAGCAGTGCTGATTGGCGGCACTTCGGTAGGTTGGCAGGCTTTACTAATCAAAAGCCAGAACACCGTATTAGTTGTGGTTATGCCCCCTATGTGTTGGCTGAAGCTTGTCAGGGTAAGATTTGTCCTTCAGCTTCCAGACGCTTGGCTTTAGCACAAAAATCATTAGCAGCTATTAGAGCTTCACGCCAAGTATACTCACCTCGTACTCTGTCTAGATCATCTAAGCCGTCACCAAAAGCCTTCTATACCCGTTACATGTCCTTATACCTTAAGCGCTATGGTGAGCAGATTGATAAAAGCCGAATGGACTTTGCTATTTTGCGAAAAATGGCGCAGCGAGATTATACGGCTGCTGAGATGGCTGAAGCCTTGAGAGAGGCAAGTCCTGGGCTTGCTATGCGTAAAGCAGGTCATGAGGAAGATTATATTACTCGCACAGTACGGAATGTATTAGACGAATACCAATCAAAGCATTTTTTTTCCTAGCTATATTTTTTTCTCCAGTTTTTCGGTTTTTTTGCCTCTTCCCATTCAATACGGGCTAATCCAGCTCGTTTTCGTAGTTTATTAACAGCTAGAAAAAGTTTCCATTTTTGTTCGTTAATTCCTGGGTAGGAAAAGGGGCTGATACTTTGAAGAAAGGTAGTAAGACGCTGCTTATTATACAGCGCAATTTTTAGCGCATACTTTCTGATACTGCGGAAGCGTCTGGGGGCGACCATCACACAAGGTTTGTTTCTTTTAACACCGATAGTGTAGCCATCAATATATAATTCATGATCTAAAAAACTCTTAAAGTCTCTTTTCTCAACTTCTGGATGTTTTCCTTGGTTTACCAGTAAGATAAAGCGTTGTCCAAAACGCAAATAAACCACATTTGCCAATCCTTTGGCTCGTTGTCTTGCCCTGGCGCTACGACAAAATAAAACACCGTAGGAGGTAATAATAGTCTGATCAACTTTTTCTAAGTCCTTGCCTTCAGGAATTAGCCGTACTGCATAGCGTGTATAACCGTAACGCAGGTAATCAATAGCTATCTTTCTGATAAATTTACTCAAACAATCAACAAGGTAGTAATTCCGCTGCATTTCCAATTTTTCACAAGATTAAAAGATAGAAAGGGAGTTGTTAAAAATAAACAACTCCCCGAAAACCGTAGGAATAAAGTTTTGGATACGCATCAAGGAAGTCTGCGCCAAGGTCAGACAAAAAGTTCACCGACCGTAAGAAGTTTTTAGCTTCTTACGTCACCTCTTGCCGCCTGCCACTTTCCATATAGCCGTCATTTGTCAGCAAAATGTACTGAATGCTTTTTTGTCACTGTTATTCCTGTTGTTTTGTTATTTCTTTATTTTGCAGTTCTTGAAAGGTTGACACAAATTGACATTGAGCTGTTCCTAGTCAGATGCACCTCAATATCTACAAAGATTTGTGACAGGGAGTGTACTCGTCAAAGAACTCCCTCAGAGCTTTGATCGTCGTTATGATCGGCTACCACCCCAATCCGAACGGTGTAACTACTGGCAGCAGCTAGCACCGCCGTTTAAGAAAAAAATTCTTAAACGCGATATTATCGCTCCCCGCTCCCCCTCTCTACTCTGTCTCTTGCCAACAACCGCCAGAGGGCGAATGAGCTACCATTCGCATTTTTGTAGTAGAGAGGTTCCCCGTTTCGTGATAATGCAGTTAGATTCTACTTAGGTGTCACTAGCCAGTATCCTGGCAGACCGTAGCAGCTAGGTACACAGTACCTTTCGACTTATGGTTATAAGCCGATTTGGGGGGATAGAAAGCAGAAAACTCCCCTTACTCACTGCACAGCTTTTCGTAGTTTGCCCTCGCACCATATAGAACTTACAGAGAAGCGGTATCGCAGCTTTTGCAGCAACTGCCGCCTTTCATCGTTGAGCTTTTCACCGTCTGCTGTTAACAGATCGCCGAGCTTGTTATCACTCGATTAGACGCGTCACCACGCCTAAGCTCCCGACCCCTGCTGAAGTAAAGCAACACGACTTTTAAGCCATGCCTTCTCCCCTTCAGGTGGATTTTCACCACTTACACTATCACAGCTCGTCTTTTGGCAAAGCAGTTTTGCCTAAAAACGAGTTTTCCACGGTCGCCCGTTTTCCTTTGGTCTAAAACCAGTATGGGATAGAATTACAGGATTAATCTTTTGAGTGTTCAAAAGGGCTACTCTGTAAAGCCTCCCTTACCACTGGACAAGCGCGTTTCCACGCAATCCAGCGCGAAGGATTGCGATGGCGTGATGGTAGCTTAACTCCATCCCCCTTTTACTCTGGCGTTGGTAAGACGCTTTGAGCCAGGAGCCACCGCTTTGACGAGTAACAATGTCTACAAACTTTGTGTTGCTTGTATAAACCAACTTTGTTTACCTATTCCTCTACGTCTGTTGAGAACTTTAGTCAAGTTTTGTGATTAATTTTATTCAGTTTTTTAAGTCTTTTTTCTAGACAAGCATTACTTAATCTGGTTATTATCGTAGCTATATCGGAAAAGATTGGGATGCCAAGAGAATGAGAAAATACTTGTTTTAATGGCTGGTTTATAAACCTAGTCTTGACGGTGTGGGTTTGCGAGGTATCTCGCAGTTCTTCTTTGTTTGTCCTTTTAACTGCGAGTACCTCGCATATAGGTTCTTTTTCTTTTTTATTAATTTCAACATTCAAAAATGTTCAGTTTTTAAATGTGTTCAATAATTTTTTAGTCACTAGGATTTTATAGAAACTTACAATACAATATAGATAGAAAGTATTATTGGGGAGGAATGAAACCAGTACCCAAGCTTGATAATTACCTGGGCAAGTTTTTTGGCAACTGCTGTTGGATGGTTGTTATCCCCTCTTAGCATGGCAATGCTTTCAGCTGTTCAGATTATGGACTAATACTAATCCAAGTGATCCGTTCGGGCGTATTTAAATATCAGAACGTTGGGCATTTTTGCTTTTTAAAAGTGCTACCGATTTCAATAACTCTGTTCTGTTACGAACCTTGAACAGTAGCTGCCCTTATTCAACTATCCAAAACTCTCATATCGTAAAAAAACTAGGGGTATGTTCCTCAAAAAAAAGTTGGTCGTTCAATTAATATCACAATCGCTAGTCGCCGTTAACATTGCGAAGCGTAGCGGAGCCTTTCTACCCCCGAAGGGAGGGGGGAGCGTGAGATTGGGTTGATAGTGACTGGAAATTTAATTGAGTGAAGTTGACATTTTTGTAATTAGGTTACTGATTAATGAGTTTTTATTGATAATTAAAGTTCTTGATTAAGTGACCGACACTTAACCCCTTCTTCAACCGACACTTAATTTAGTTAAGTATATTAGTTTAGTGTTCAAAATTGGTTATCACTGCTGTAAATAGGGTAGTGCTATTCTAAATAATGCCTAATTTTGTTATGGATTGTTGATTTTGGGGGAGACTTATGTTCCTCAAAAAAAAAGTTGGTCGTTCAATTAATATGACAATCGCTAATCGCCGTTAACATTGCGAAGCGGAGCGGAGCCTTTCTACCCCCGAAGGGAGGGGGGAGCGTGAGATTGGGTTGATAGTGACTGGAAATTTAATTGAGTGAAGTTGACATTTCTGTAATTAGGTTACTGATTAATAGTTTTTATTGATGATTTAAGTTCTTGATTAAGTGACCGACACTTAACCCCTTCTTCAACCGACACTTAATTTAGTTAAGTATATTAGTTTAGTGTTCAAAATTGGTTATCACTGCTGTAAATAGGGTAGTGCTATTCTAAATAATGCCTAATTTTGTTATGGATTGTTGATTTTGGGG
>JAAHGS010000029.1:51337-54710 GCA_010692645.1 Symploca sp. SIO2E9
TCTTCAACCGACACTTAATTTAGTTAAGTATATTAGTTTAGTGTTCAAAATTGGTTATCACTGCTGTAAATAGGGTAGTGCTATTCTAAATAATGCCTAATTTTGTTATGGATTGTTGATTTTGGGGAGACTTAGATAGATTTTTCCAAAGAGAAGACAGTAGCTTCTGATTTTGTCAGGCTTTAGTACAGAATTTTATGCTAAACGGCGTGCCACTTCAGCTCTAATCTCAGATTCTGGCCAGTCGGGATTTTCCTTCATTACCTCTGCTTGCATGGATAATTCTCTGCGTCGGGCTTCGTATTTTTTCAAAAGATATTCTTTGGAATACATGTTAGGATCAGAAGCTCTTCTGCTTTTGCTTAAGTTTATTCCCAAAGAGGTAAGAAGAAGTCCGGCATATCCTTTTCTTGTGCTATTAATGTTTCTCTGTGCTTCTTTTAGTCTTAGTTCCTGCATTGCTTTCTTGCGGCGCTTGTACGCTTTCTTGCGTTCAAGTTCAAGTGTACGTTCAAGGCCTAAAGCTGCAAAGAAGTGTCTGGAAAGAACACGTATAGCAGGTAGTCCTCTGATTTCTCCGTTACTATTGGTGGTGCGTGGCTGCACTGATTTTAGAATTCCAGCTTTTTTAAGGTTGCGGATAGCCCGTTCGACTCTTCGTTTTGTTAGGTTCGTTTGCTTAACAATAAAGTCAATTGTGATGTTTTTGAATTCCTCTCCGTTAGGAATCCCAACTCTAAGGCTTGTAAGATCGCAGTATTTCAGTAGTGCTTCTATAACCCTGATACAAGCTTCTCGTTGTTCGCTTCTTTGCTGACGTGATGAACGATTACTGGCGTTTAATGTTGGTAATATACCAGGCTTGTTGAAATACTTAATCGCACGCTCTTTGGCGAGTGACAGAATTCTTGGTAGACCCCCTCTTCCTACTTTGATTGGACTTAGTAACTCCAAGATTGGTTTGAGTGGGTTATGACCACAACGATTGCCGCTAATTATAGTATGTAACAACTTTATAGCTCCATTTAAGTACACAAACAGTGTTACACTTAATTGTAAGTGCAAAAATTCTGTTAAGAGCTTTGAAAAGTATTGAAATAGAAAAGAAAAAGATGTAGATTTGAATTAATGTTATTTGTTCAAATCTTTAGCAAGAATATTTTTCTTTTTCCTTTCTTGTTTTAAAGCTCTTTTCAAAGCTCTTAAAGCTTAGCAGATAGACTAAAGGTAACTCTGGTAGGTTGCCTTTAGGATTTCTGTATTTCTTCTGTGTTATTTCATTTCCTAACCTTAATAGATAAATTTTTTGAAATCTCCAGTTTAGTTCACCTGAAATGGACTAAACTATTTCCTCTATTCTTTCTACTTATTTTTTATAATATAACTCATTGAAAATCAAATATAATCTTGGGTTAAGCACTTAAAATGCGTGTATACCGGCACTCTGTATGGCTCTATAACTCCACACTGTATGCCGGTATAGAAAATTAAATGTAAATACTTGAAATTGCAGATAAAAAACCTCAAAAAACGCGTGTATACCGGCACTCTGTATGGCTCTATAACTCCATACTGTATGCCGGTATAGAAAAAAATTTTTATATTAAAAAAAATCTAATTAAAAATAGGTATTGTAGTGTCCATAAGCATTTGATAAGTTAGTTCTCAGCTTATATGCCGGTATAAAGGTATAAATAAATCCCTTATTTAAAGGAAACGCTATGAAATTCGTAACAACTAAGGTAATTGCCTTAACCAATCAAAAAGGTGGATGTGGAAAGACCACAAATGCTGTAAGTCTTGCAGCAGCTTTTGCAAGAGAAGGATACTCAACATGTCTCATCGATGTTGATGCTCAGTGCAATGCAACAGATGGTTTGGGAACGGATAGAGACGAGATTGAAAGAGCTGGTTATCACACAGTTGCTGATATATATATGGCTAAAAAATCATGCTTAGAGGTTGAGCTGAGTTTTAATGATCGATTTGATGATTTACTTACTCTAATACCAAGTCATAGAGGACTTGAAGTTGTACCGGCTATGCTAGAGAAAGAACTCCTGGGAGCTGATTCAGAATTAGACAGCGATGATCTCAGAAGTCAGCATCGAATGCGCTTTAGCAACTCAATTAGATCTTTAATAGGAGAGAGAGATATTGTTATCATTGACACCCCTCCCTCCTTGGGCTTCATTATGACATCTGCCCTTATTGCTGCTAGCTATTACATTGTCCCCATTTTCCCATCAGGCTATGAGCTGAAGGGGTTAGAGAAGCTTTCTCAGACTATTGAGAAAGTAAGAAGCAGATACAATAAAAATCTCACCTTACTTGGTGTTATTCTCGGTAATTTTGACTCAACAGCAAAACTGGATAGGGATGTACAAAATCTACTTCTTAGTCGCTTTGGTGAAGATTATGTCTTTCAGCAAGTTATATCTAGGAGTGTTCGTCATCGTGAGGCAACTGTATTCGGTGAAACTATATTTGAAAGGGCTATAAATTCGCAAGCTGCCAATCAATATATGACTCTTGCCAAAGATATTATAGAAAAACTGCAAATTCAAGATGAATTAAATAAACAGACTTTAGGAGTAGTTAATGAGTAGTGTTAAAGAAAAAGGATTACCTAAGTCTTTTTCTCTAGACATATCAGATTCAATTACTAAAAAAATTGAGACATCTCCTCCTGTAGAGTTGGGGGATTATTTGGATATAGAAGAGGAGATCGAAAAAAAGCGTAAGACTAAACACAAAACAAAAAAGCTAACTGCTACACAGATAAAGAAAAAAGATCTTAAAGAAGAGCAAACTTTTACAATAGCACCGAAACAAATTGACAAAAAAATCACTCCAAAAACTCACAGGAGTGAAGGTTTACCACGACAAAGAAGAAAACAGATCAATATGAGTCCACGAGTTTTAGAAATGGTGGATAAACTTGTCAAACAAGCTCAAGAATACAGCATTCAGAAAGACGCCAGAGCCTCAGAAGTTTTTGAAGGATTAGTAATGGCTTTATTTGAGGCACGAGAGAAAATTGATTTTAGCAAAGTTGCCCCACGAGGAAGATGGGGAACTCCAACGGCTGAAGCTTTTCCTATTGCGCTCAAGACAGCTTTTCAAAATGCAATAAAGGATTACCAGTTAAGTCTTAATGAAGAGTAATGTTAGTATACCAGCACTTTCAATTGGATGAACTCTAGTACTCAAGCTTTGGTTCTGATGAAGTTTTTAATGGCTATAAATAATTAATTTTTAAAATTTATATGCCGTCAGACAGTATAGAGTTATGGAGGGATATAGAGTGCCGGCATACAATCTTTTTGATATTTTTATCTGTAATTTAAAGCATTTACACTTAAACCTATAT
>JAAHGS010000290.1 GCA_010692645.1 Symploca sp. SIO2E9
ACTCCCTACTCCCTACTCCCTACTCCCTACTCCCTACTCCCTACTCCCTACTCCCTACTCCCTACTCCCTACTCCCTACTCCCTACTCCCTACTCCCTACTCCCTACTCCCTACTCCCTACTCCCTACTCCCTAAAACCAATAAATTTGTATCTCACCAATTTGAGAAGTGCTATAAACAATGAATCATGAATCATTTCTAAATTCAAATGGTGTTAATTATTATCAACACACAAGTACTGAGCGAGATTACACTCAGTACTTAAAGCTAAAAAATCTAAAAAATGCCGACAAGTATGGTAGTAGTCATCAAAGCGAAAGCAAGAATGAATAACAAACCTGCCCAATTCAACCAGTGTTTCACTTCCCCTGATTCTTGAGTACCCTCTTCTTCCTCTAAGTGCATCTGCCGAATGATATCGGAAATTTCCTTAGCATCCCTGACATGGTGTAAAGCCTTAGTTTCACCATCAGGATATTTGACAATGAAGTAAGTGGGGACTTTAACGTGTTCTCCCGTAATGTCATAGGTATCTACAGCCATCTGCTTGGCTTTTTCCTCAATTGTCTGAGGTTCGTCAGCAATTCTATCCCCTGGATTCGCTGTAAGGATTGTTCCCACTGGTGCATATCCGATCATAGAAGCCTCCAGATATTGCAGAGTTTTTTATTGGATTACTGTTAATTTAACCAGTTTGTTAATTCTAAATTGATGAGAAGTTAATTGTCTCTATTCAACAAGATTTTTAAGGAAAATTATCAATACTTTATGCTTTGATTCGGATGGTTAAGACATGTAAGAGAATCTTACAGAAATGAAAAGGTGCATAGTATAGGGAAAACAAGTGAACAATCAACATATACCCCTCAAAATCACCGATCCAAAGGATGGAGACTTTATTATTATCGAAATTAATTTGGGTTAAATACCCCACCGTCTATAGGGTGCATAAAATTGGTTGGGGTCAAATCCCGATCCAATTTGTCCCCGCGTCCCCGTGTCACCGTGTCCCCGCGTCTTTAATAGTGCCGAAGATTGGGAACAACAACAAGAAACATTGGGGATTTAGTGGGCAAATGCGTAAGTCCTAGCTATCAAAGGCTATATGATAATTGCACTGTTACTTTTGCCGAGTGTTAAAGATTTAGTCAAGCTCATGGGTAATCTACGACTAAGCCAAACCAGAAAGACACTACCTCCTGATTCGTATCAAACCTCAGCCACTCCTAAAGCAAATATCCACCCCATCGAGGAACTACAAGGGATAATCGGTAACCGAGCACTAGGTAATCTAATTAAGTCCCAACACCAAAACTCTCACTCAGAAGCCAGTTATACAGAGCCAGTTCATTGTTCCCTAGATCCTCTGCTCAGTAATGTCTCCCCTGTTAGTGGATCCTCAATTCAGCCTCAGCCAATGTTTAGGGGACTTTCCCATGAATTAATGGGTAATTGGCAGCAGGGTAATCTGATACAGGGGAAGCTCACCATTGGTCAAGCTGGAGATAAGTATGAACAAGAAGCAGATCAAGTAGCATCTGAGGTGGTGAGACAGATTAATGCACCAGCTCCGATTCAGACAGCCCTGGATGATTCGATCCAAACCAGGGAAGAGGAAGAGGAAGATAAAAATGAGCTCAGGAGAAAGCCGATGGTGCAGCTTGAGCCTGGTGACGGTGGAATGGTAGCTCCACCAAATCTAGAAGCATCAATTCAACGGGCAAGAGGTTCGGGAGTGCCCCTATCAAAGAAGATTAGACAACCCATGGATCAGGCGTTTGGAGCTGATTTTAGTAGAGTTAGAATACACACCGATGCTCACTCTGATCAGCTCAATCGCTCAATTCAAGCACGGGCTTTTACTACCGGACAAGATATCTTCTTTCGGCAGGGGGCATATAACCCTGGGAGTCGAGGAGGACAGGAATTGATTGCTCATGAGTTGACTCATGTTGTCCAGCAAAATGGCTCTGCGGTTCAGCGCCAATCCGAGGCGCAGAGATTGTCGATTCAGGCAAATTCTGCCCTATTACCCATACAAAGAAATTCGATCGCCATTGGATTAGTTAAAGACGTAGCCACAAGCGACATCACCAAAGAATACATTTACGAATTACTCAAAAGTCATGAACTCAGTGAATATGTTGATGCTATAAAAGAAGCTGTATTTTGTTATTTTGATTTTCGTATATCAAAATGGCTTGGCATCAGGGAATACCTGAAATATATCACTAGCTATATAAGTCCTTTCATGACAGCATTTTTAACTGTCGAAGGAATTTTTAATAAACTTCCTCAATCTGTACAAACTGTCATTTTATACGGTGTTGGTAGGTTGATGAATTATTTGATCGTTAACCTGAAGGATTTTATACCGCAGAGGATAATTAACCCGGATAACATTAATCCAGATCAGATAATCAACTACATTTTAATAGATCAAAAGCCCTATGAGCAATTCCAGACGATTGTCAAGTTTATCTTTAATTTTGCCGACAGACCGTTTACTTCAGTTTGGAAATATTATAACCAGCCGACTCCGCAAGAGTTGCAAGCACAAGAACATGTTCTGTTTGTGGAGGATATTGAGGAACAAGAAGAGAATCTTGAACAAAAGACAGATGAACTTGCTAACCTAGATTTAAAATTCTTCTGGCTGATTCTAGACCAACCAGACCTAATCAAAAAAGAAGCAACTGAAGAAGAAAAAGAAACTGGTGGTTTACAAGTCGGATTCAAAATGGGAGTCAGACTTTTTGATAGGGAGATTAAGGCCGCTGAACGAAATGAATTATTCATTGATTGGGGTGGTAATTTCCTACTGTCCTTGGAAAATATAACCTTAGTAGAAAACCTTGCCTTAGCTGAGATATTTAATGTTCAAAGAGTATCTGTGATCAAGCTCAGAGCAACTCAGGAAGGTTTACAGGCAATTGGTTTCGAGGTGGAAGACTTGATATTTGGAGATAACGTTGTCAAAGCTAATAGCCTGCAAGCTTATTGGGAGAAGTCTAAAGGATTGGCATTCTCTGGCGAAATGGAACTCCAGGTATTTGATCATCAGTTCTACGGCAATTTGCAATTACTGGTAGATGACAATGGCAAATTTGTATCAGGTAGTATTGTCATTGGCTCCAAAGATGAATTCGTGATCATCGAAAATATTCTCAGTATCATCAACCCTGAATTCGGAGGAGGCTTCAACGAAAACAGGGAATGCAATATTTATCTGACCAGTAATTTAAAACTGGAGATCGAAGGCGTTAACTTAGATGTGGATCAAGGAACAATTGAATACGACGGTAGTAACAAAGGTTTTGCCGGGTCTTTCAATAATCTTATCCTGACCATAGGTAAGCATATAACTCTGGAGATCGCCACAGCTAGAATTGATAAGGAAGGTCTAACTGCAGAATCTGCCAGCTTGACCTACAGCCATCAGCCCGGAATCAAGGAAGATGAGTCCAGTCAAGTTAAGGAAATTGCCCCCTCTTCTGAGATTGAATGGTTAAGTTTACCTGGTCTTGAGTCTCTGGTAGTAGGAGGAAAAGCACATGGTATCTCAATTACAACCCAGGGTTTAAAGATTAAGAAACTCGAACCAGTACTCTCCAAAATTGGGGTTCAGCTGTTGGGCTTTATGGCAGAGCTAGACATTGCTGAAAGGAAAGGTACTATAGGAGGTCAGTTTGAATTTCCCCCAGAAACGCCTTTCTGGCCACTTTCAATTGACCTGAGATATCCTCTATTCCCTGGTGCATTAGAGGTAGGAGGTTACGTCAAGGCATTTGGTGGTCTAAAAGTTACCCTCGGTGGAATTGTTAACCATCCAGAAGGTGATGCTCAGCCCTGGAATCTAGATGGCAGTGCCAAGTTTGAAGGAAACTTAGGATTAGAAGCTGGTGTTGGTGTTAGTATTGGTTCTTCTTATCTGGCTGCCATTCGTGGTGATTTGTTCGCCAACGCCATGGCAGAATTCCTGGCAACTGGAAAAGTATCGGGGGCAGTAAGATTTGATAAAAAGAAATTGGTTCAACATAAACCAGTGGAACTTAGCTATTTACTCAGTAGTGCCTTTGTCGCCAAAGTAGGTGCCAGAGTGGAGGCTAAGGCTTTCTTGGTCTTCGAGAAAAAACTTTATGAGTACACTTTTAAGGAGTGGAGACTAGGTGAGTTTAAGCTTGAGGGAACCCTCAACAATAAAGATGGTAAAGTTGAAATGAAAGAACCCAAACAATTGGGATTTGAAGGTGGTAAGCCGAATCAGCCAGAAGTAAATTATACTACTCATGAGGGAACCAAAGCGGAAGAACTATTAAAACAAGCTGATCTGGAGATAACCGGTAGCGCAGAACTTAGAGCTGAATTACTCCTGAAGATAGTAAAACAACATGAAAGAAGCCTGAATGATGCTAACAATCAAATCAATAAAACGAGAAAGAAAATAGAGAAATTAAAAACTAAGTTAGAGAAGAAAAAGAATAAAGGAACAACAGATCCTCAAGGTTTTATGAAGAAGGTGGAAGTTATTACGGATTCAGTTAAAGAGTATGAACGGAAGATTGGAGATCTAATTAAGCAAAAAGAGAAAGCCGAGAAGGTGCTATCAAATGTAGAAGAGGCTGTAAAAAATGATGATGCCTTGGAAAAAGGGAAAATAGACATTGAAGCAGAAAGAATAAAAGAAGAAGAAATTAGTCAAGATTTCCAAGAAGAATTAGTAGGTTTACAGGAGGAAGGGAAAGAACTAGAAGCTCTAGAACTAAAAGTTCTAAAAGAAGAAGACATAGAACTAGAAGACCTAGAAATACAAACCAAAAAACAAGAGAGTGTATTGATAGCTTGTAGGTTGGGTTGAGGGAACGAAACCCAGGGTGAGCGAAAAAAGGCGTGGGGAAATTAAGTAAGTAGACACAGAGACGCGGAGACACGGAGACGCGGAGAATTCAAATCCCACGCAAAATTTCGTTCACCCCGAAACCCAACACACCAACCCTGATCAACCCCTGACATGAACGAAACCCAACACACCAACCCTGATCAACCCCTGACATGAACGAAACCCAACACACCAACCCTGATCAACCCCTGACATGACTGATAAAGATAAAATAAAAAAAAATCATCAAGCAATTATGCTCAAAACCTCAGCCTTTCAGCAAAGGATTGAAACCGTTGGAAACTTGTCCTTTGAACTTAGACTTTTTCATGCTGTTAGCACTCATTAAATTTCATGGGTAATCTACGACTAAGCCAAACCAGAAATACACTTGCTCCCCATCAGTCTCAAGCCTCAGCCACTCCCAAGCCAAATATCCACCCCATCGAAGAACTTCAAGGGATAATTGGCAACCAGGCACTAGGTAATCTAATTAAGTCCCAACACCAAAACTCTCACTCAGAAGCCAGTTATACAGAGCCAGTTCATTGTTCCCTAGATCCTCTGCTCAGTAATGTCTCCCCTGTTAGTGGCTTCTCAATTCAGCGTCAGCCAAGATTCCGGGGACTTTCCCATGAATTAAGGGGTTGTTGCTCCGAGAATAATTTGGTGCAGGCAAAGCTCACTATTGGTCAAGCTGGGGATAAGTATGAACAAGAAGCAGATCAAGTAGCATCAGAAGTAGTGAGGCAGATTAACGCACCAGTTCCTAATCTCTCAACTCAACCAGAATCAATTCAACCTCAAC
>JAAHGS010000291.1 GCA_010692645.1 Symploca sp. SIO2E9
CAAAGCCCAGCTACCCTGGAAACTTGAACATCTCCTTCCCGAAACTGCCGTAGCAGACAAACCTCGATATTTACCTCTGAAGAGTGAGAAGCACTCCTCAAACTATTGCCCGGTGCAAAATGGTTTTCGAAAAACCCTTCTGCTTGGGGAAGATACTGAGCTTTATACCCCTTGCTGTGACTACCTGGATCAATAATCGACATTGTCCAGTAGTTGGATGATTGAGACATAGCTGTCTTGGTAGTTTTTCGTTTATTAATTATCTGCGTCATTAGTTTAATGACTCACTAATTTAGCTTTGATAATATTGCTAATATTTTTTTTACCAGTGGTGTTATTTACCACTGGTGTTTTAGGACTTGTATACCTAACTTAAAAAGCTGTAGTTTACGAGCCCCTCATTTACTTACTTTGATGTTCACTTAATCCATTCCATGAGCAAATCTGGAATCGGACGAGATTCCAGTTTTAGTTTGATCTCGATCTCAGCACCTGGCAGAATAGACACGGCTGTAGTAAGAAACACAATGAAGCCCAAGATAACCTTATACTTGTACTCACGGTTTGGCTCAGACGATGAAACTTTGGGTAAACTTTCCATTCTACTGCTAAGATAGTAGTGTGTACGTTAAAGAACAAAAGCCTCTATTCCCGATGGCATCACCGGGAAGCGAGTTGTTAATAGCTCTTGAGGCTGTGGCTCTTGAGGCTGGCGGATACCAGCTTCGAGAGACAATAAGAGAACACAAAAATAAAGGATCCTAGTAACTAGGATTCTTTGTTTCCACTTCAAAGTTAGCACAACAAACCCAGCACGGTGAGCCTGGTTATATGAAGTTTTTTTAATAAAGCAAAAACTTCTTGAGGGGGAACCAAGGAAAGTGCCTGTGCTAAGGTCAAAAACAAGCTTTTATTTTTTTTCGTGGCTAGAGTACATATCGAAAGTAAATTTCTTGATAGTCTTAGCCTACATACATATATAGGTGCAGGCATTCAGAGCCTATGCAGTTGGCACGGAGCTAAGCAACCGATAAAAAAACCTGAAGCTTTTGCCTGGCAACTGTTCTAACTCCTCGCCCTTTAATTAAAACCACCACCAAACTAATTACTCGATCGACGCTCCAACAGATAGGCATATCGTTCCTGCCAAATAACTTCCAATCGGCACAGAGCATCTTCAGTATACCGTTGAGCCTCTTGCAGAATCATTGACCAGACAGCATCAAGAACATCCAGATTCGGACAGAAACCAACCAAAGTACTACAAGCAACAATCCACTGCTCTAACTTACGATAACTTACAAAATAACCCCCCAGTCCCTGGATATGCACCCACAGCACATTGTGCCATTTTTCCCAGTTGAGAATACGCCGAGGGTCAATTTTCAGCAATTTGGCAATTTGTCTGAGAGTGATAACAAAAGTTTTGGGATTGATGCGGTGGCGTAACGGTTGCATAACTATTTCCTGATTGTAGACAATTATTGTATTCCTAATGGACTACAATATAAAAGTATATCATTAATGTAGTCCATTAAGGGGTCGTTTACTCATTGATGAGCCTCTGAGACAATCAAAGGCATGGGACAAGCAGGCAAAGCCCTTAAAAGGGTCTTAGAAACTTATAAAATAACCCAATATCGATTAGCGTCAGAATTGGGAATAGGACGCTCTAATGTCTACCGCTGGGTGAATGAAGTTAGAGATCCAACTGCTGAAACTGTCAAAGATATCGTCGATATACTCAGAAAGATTAATGCAGCCGCAGCTGAGGAGTTTATCCAGCTATATTTAGGCGGTAATTCAATTGAAGATGAGGATAAGGAACAATTTTTAGATAACGAGGAGAGCGATTAGCCCTTTGGGCTAGCGAATCTTCACATCTCTAGGTCTTTGATAATTGGCGCTATTTCATGATTTAGCTATAAAATAAATCCTATAGATACTGTAAACACATCAGCACTATGAATACATGTGCAAGTCAAACAATGACCACAACAAAAAACAATCGCCCCAATTCCTATCAACAAGCCCTAGAGGAATTCGGCATTGCACAACTGCTATCCCATCTAAGCAACTATGCCGATGAAGACTTCAACGCAGAAGAGATGAAAATAGAACCACAAGAACTAGAAAGCCTAGCCGCCATCTTAATCGAGCGCCTAACCTATAACCTCACAGGTAAACTAATTTCGAGTTACTTAAACGCCATCCGCCACGGCGACTCAGAAGTAGTTTTTGATCCCATCCCCAAAAAAATTGGCCCACCTGAGATGGAACAAACGGTCAATTTTACCGCAGACACCCCCCGTTACCAACAAGGAGAGCATCTCAGATGGCGATTACCCCTGCCGAAGGATGCCCAAAGGGCTGTAGGGGCTAGCGCGGAGGGATTGAGCAAAGCTCAGCGCCAAAGGCGATTAGCCCGAAGGGCTAGCGCGGAGCGATTGAGCAAAGCTCAGCGCCAAAGGCGATCGCTAGAAAACCAAAGTGATCATGGTATAGTAATTGGGAGCTATCACGTCTATGCCAAGCATCGCTGTCAGTGGGCAGTTGCCTATCTGATTTGGCTAGATCAAGACTCTCCATCTGCTGAGTGGGTTACTACCGATACAGCCTGGGAAGAAGATGTAGAACCCCACACCAACAATAACTCGAGAGTTCAAACCAGTAATTCTTTTAACTACCCTGCTGAGCTCAAAGTAATTGCACCCCCATCTGTGCACACGCCCCCTGAAACCTATAACCCTGGAGGAAGACACCCAAGACAGCCGAGAACCATAACTCAGCGAGAGCAAAAGCTAATCGAGCTCTACAGCAACTGTCAACTGGGTATGACACCGCAACAGTTTTATACTAAATGGGAAGTTACTTACGAAACAATTGCCTATATTTGCTCTCGTTCCATATCCACGGTAAGATTTTGGTTTGCAAGAGGTCGTAACCATCGTCGTCCAATGCCCACTGATTTGCGTCATCTTGCCCTGATGGACTTCCTATTAGAGCATTTTGAAGAAATTCCTGAGCCACTATTGAATTTACTTTGTTCCCCCAATTAAAACATCTGACTTA
The DNA here is from genome assembly GCA_010692645.1 of Symploca sp. SIO2E9. Lineage (GTDB taxonomy): Bacteria > Cyanobacteriota > Cyanobacteriia > Cyanobacteriales > Coleofasciculaceae > SIO3C6. The sequence continues at coordinate 3,073 of JAAHGS010000291.1, forward strand.
TAAAAGTAATCTCCGGCTAGTTGCCGGAGACAAAGAAGAATAAGTAATAATTTTAAAGCAAAAATAACAAATAAAATTTTTATTGTCTTCACTTATTACTTATTACTTATTACTTATTACTTATTGCTGCTTCTGTTTACGCTTCCATGCCGAACCAGCACCAAGAGCGCCAATTGCCACCAAACCCAACATAGAAGCAGGTTCTGGCACAGATTCAGCAACTTTGACCTCAGTAAACTTAACTGGAAGTCCAAAGGAAACTAGATTAGAAGTAGCAAATGCAGTAGAGCCATCTAAGGAATCTAAAACATCGCTTAACTCAGTTGAAGCAAATTGAAAAGCATTAGCGAAACTGAAGGTAATGTAGTTAACATCACCCGAAAAGCGGATCGAATCTTTCCCAAGGAAAAATCTGTTAAGTACCACCAGATCAAGATCTGTAGCTTGCAAAGAACCAAAAAAAGGACTGCTAGCTTCAGCCTCTGGAACCGCATTTTGATAGATACTCGCGAAATTATTAGATATCAAGCTGTTAGCTGTATCATCAACCTCAAAGCTACCACTAATTGGAACATAGGGATTTACAGAAGTAACCTCGAAAAAACGAGCAGCTTCGGCAGGATCATTGCTAACTCCAAAAGCAACAACGGAAGCACCTACAGCAGCAATAGATAGTTTTTTCAGAGTACTTGAAATAGACATGAGATTGATTCCTCCAAAAAGATAGGGATATTGGTAGAACCCCGGAATCAACATTGCAACAATCCACAAAATAAGAGATATTATAGTTAATTCTCTTGTGAATCGAGCAGAATCTTGGATTTTATTGGATTGCACTCTATCCAATTTATAAGATATTAGTCTATTGCTTGACAAGTAGAAGTTCCTGACTTAGCCAATTCTTAATTTTAGTAAAGACTCGATGTTTAGGGAACTCAAAGAAATAAATTATCCAATTTACTTAGAAAAAAGAAGAGTCGCTGAGAATCCTACACCGTAATCTCTGATTCGGTGTAGGTGCCTCACAAGTATGAGCCCCCTATCCCAACTAAAAGTACGGGAGAGGAGGCATTCATAGCTTATAATAGATTGCCATAAATTACCGACAATCAACAATTAACAGGCAACGTTTCTGAACATCCTAGGAAGAGGTTGGCTTATAGGCAACCTATTGATGACACGGCACTAATCCAACTTCCGCCGCTGTCCGATTAAGCATCGAAAGCTGGCGCTTGTGGAATGAATGCAAACGATCACGCATCAAGCAACGGGCTTTCTCTTCAATAGGCAAAGTAGGAGTCTTGGCTTGCTCACCTTTGGTAGTAGTTGAGCTTCCTCCAAGATGATAAGAAACTCCACGATACTTGAGATCAACCCTCGGTTGCAACACTGGCGGCTTGTTCAAATTGCGAAATCGCCAGTCTAAACCCCGATACTTACCACCCACTTTGCCCTGAGAGGTTTCTGCTGTCGGGGGATTGTGATCGTAACTAACACCGCGATAAGAGAATTGCATGGTTTTCGCCTCCAAATGCCACTTGAGTGAAATGAGGCGCGTTCCTTCGGGAATCCTCCCTACTTCCGTCTCTCTGTTCTGGGTATATACTTGCTAGTTTTGGAGAGATGAACGTTTTTTCTTTCTGTATTAATTATTACCGTTTTTAATTTATTTGGCAAGCTTAAAGTAAAGATTTGCAAAGTAGCTGGATGGGAGAGGGGGGGATGGGGAGAGGGGGAGAGGGGGAGAGGGGGAGAGGGGGGGATGGATAAGTGGCTGGCGATCGCAATTGTCGTGAATATATTACAATATGTAATATCATAAACCCAGTGCGGAGGGTGTCAGTATTCCCGGCGCATTATATTTTGTTGATATGAGCGATAAAGGTGAAAGTTACAAAGTTATCAGTGATAATCGACAAGCCCGTTTCCGTTATGAAATTTTAGAGACTTACGAGGCGGGAGTTGAGTTGAAGGGAACTGAAGTAAAGTCAATTCGGCAAGGCAAGGTTAATTTACGGGATGGATATGCCCTGATTCGCAATGGTGAAGCCTGGTTGTTGAATGTGCATATCTCCCCCTATGAAAGCAGTGGTACTTTTTTTAATCATGACCCACGCCGTACCCGCCGACTATTGCTACATAAGAAGGAAATTCGCAAGCTTATCGGTAAGGTGGAACAGGAGGGTTTAACCCTGGTACCTTTGAAAATGTATATGAAACGGGGCTTGGTAAAAGTTGCTATTGCTCTGGCAAAAGGGAAAAAGATTCATGATAAGCGCGAAACTATTAAGCAGCGTCAGGATAAGCGCGAAATGGCACGGGCGATGAAGCGGTATTGAGACAGGTCGACACGGAGATGGGGAGATGGGGAGAGGGGGAGATGGGACGATAATAGATTTCTTGCCACTGGTTCCGCCGACCGGACCATTAAATTATGGAACTTCGCTGCGGCCAGTGTCGGAGATGAAAGTTCGTTGCAACTAACGCTAACGGGTCACATTTCACCCGTCCGTGGATTGGCCTTTTCACC
>JAAHGS010000292.1 GCA_010692645.1 Symploca sp. SIO2E9
ATAAGCTTTACACCAGCCCTGGGGAGAAGAATATCATTTATATTGAGGGGATGAATCCTGATGGAACCCTTAATAACAATGCTTTGAATTCCTGGAATGACTTGAGAATAGTTCTTGAATTTTTTGAGGGTTCACCAAAAATAACTGGTATTTGGGAAGCTACTACTGCTCCAGGAAAATACTATACTGATAAGCCAATGAATCCCCAAGGTGCTGCCATAATCAAACCTGGTCAATACTGGGCATGGAAGGTAGGCACTCATGGTACTAAAGAACTGCACGAAGGGCTAGTACAAAAACAACCGATTACCGTCTACCGAGATAAGAATAAGGATGGGAAGCGGAAAGGCGATTAGCCCGAAGGGCTAGCGCGAAGCGATTGAGCGAAGCTCAGCGCCAGAGGCGATCGCACTAACTCCGGTATTTTTCACATCAATCACCACTATGGGTATGACTATCCAGAAGGGGACATTAAGAAAGGTAGTGCCGGATGCTTAGTAGGGCGCACTCGTGCAGGACATCGTGAGTTTATGAAGCTGATTAAACAAGACCCTCGTTATCAGAGCGATTGGCGCGGGAGCGCCAGTGCCGGAGGCAATCGCCACTTTATTTTTGGTGCAACTATAATTGCTGGTTCAGAATTACCAAATAAATAAAAAGGCATCCATAGGGTTAGGATGGATGCCGATGGTTCTCTAGATGCAGACCCTGATAGACAACAATTGTGGGTAGCAATACTTGTGGTTAGTGTCGTCAGGAAGACTAAATGAGTGTGTGGATTGGAACAGCATGTAATTTCATCAACCACTTGTATTCTGCTATGTATTTTAGATTTGCACCAGTGAAGATAGGAAAGCTAGGGATAAAGTTTAGTGGCTGGCGCTGGGAACTATAAAGTTAATGCTGCCTTTTTTACTAAGTAATGAAGCCAAGAAACAGGCAATTGGGGCGATTGGTTTTTAGTCAGTATGCTTTGTTGTGTGATTTGCTGGCAACCTATTCCTCTGAACCATGATTATCGAGCCATTCTCTCAACATCTCATTTTGATCTGAAAAAAGGTCATTAATCACTTCCTCTTGAGGTTCAATACTTTTATAAATGAGGTTTACTTCCTTAAGAAATTTCTCCCACTTCTTACCTGGTTTGCCGTTATCAAGCAATAACCTGGGACAGTTTTTTCCTGACCAATAGTGATGTGAGAGCACATTATCTATGGGTATGTTCAAGTCATACATTAGGATAGCTGTTAAGGTAGCTGCCCTCTTGTTAGCTGCATCTTGGTTAATACCCTCATTCATACAGATTTCAATTCCAATACTTTTGCTGTTGCCGTCAGCGTTACTAGAATGCCACCCCATCTCGTCCAATGGTAAATGTTTAAAACACAGCTGATCATCAACAGTATAGTGCCAGGAAACTTTTCGCTTCTGTGCATGTTGACCTTTGATATACTTAGCATGGGCACGAGCGCCAGCTCCTCTTTTCTGATTGTCAGTATTATGAATGGTTATGTACTTAGGCTTTATTTTAGTCCCTGGTCGATTGGTATTGTACGAAGGGATAAAATCAATCTCTAGATTTAAGGTTTTGCCTAGTTCTTTTCTATCTACCATCGGTTATGTTTCTAATCTGTTTACGGATGATGTTTTTGAACTTCTGAGGCAGGCATCACATCAGGCAGGTGTCACTGCTCTATAACTGCCTTGATTTAATTGGGGTTTCAGGTTAGTCAAAGACTAGTCTATAAAAAGAGTGTAGACCGACTTCAGATACAGGTAGATTACCGATTGCCCATGCAGGTTTTTTTGGCGTATAACGAGCGTGGAAGTGGTCAGCTCCGTTGCTAATATCTACAACCTCACCAGACACCACCTTCTTAGAAATTTCTAGACACTTTTTGAAGGTATCATCTTTTTCTGTCACTGATAAAACCTTTTGTAGATTTACATCGTCTTTATTCCAGGCACTAAATTGAAACCGTTGTTTACATACCTCACAGAGGGTCGGTTTCCAATTGTAACGTGGTGATCTAGAAGCACGATTACGAATAACCCAACCAACAGCGATTTTTTCTTCATCACTTTCAGCCCTGACTTCTCCCCAGATTGTTCTTGCCATAATGTCAAGATCATCTGGTGTCGCAGAGGAATAAGGTTCTTCTGTAGGTGAGATAGGCTCTGAGTTCTCTTCTACTACTTTTATCCACCTAGAGTATAGTAAAGTGAAATCGAATGAGTGCTTCTTATTTTCTTGGTACTGACGACTAGATTTTACTATGTCCAGGAAGTTCAAAAAATCATTTGGGGAGTAAATAACTACACATCCAGCAGACCATTTACCAATTGAGTTTGGAGAAGCTGATCCTCTCCAACCTCTTGACTTGGTGGTATGAAGATTTATTCCTCTATTCCGTTCATTTGTAGGCTCATCATTTCTCCGACCATCCTTGTTTTCGTCTCGTACTAAGCGAACACTATTGCTTCCCTGTGCTAATGCTTCATAGCCTCGGTGATCTCCTACTTGCCATAGTTCTTTATGGTAGCCAGTATCAATACGAGCTACTCCAGAAGTACCCTTGTATGGGTTATCTGTAAAATATTTTCCTGGCTCAGTTGTTGCCCTACAAATAATATCGAAGTAAGGCTTACCACTTCGCTCGAACAAAAGTATTCCTACTAGGTCATTCCATTGATTAAGCCTATCGTTATTGTAGGTACCGTCGAGATTTATTCCTTCAATACCGATAATGTTTATTTCCCCTTTTTCCGTTGACAATGAGAAATCTCTTTCTTCACAGCAATTGACTACCCTTTGAGCTAGGTTATACTTTATATCTTCCACAATTAACAAACCTCATTCAAGATATACGCCTGGCAATATTTAAGATAGTAATGAACTTTGAAAAAACAAAAATTTGATTTCAACCCGCTTTATAAAGACGGAATTTTTGAGCAGACAGGTTTAAACAAATATCGCTTCCAGTTTTACCTTCTTGGGTAAGGCTAAAACCTTGCGTAACCTTTCATCCCTTGTCTACATATTCTTAGGTATGGGATTGAGTAAGGTATGCACTCTTTACAAAAATCTTGATCGTCTGCTTATCTAGGTCTAAACTAGCGAAGCTGCCACTAGGGGCAATCTAGATAATTTTGCAGTTGGGAACGATTAGGTCAAGCGACCCTCGCGAAAAACCCAAACCAAACCCGCCCTCCCACCCCCACCGCAAGAAGAAATTAGAGCCTTATAGGTCAAATCTCTGCATATGACCCTAAACTCCCAACCTATAAATTAGTGAGAGGTCGCCACTGACCGTTCAATATAGCTTCATATAAAGCTGCTTCGGCGACAACAACAAGAGTATCAAGGAGTATTGAGAATGAGTATAAGTTGGAGTGATTTTTTCCAATTTGAAACCGGAGAGCGGTTTAAGATCAATGGTCCTGATAACTTTAAGGGTCAAGGAAAGGTCACTGAGCAAACGGACAAAAAGCTGACTTTAGTATTTGATATAGAGGAACAGACTATTGACATTAAATTTACAGTGTTCAAGACAGAACTTAAGATCCCAAAACTCAATGCCACTGTGACTATTACCTTATTTAATGAAGGTGCAGGCAACCGCCTTCAAGCTCAAGCAACATATACTAACCAAGATGGTAAAGAGGAAAAAATTGAAATTACAGACAAAAACATAATGGCAAAAGTTAGGAGGAAAAGAACACTAAAACTTTTTGCTTCACCGTCAACTTATAACAGATTCCCTGAGGTGCCTGATGGAGCATTAAACCTATTATTTAAGAAAGAGAGAGGTAGTGATGAAAACGATTTTGATGTTGCGGAGTTTGGCATCTTTGCGGGAGTAGACTTCGACTTGATATTAGACAAGTAATAGATTTCTACTTTTTAGAGATTTTGTAAGATTAAATAAGTGGTGTCAAGGGGAACTTAAAACCTACTCATTATTTGAGTCTGCCGCTACTTTACTACAGAATTTTTGAAATGGCATAGATATGCATATTTTAGGAATACCTTCAAATTTTCGTTGTTTTTAGCCATTAATTAATTGAACAACAACCTTGAAAATAGAGCCAAGTTAGTTTGTGTATCTTAAAAGATGATTATAGTTATTTCCAACCGCGAAGTCAACGAAGAATATTCTAATGAAAATCTGTTTGGAGACCGTCAAAATACCAAAGGACTAGATAAAATACGATTGGCAAAAGCTAATTTTGATGAAGCAAAAAATAGATGGAGTCTAGAATTAATACCTGAAGAGGAAAACTTAAATGAAAGCAATTTACCAAGTCAGAAACTCTTCCAAGAGATTGTTAATGGCATTGCTGCCAGAATCTATAAACCAAACTGGGTTTTTTATATTACTGGATTCAATCAATCTTGCCGAAAGAGTTTAGATACTAGTTGGCAATTTGCACAGAAATATGACGTTGATGTCATCACATTTTCATGGCTGTCGAATCCAGGAGGACCTCTTATCCCAGAATACGAGAAGGCGCAAAAAGCAGCACAAGCTTCAGCTAAAGCTTTAGCTCAAATTTTAGAGAAACTAGACTGGTACATGAAAAATTGTCTTCTCGATCGCACTGAGCGAAGAAAGGTCAGTTTTAATCTCCTGGTTCATAGTTTAGGTAACTTTATAGTTGAAAGTTATGCTAGACTACCAGTTTCCAGCCAAGTGGGAAGCATCTTTGATAATGTTATTTTTCATCAAGCAGATGTAGAAAGTAAAACTCATACTGAATGGATTGATAGGATTACTATCGGTCAACGCCTCTATGTGACCATTAATAGGGATGATGATGTCTTGAGTGCCTCTGGTTCTTTTCGTCTGGTTGGTTTTAACAACACCACTATAAGTAATCGCTTAGGTAATACAACTAAGGGTTTAACTGCGGCAAAACCAATCTACATAGACTTTACCCGTGGAAGGTTTGTGGGACAGGCCCATAATTTATTTCTTAGTGTCGATAACTCAATAATCGAAACATTTTTTAAGCAACTTTTTAGGGGAAAACAAGGCGAAAAAAATAATAGACCCTTCAGATTTGATGATGAACTCAATGCTTACGTATTCGACCAGGATTATACAGATTAGCCATTAGGTCTATAATTAATAGCAAGTTACTAACAGTGCTTGACACTCAAACCAATTTATGGCATGGTTTGGAGATACAAAGCCTACAAGTCTGATTGTCAAAGTTGGGAAGCGATCGCACAAATCTTTAAGCCACATTCTCTATAAAAAAGCACAGTAACAATATCTCCTGTTAATCAGGATCGAGTAGATAGTCTATCGTCTCTGTTGCTCTATTGAGTGCGATATCTTCAGATTCCTCTGGGTACTGTTTTAGAGAATCAGAGATTATTTCTCCATTCTTAAAGCACTCCCAGTGCCAGCCAGCATCAGAGTAAGGAGTCTCAGGGTAATATTCAAATTTGATTACAACTCCCTTATAAATAAACTCTTTCGAGTCTCTATCTTCTATCAGTTTTTGAGGATTCAA
>JAAHGS010000293.1 GCA_010692645.1 Symploca sp. SIO2E9
CTTTGTCTTTGTGATTTCATGATGTAATTTAGGTTTGTTCTCCCGATGACAAATCACATTTGATGTTTTTCAATTAGTTATCTAACATGATGGGGGGATGGGGGGATGGGGAGACGCGGAGACGGGGAGACGCGGAGATGAATTTTCTGCCTTCTGCCTCCTGCCTTCTGCCTCCTGCCTTTCCTGGGGAGATGGGGAGATGGCTCGGGGAGAAATTATTCTTCTGGGCTGAGTTTGATCCAAGAAATAATATAAGAGGCGTTATACTTCATCCAAAGTTTGAGGATGGATTTTAAAAAATTGGCAATGGATATAGAAGCAATTCGCACAGGAAAACTTCAGCAACTACCAGGAGCAAATTTAGAAGATGAAGATCTTTCTAATTCTCAACTAGAGAGAATTAATCTTGCTGGTGCAACTTTGGTAGGGACAAACTTTTCTAACTCAAATCTGCAAGGGGCACGTCTTGATGGTGCTAACCTGATTGGTGCTCAACTGAAGTCAACTGACTTACGAGCCAATTTGCTGGGAGCTAACCTGATGCAGTCTGACTTAAGCAATGCTGACTTGCGCGGTAGTAATCTCCGAGGCGCTAACTTGATGGGAGCTAAGCTCAACCAAGCTTCTTTTAGTGGTGCTTTTCTCAGTGGTGCTAATCTGACGGGCGTTAACTTACAAGGCGTCGATTTGCGCGGTGCGGATTTGCGCGGTGCTATTCTTAATAGTGCCAATCTCAAAGGTGCAGACCTTTCGCAAGCAGATTTACAAGGCGCTAGTTTGAGTGATGCCAATTTGGAGGAGGCAGACTTGCAAGGTGCTAATCTGGCTGGAGCTAACTTTAATGGGGCTAATCTGCTTTGCGCTGGGTTGGATAGCGCTAATTTAAAAGGGGTGAATTTAGAGCGAGCTTGTTTAGTTGGGACGAGTGTGGAAGCAGTATAGCCTTTGTTAATTAAGGGCACTCCAAGAAATAAATTATCCAATTTACTTGGAAATATGACCTAAAGAATCTTCTCCCCCTCTCCCTCTCTCCCCCTCTCCCTCTCTCCCCCTCTCCCTCTCTCCCCCTCTCCCTCTCTCCCTCTCTCCGTAAATCAGTTTAATTAGTATTATTATTTAGAATAGCAATAAGACTGCTAAAGAGTTGATTGAGGTCAGCAGGCACCCGATAAAGGTTGAGGTCTTGCTTAACTTGTTTTTGTTCACGATTGAGCACGCCAAATTGCCATATATCTCCGGTTGAAACAGCGCCATAGAGCAAGGGTTCCTCTGAGGTTATCCATTTGTCAATGGCAATGAGTTCGACGGCAAGTTGAGTAAATCCTCTAGCTAGGTTGGCGTTTTTGGCTTCGATGATGAGAAGATTGTGCTGGGTATAGAGGTAGTAGTCGAGTGAGCCTTTAAGTTGCTCGGAGACGTTGATTGAGTATTCAATTCTGAGTTGAGCTTGAGTGTAGTCAATGAGAGCTAAAACAATCGGGGCAATCAGAATTTCTCGACGGGCGGCTTCACTGGTGAGGCTAACGTAGGGTAAGCGGCGTTCAATGCTATTTTTTAGTTGAGCCAGTTGCTCAAGGTTATCGGCGGATTGAGGTAGTTCAAGGGTACTGCGCTGGAGAGAAAAGCCAAATTCAGCTAGGATGTCTTCTGGCTCATAAGTCATCTCAAAATAGTTGCGGAAACTATAGGAATTTCCGGCTTCGAGGATAGAAGTTTTGGACATATCATTCCCAATTGTCTCATTTATCTAGTTCAGTCAAAAAATCAGCTTTTGTAAACATTTTTCCGATGCTTGCATTGCAGAAGGAGAATAATTCGTTCTTCGTCGTTGATTTCATAACGAACACGATAATCTCCGATACGAAGACGATATTCATTGTCAAAACCTTTTAGCTTGACTACTCCATCTGGACGAGGGTTTTCTGTAAGTTGATGGACTTTGACTGCAACAGGTTCATATACATCATTTGGTAAAGCATCTAGCTGTTTTTGCACAGTTTTGGGGGTGATGATAGTGTAAGTCATTTAGATTTATTTGCTCGTTGAGCTATGTACTGGTCGAAGGTTAAGTAGTCACCAGCTTCATAGTCAGCACGGGCAGCCTGAATTTCAGCAATATCCTCCGGGCAATCTTCCTTGTCGATAAGTAGTTCAGCTTTCAGCAGTTCCCACAGTTCTCGCTTCTTAGAGATTTCGAGAGATAAAACTGCTTCTAACAAAGATTCAAACGAGATTTCTATTTTCAAAGTATTCTCAGTCATCAAATGCTTCCTAATTGTTATTGTACCCATTCTCGTATTTGCTCATCTGGTTCTTTGTTGGCGCGATCGCTTTTAGCTAATTACCTTCATTTTCTCACGATTCCATCTTATTTAATTGTTCTGTTGCCCATTCTCGCAGTTGCTCGTCAGGGTCATTTGTGGCTCTATCGCGCAGTAGTTCGAGGGTTTTGGGATTGGTAGGATAGTGAGTGACAATATTAATCAATGCAATATGCCTAGAATTAAACTGTCCTCGACTCTCTCGAACAAACGGATCTCTAACTGCAACCTTACTCAAGAGTTCCAAAATAGCAGGTTTATGAATATAGAATTCAGCTAGTGTTCTTATAGCATTCCCTCTTACACGCCAATCTATATCTTCAACAACATGAAACTTTAATATCTCTAGAGTTTCTTCGTTGTTTTTCCAACCCAGCGCCAGTGCCTTCACAGCACCTAACCTTTCTGCCCAATCCTCAGACTTCGTAAGGGACAAAATCCAGAAATATATTGTTTCTGAGTCAGACCAACCTTTTGCGATATTTTCTATTGCAGTAATCTTGACTACTGCATCTACTGCATTTAATGGTCCATTTTTAGACTCTGTAACAAGAGTTTTAAGCCAGTATAATGTTGCCGAATCGTGCTTACAGTATTGAAAAATTGATTTAATCGCACAGTATGGAATACATGATTGTTCAGTTCCTTTATGTGCACAACTTTTCAACCATTCTAGAACTTGAGCATCTTCAGACCAACTTCTAGCAATTGCATGAGTAACTTTTAATGCAGCTTCTTCAGTTAAAAAGTAGGGAAATACAAATTCATCCTCTATCTCTGTTTGAAAAATCAGCAGTAAATTATCAGCTATATCACAAATGGCTTGACGACTACTAACCTCAGTCAGGCAATCAGCAGCTATCAACAGATTTTTGATTCTTTTTTCATCGATACAATACTCACCAAAAGTATGGAAAGGAGTCTTGCTTGATTCCACCTGTTTCAACTCAAGCTCTCGGCTCATTAAAAACTCAATCAATTCACCTGCAAACTTTGCATCGATTGCTCCACAAATCAGCCGCAACACCTCATGCCAGGTTTCATCCTGCCAATGCTGCCCAAACACCTCATCCCGCAACTGCTCAAAACTCAAAGTCTGCTGCTTCTCAAACCGATTTACAATCTCTACGGCACAGAAATATTCTAAAAAGGTGCGATGAACAAATCCATAAGTATCCGCACCGCGATAACAGAGAATAAAATTCCGCTCTCGTAACTGCTGAATCAAACGATTTGCCTTCTCACGAGGTTCACTAAAACCTTGCTCACGCAAATAATCAGTCAATATTCGCGTTAACCTTTCCGCGCTAATCAGATTTCCCTTCAGCCCTTCTTCTCCCGCCTGCATCTCATAGGCAATCAAGCGCAACATCTCCTGCTTTTCTCGCCGCCCAATCACATCCATTGGTAACTGCAACCGTTTGTGATCCACATCCCAGTGGTATAATAAAACACGCGAAGCCTGATCATATAAATCAGCGCAATTGCGTGGTAATTCCTGACGTCGATTTAAAATTGCCATCATCGTCAATAGCAGGGGATTATCTGCTAAATTTTGGATAGCCTTGGAATTTGCGATCGCATCCTGTAAACGCTGTTTTAATCTTTCTCGATCAAAATCAGTCCCCATCGCCAAGTCATACCAGCGATTAATGAATTCTTGGATTTCTTCATCATCTAATGGTTGAATAGTGAATTGGCGAAACTTAGCGTGTTGAAAACGCTCAGGATTGTAACCAATAATCCGCGATGTAACCAATACCCGCGCTTGAGGATATTGCTGACTAAAGCGAATAATATCATCAATGATGGTAGATTGAGTTAGGCGGTCAAACACTTCATCCAAACCATCAAACATGACAAGGGTTTGATGCTCTAGTAAATGCTCATGTAATTGCTGTTGGTCAAACTGCCAATCTGCACCACGTCCACAGTGAAGAAATTCGAGAAAGCTATTAACTTTAGCGATAGTATATTCTCGCAACTCAATCAACAATGGAAGCGCTTCAGTTTTCCCCTCAACCCAATCCAAAGCTAAATACTGCAATAGAGTAGACTTTCCAGCACCAGGATCACCCAGAATAACGGCATGTTGAGAATCTTCTACTGCCTCCAATACCTTCTGCGATGGTTTTTGAAAATACTCGTAGCGATAGTGTTCCAACGCTTCAGGGGATAAATCATCTTCTAATTGTCCCTGTTCTTGCAATTGGCGTTTCAAGTCAAGTGGCAAATCATAGCGCATCGGTGGTAAAGCTTCCCGCACCGTTTGCTCAATGAACATATTCCACAGCTTGATAGCATCAACACGATCGGTACTGTCGAGAGTATACAGCTTCAGATAGCCATAACTGCATTGCAAGCTATCCCGGTACTTAGCAATATCAAAGCCTGGTGAAATTTTAGCAGTGTTCCTGGCAATATCTTCCAGCAGTTGAGTTTCCAGGAGCGGACGCAGTTCTACATTAGCTTTAATAATACCTTTAACTTCATACACATATTCTTTAGCAACCCCACGCCAACCAAACTCTTCAGCAGGGAATTGCCACCCCCTGTCTTGATACTGTTGTGTCCAAATGCGCTGCAATTGAGCGTAGTCAATCTGCCTGCAATCCTTTTCAAAGGCTTTTCCCAATATTGGACCTACAGTCTTATCCTTGACAAACCGCTTAATGGTAGCTTTGTAGTGATGCTCAATACTAGTTTCCGGAATATCGTTAATCTGGAGTTCTTTAATAAATCGCTTGATAAAGAAGCCGATAGCTTCCGCCATTGGCTTCTTTAAAACTTCTATATTTGCCCGTGCAACTCCAGTCTGAATACAATCCTTGAAAAAGTCCTTCACATAGTCTTCCAGCGTAGCTTTTCCCAGATTTAACACCTGCTCAAGCACTAACTTGCCCAACTCTACACCTGTTGCGGCTGCCAACCATTCCCACATTGTAAAATCTCAGGAGCGACTGATATTTTATCCAATATGGCACTTGCAGCTTAGAGATGCCAAATGAACAAGGCTACACCAACTATCTTTGTTCCACCCTTCCAAAACAAAAAACAACTTCGAGGGAGAGCGCGTTGGTTTTAACCAATGGTAGGGTCACGAATCGAATTTATTCCGACGATGCTTTAGTAAATGTTTTTGTTGTAAAATAATTCTAGGTGTCAAAGATA
>JAAHGS010000294.1 GCA_010692645.1 Symploca sp. SIO2E9
CTTGCACTTAAGAGGACAATCTCGGAGCTGATCATGGATAATCAATCTTAGAACTATCGGCTTTTCCCTACTCCCTACTCCCTGCTCCCTGTTCCCTCTCCTTACCAAAGACTTATTCAGCAAGCCCCAAGTAAAAATGCGATTAGCCCGAAGGGCTAGCGCGGAGCGATTGAGCAAAGCTCAGCGCCAAAGGCAATCGCAAAACTAAGCAGGTTGAGATGGGGTTGGGTTTCGTTTCTCAACCCAACCTACGAGATTAAAATAATCTATTCCTTTTACAAAAACCGATAATATAAGCTTACATGATGATTACTGTGTAATTAGTTTAGTCTTTCCAATCATTTTGACCTTTGTTACTTAACTTTACGACGCCAATTGGTTTAGAAGATTCCACGAGATTGCGGGGCTTGAGCTCTTATAGTAAAATTTATAATCGGAGGCCTCATCTAACCTAAAAAAAGTATTCATCTCCTCAAACACTTACCACTCCGTATCTTTATTACTAATATTTACCTGTTGCTCTAGAATTATTCACAGCTGAGACGCATGTATTTACATGAAGTTGTGTAAAAAATTGAAACGAGGAATTGACTTAAGGTAGAAAACCCTATCTAACGCAAATCTTGCACTTATCACCCATCACCCATAACTTATTACTTATTACTTATTACTTATTACTTATTACTTATGCTCCACTAACCGTGCCATCTGGCATAATAGCTCCGGTAAGGTCAGTATTGGTAAGAATTGTTCTAGTAAGATCGGCACCTTGTAAATTAGCTTGACGAAGAATAGCACCACTCAAATCTGCATAACTTAGATCTGCCCCTTGCAAGCTGGCTTCGCTAAGATCAGTTACTAGGGAGTTTTGTCGTATTCCCATACTCAGCTTGGCTCTACAGAGTTTCGCCCCATCTAAGTTTGCTTGATGGAGTAAGGCTTGGGAGAGATTAGCGTAACTCAAATCTGCCTCACTTAAAACTGCGCCTGAGAGGTTGGTACGCTGTTCGGAAGTGGGGCGTAAGTCTACTTCAAATAGTATGGCACCCGACAGATTGGCACCGGATAGATTGGCACCACACAAACTGGCTTTGCTCAAGTTAGCTTGATTTAAACTTGTTTGAACTAGCTTAGCACCGCTGAGGTCTGCCTCGCGTAACACTGCTTTATACAAATCTGCGGCACTAAAATCTGTTCCCCAGAGAATGGCTTCACTTAAATCTGCTTCTTTCAAGCTTGCTTGAGAGAAGTTGGTTTTACCTAGCCGTGCTTGACGCAAATCTACTTGCGATAAGTTTGCTCCCTGGAGGTTGATGTTAATCAACTCTGCTTCACGTAGCTCTAAACCGTGAAAGTCTCTTTCGCCTGCTGCATATCTTCTCAGAATTTCATTAACTTCCATACTAGCTATCTTTCAAGAAACGCCCTTACCTTTGAGCACTCTATACCAATTCTGGTGGCGTACTCTCGCTAATTTAATTATTTGCTGCTATTTAGATGCGGCAACTATCTGCCATTCAAGTATTACTTCTGGTGGGATTTTTAGTTTAATAGGTTGAGCATCACTCATGAGTGGGAAAAGATGCACTGATGCTGCTGTTGGTAGCTTATTCAAGGCATTTGTGAAATCATACTGACCAACATTGGCAGCAGGTGATTTTTCTGCAAACATGTCTTTACAACTGAGAATAGTACCAGTCTCGGTGATCATAGTCAGTGGTTGAGGATGGGCAAATTTTGCAGCTCCAGGAAAGCCAACTAACCTCAGATTGATGCTTATGGCATCATTGGCTTTGAGCCTTTTGAAGAGTACCACTTGCCAGGCATTGCCTGTCTTGTCTCGCAGAGTATGCCTAGATTGCACTAATGTTTGCCCAGGAGCTTCTTCCGTCTGGCGGATCGAAGCTGTAGCAGGTGGAATACTCCAGCTCTCTAAACCTAGTAAAAACAGCATAATTAAGCTACCAACTAACACTAATCTTGATAAAGATTGTCGTATCCTACACCACATCAAAAATTTAAGATTTACTTTATAAAGGGTCTCAGAGAAATAGCATAAATAAATAGTCTTTGTAAACTAAAAACATGTTAATTAACAAAAACTATCACAGCGCACAAAAATTTATTGAGAGTTCTGTCAGACTTGCATTGCCATAGTATAAGTCAATGGAGGGCAAATTCTAGAAATGAGACTGTTTAAAATTAAACCAAAAGCAGTAGCATCAATGAACAAGCCCTTCTCATTGATGCTGATTGTGTGTTCATTGTTAGTTGGTTGCAGCCAAGCAAATCAAGGTTCGCTTTCAGCCAAACAGGCAAAACAAACGGTAAGTTTAACTATCTCTGCTGCTGCTAGTCTGACAGATGCGATCGCAGAAGTTGAGCGACTTTACGAACAGCAATATCCCCAAGTTGCCATTACCTCTAATTTTGCTAGTTCTGGCAGTCTACAGCGACAGATTGAACAGGGAGCGCCAGTTGATGTTTTTATCTCTGCCGCCTCTAATAAAATGGATACTTTGCAAAAACAGGGACTTTTATTTGACGATAGCAGGCAAGACTTACTGCAAAACAAAATTATACTAATTGTCCCTAAGAATAATACCACCATTTCTGAGTTCAAAGACTTAAGCAGTACTGGTGTGTCCCAAATTTCTATAGGAGAACCGAATAGCGTACCAGCAGGGAAATATGCCCAACAAGTTCTGACTTCCTTAGGAATGTTCGAGGAAGTAAAATCAAAAACAGTATTCGCTAAAAATGTGCGTCAAGTTCTAGCTTATGTAGAAACTGGGAATGTTGATGCTGGGATAGTATACGCTACAGACGCAAAACAATCAGACAAAGTCAAAATTGTCGCAGTCGCCCCAACTAATTCTCATTCCCCAATCGTTTATCCAGCAGCGGCACTCAAAGAGAGCAAAAATTATACTGCTGCCAAGGAGTTTGTCGAATTTCTATTTAGTGATCCAGCCGATGATGTGTTTGAAAAACATGGATTTACTCCCGTTAGTGGTGGCTTCCTAGAAAATTAATAATTAGTTAAATAAGTTAAATAAAAGGTATGGCATTTGAGCTTGAGCCTCTGTGGATCTCTCTCAAAACTGTCTTGAGTGCAACGCTCATTGCTTCCTGTTTAGGGATTGTAGTTGCTCGGAAGATGGCTAGTTACCAAGGTAAAGCCAAAGGATTGATTGATGGTTTGTTAACTCTGCCCTTGGTTTTACCACCGACAGTGGTTGGTTTCTTCTTGCTACTAGTTTTTGGAAAAAATAGCTGGATTGGAAAACTGCTTTCACTAGTGGAAATCAATGTAATTTTTTCTTGGACAGCAACAGTAATTGCGGCAACTGTTGTGGCTTTCCCTTTAATGTATAAAACTGCACTGGGAGCATTTAAACAAATTGATCAAAACCTCCTCTATGCAGCCCGTACTCTAGGAGCCTCGGAAGGGACTGTTTTCTGGCGAGTAACTCTGCCACTGGCATGGCAGGGTGTTTTAGCGGGAACGATTTTAGCTTTTGCTCGTGCTTTAGGTGAATTTGGTGCTACTTTAATGATTGCCGGGAATATTCCTGGTAAAACTCAGACAATTCCCCTGGCAATCTTCTTTGCTGCTGAAGGGGGAAAAATGGAGCAAGCTTTAATCTGGGTGCTGGTAATTGTAGGAATTTCCCTGGCTGTAGTAGTTACCCTTAATTATTTATCTGAGGAAAGACTAGAAGTTAGGGATAAAAGATGGAAAAAATTTAATTTTAAATGGGGGAGTAAGCTGATATTTAAGCTTACTGCAATATTAAGGGAAGAATTACCATCTGTTCTGGAAAAGAAACAGCATATACGTCCATCCCCTTCTTTGGAAATGGATATTTTAAAAAAAAATCACGGCTTTACACTGGAGGTAGATTTTAAAGCAGATAAAAATCCCCTCGGACTTTTGGGTAGTTCTGGTTCAGGAAAAAGTATGACTTTGCGTTGCCTTGCTGGTTTGGAAACTCCAACAGCTGGCAGAATTGTTTTAAACGGGCGAGTACTATTTGACTCGAAAAAAGGAATTAATCTACCCAGTTGTCAGCGCCGAATTGGCTTTTTGTTTCAAAACTACGCTCTTTTTCCCCACATGAGTGTAGCTGAAAATATTGCCTTTGGTTTGCATTACGGGCGCTATGCTGGCTTGCCCCTCTCTAAAGTTGAGCGCAGGCGGCGCGTGGCTGATAAAATTGCCTTGGTGCAGCTTCAGGGCTTAGAAAACCGCTATCCTCACCAACTTTCTGGAGGACAACAGCAGAGGGTTGCCCTAGCGAGGGCTTTGGCAATTGAACCAGAAGCCCTCCTTCTAGATGAGCCTTTTTCTGCCCTCGATACCTATCTGCGCAGCTGGATTGAAAAGCAACTTATTGATACACTTTCTACCTATCCAGGGATTACTCTGTTTGTCACTCACAATCTGGAGGAAGCTTACCGGGTTTGTAAAAACCTGTTGGTACTATCGGCAGGAAGAGTAATTGCCTTTGGACCTAAAGCAGATATCTTTGAGCGCTCAGCAAGATTAAGCGTAGCCCAATTAACTCAGTGTAAGAATTTTTCCCGCGCCCAAGCAATTTCCCCGACGCAAATAGAGGCAAGCGACTGGGGTTGCACCTTACGAATCATTGAGCCGATTCCTAGCCAGTTTACTTATGTAGGGATTCGTGCCCATCATATCGTTTTTACTGATAACTCCCAGCAAGAGAATAGTTTCCCTGCCTGGTTAGTACAAACTAGCGAAACGCCTCACCGCATGACTCTTTATCTCAAGCTTAATTCTCCTCCTACCCATGCTAATGATTATCATTTACAAGCAGAAGTGTATAAGGAAAAATGGGCCTTGATTAAGGAGCATTCCTTTCAGTGGTATGTTTATTTAGATCCGTTACGGCTTTTGTTGATGAGTTTGTGATTTGGTTCATAGTTCATAGTTCATAGTTCATTACTTATTACTTATTACCTATTACTTATTACTTATATTCAGTTGTCGCCTATCTTGGGGCAAAAGGGTATCCCAGCGTTGAAACCAAACTTGGCTCAGAAATAGGTGATGTTGGGGGCTGTATTGCTTTTCGTGTTTTTGAGAGTCTTCTCTAATTTCAATTAGTATTTTCAGCAATTGCCGCAAGGTGGAGCATTTCTGAATTTGGTGGGCTGTGGCGATGAGCCATTGTGACAATTTACGATAACTGATAAATTGTCCACCGACATCGCGGCGATGAACAAATAGTATATATTTCCAGCATTCGATACGCACAATTAGTTGTTGGGGAATTTGGAGGAATTTGGCAACGTCACTGACGCTAATGCGGAATTTTTCCTTGGGTTGGAGGCGGTTAAAGAGAGTAGTCATAGTAGACGCGGAGAGGGAGAGGGGGAGATGGGGAGAGGGGGAGATGGGGAGAGGGGGAGAGGGGGAGATGGGGAGAGGGGGAGAGGGGGAGAGA
>JAAHGS010000295.1 GCA_010692645.1 Symploca sp. SIO2E9
AGGCGGTTTTCGGTGGAAGTTACCCACTCGCAGAACTGCTGCCAAACGGAAGCGCTTTCGCGCTGCTGTAAGGTAGTGGTCATGTTCTTATAATTGCTGAATAAATTGTCGAGGTGCGGCAGACGTTTTGTGTCTGTATGTAAACATATTAAGACATAAATTTAGTTTTGTAAAGCTTTTTGGGATTAATCACTCACAAAAGTGTTAACTGATGTTTAGATAAATAGCTAAAAACATTTACCTGAGAGACTTTCAACTCTTAGTTAAGAACATATAAATCTTTACATAAGTAAATTTTATTTGACTAAAAACACTAAAAGTGATATTTATCTTTTGAAAATAAAAATGTTCATGGTTGATTGTTCATTGGGAAAGCATTTCACAACTGCCGAATACTAAGCCAATCAACCATGAATCATGAGCTATGAAGCATGAACAATCGTTCAAATTTTCTTTAACCAACTGAACATTGCTCGTAAATCTTTACCCACTTCCTCAATGGGATGTTCAGCCTCTTGACGTCGCATAGATGTAAATCCAGGCTTACCTGCCTGATTTTCTAAGACGAACTCGCGAGCAAATTGACCAGATTGAATTTCTCCAAGAATTTTACGCATCTCAGCACGAGTTTGGTCATTGACAATGCGAGGACCGCGAGTATAATCACCATACTCAGCAGTGTTAGAGATACTATCGCGCATATTTGCTAAACCCCCTTCCACAACCAAGTCAACAATCAGTTTGACTTCATGGAGACATTCAAAATAGGCTAACTCCGGCTGATAGCCAGCAGTTACTAGGGTTTCAAATCCGGCTTTGATTAAAGCGCTCAAGCCACCGCACAGTACTACTTGCTCTCCGAATAAATCAGTTTCTGTTTCTTCCCGGAAGCTAGTTTCCAGAATTCCAGCACGGGTGCCACCAATACCTTTAGCGTAGCTCATGGCGCGATCGCGGGCTTGACCTGAGGCATTCTGATAAACAGCAAATAGACAAGGAACACCCTCCCCTTGTTCATAAGTCCGCCTTACTAAATGCCCTGGTCCTTTGGGTGCAACCATAATCACATCCACCGACTCTGGGGGGACAACTTGACCAAAATGAATATTGAAGCCGTGAGCAAAGGCGAGGAGATTTCCTTCTTTGAGATTTGGCTCAATTTCCTGCTTGTAAACCGTTTTTTGCACCTCATCTGGCAGCAAAATCATGATTGCCTCAGCAGCTTTGGCAGCATCTGCAACCGAGTGAACTTTTAAGCCAGCTCCCTCTGCTTTCGACCTAGACTTACTGTCCGGATGTAGCCCAACAATAACATTCATGCCACTATCTTTAAGATTGAGGGCATGGGCGTGACCTTGAGAACCATAGCCGATAACCGCAATTGTTTTATCGGCGAGGAGGTCTAAGTTAGCATCAGAGTCATAATACATCCGGGCCATAGAGATATCTCCTTGCTGCAAGCCTTTTGGGTAAATGCCGGCTTATAATCGTAGCTCAAAACCTTCCTAGACTTGAATTAAGAAATAATTAATGAAGGTAGTTAGAGGATTTAGGGAACTCCAAGAATTAAAGACGCGGAGAGGCGGAGAGGCGGAGACACGGAGACAAATTGGATGGGTATTTGACCCATATTAATTTCGATAAATTAT
The DNA here is from genome assembly GCA_010692645.1 of Symploca sp. SIO2E9. GTDB lineage: Bacteria > Cyanobacteriota > Cyanobacteriia > Cyanobacteriales > Coleofasciculaceae > SIO3C6. The sequence continues at coordinate 1,650 of JAAHGS010000295.1, forward strand.
CCAATTCACTTAGAAACGCGACGTAAACATCTCCCCATCTCCCCATCCCCCCCTCTCCCCATCCCCCCATCTCCCCGAGCCATCCCCCCGAGCCATCCCCTATTTAGAGGCCTCTTGGTAGAGCCATTCCGATTGCTGACGATTGACTGCATACTCGAAATCTATCGATACTAAAAGTACTTCTAACTTTCCAGATTTCTGACGCTGAGGCTTTTCAGCATAGAGGGAACTGCGATTAAAATCAGGCTTACCTAGGATTAGTTGATGAATCTCCTGATTTTTTAGCTCTACCACCACAGTTGCTAAGGGTTGATCTAGTCCATACTCCTGGCGCTGCTTAGATGGAACAGTAAAACTGCGGCTACTTTTGCCATTGACTAGTAAGTTTGTCAAAAAGGAGATTGCCCCATCGCTGGCAGGAGTATCTTGGGGCTGTTTCATGCGCCAAGGGGATTTTTGCTTGTTAACTCGCTCAAATTCCCAAGTCTGTTGATCACGATAAATTGTCACTGTTTGAATTTGCTCTTCCTCAAAGGAGAAAAGTTGCTGTTTTTTAGCCTTAGCAGCTTCCCGCTTAGGAGCGCCCTGAATTTCGTAAACATAGACAAAACCACCTAATAAGATTGCTGAGACTAACAAAATCAGAGTTGTCCGCTGTAGCTTCATTGCTCCAACCTTCAAACTTTAATCTTTAACGGCGTAGCCACCAAATCACCCCTGCTGTCATAAATCCAAGTAAAGGCATGAGCAAAGCACTCCAGCTAAGGGTCAATTTTTGCTCCGTTGTCAGGTTAATACGGCGATTTTGCTGTTGCTTGGGGCGGATAGAAAGGATTTGATCATCTTGTTTGCTTAACCAGCTGATAGAGTTAAGAAAAATATCGCCATTAAGTTGTTGCCCAAACCAACCATTGATTGCGAAATTTGAGTCTCCAAACACAACTAGTCGAGATTCAGACTTATTTTCATCTGCTTTGGGCTTATTTTTGGGTTTTGGCGATGCTTTGGCTTGCTCTTGAGCAGAGGGAGTGGGTGAAGCCTCAGGAGTTTTGAGAGCTTCAGTTTCTGAGTTGGATGAGGTGGAGGAAGATTTAGCTTTGCGGCTTAAGGCAACACCAAGCATTAAGGGCCCTGGACGATCCTGTTGGGAGTTAAACTCTAGGGGCTGCTCTTCGGGATTACTTTCTGCCCAAGTATCCTCAGAGGTAATTAGTAGGGCAGTTTCCTCAATTCCCTCTACTGATTTTGTATCTAAAGGTCGTGCTAGTGGGTAGAAGGACAATCCCCCAGCAAAATCTTTGGTAATGGGATGATTGCCGTAATTGGTAACCAGTGGTGTTGCTGGGCCAAGATTAGAGGTACTCCTCAAGCTGGAAGCATCGATTGCTAGCCGACTATCGAGTTCAACGCCCCACTCTGCTAGTAAGCTATCAAATCCAGGATTGGTATCAGGATCGAGCATCAATAGCAAAGATCCATTCTTGGAGAGGTATTCACTCAAAACTTTAACTTCTTGCTCAAACAGCGCCCTTTTCGGACCAGCAACAACTACCAGGGAGGCATCTTCAGGGACTTCAGAATTTTGGGCGAGATTAAGTGGTAAGGCTGTAAAGTTTCTCTCTTCCAAGATACTTACTGCTTGAGATAGTCCGCCCTCAACTTGCTCTAGGGGGAGTTCTCCATGACCTTGGAGAAAGTAAACTTTATCATAGCGATCGCTAGTCAATCGGGCAATACCATTAGTTAACTTGGCTTCCAACAGAGGCTCTTGTTCACTTATCCTTTGCAAGAATTGTCGATCAGCTCCATATTCTAAGTAAACTTCTCCCAAGTCCTGAACCTTAAACTTCTGAGCAATTGTAGGCTGTTGCTCTGGGTCAACGAATTCAAATTCTAGCTTAGACCCATATCGGCGGTAATTTTCCAGTAATTCTCGGTCATCTGGATTAGGGATAGGGTCAAATATCCATACTTTGACCGATTGCTGCAAATTTTGCACCACCTTTTGTGAGAGGGGAGAGAGGGTTAAAAGCTGATTTTCTGTCAAATCTATTCGCTGTCCATAGCGAACTCCCAAAAAGTTAATCAGTCCCAAAATCACCAAAATCGATAGAGTAGCAATAATAGCATTTGCCCCTGTTTGAGTAGAGCGGCGTCCCCAGAATTCCGGTGTCAGAGTGCCTAAAAATAGTAGCCACAATCCTATAACTACAATTCCAGCAATCAGCAATCCCAAAGGTACTGGCAACCATTTTCCGGAGACAACTCCGGCTGTAACACCCATGATGCTCAGGATCGGACCGAGCCAAAACAGGTGTTTCCAATACTTTTGACTTTTGATGGTCTGCATGTTTGATCAGAGCTTGGGAATTTATAATTTAGACATTTAGACTTGTGGTCTCGTTCTTTTCTTGAAAGCATCTCCACTCTCTCATCAAATCAAGAACTCCCAAAACGCCAAGAATCGATAGACTGAGCAGTCATAAATATGCCTAAAATAATATAACTGACAAATAAAATTATACTGCTAGTATCTAAAGCACCATTGAGCAAGTTGTTGTAGTGTTCTAGCAACGATAAATGACCCAAGGCTTCTCCGATAATTCCCCCGATGTTGTCTGCGATCAAATCAATAATCCAGAGGAACAAAATCAGGGCAAAAGTCAAGATTGATGCCAAGATTGAGCTGTCAGTAAGGGAAGACACAAACATCCCTAAAGCAAGAATTGAGGCTGCCAGTAAAATTAATCCGGCGTGAGCAAGGAGGGGTACACCTATTTGTACGGGGGGGTTAGCTGCGCTGAAGGCTACCAGTTCATAGATGAATAAAGGTAATACCATAAAGGTAAAAAATGCCAGAACACCAAGCAATTTGCCCACAGCCACAGACCAATTAGTTAATGGCGAAGTTGCTAATAACTCCAAGGTTCCGCGCTTGCGTTCTTCAGCATAAAGCCCCATTGAAAGAATCGGCAACACAAACATTACCAGTTGACCAATGACACCTAAGAAGGCACGCAAAAACTCGTAGGCAACATCTAATGGTGGTGCTTGTTCCCCCAGTTGGTCGAGTTGTGCAGCATAGTGAATTAATCCCTCTGTGGGATCAAGGAGAATAACTACGAAAAATAGACCAGATATCAACCAGAAGACGCCAGAAACCAAATAAGCTAGGGGTGAAGCAAAATATCCCTGCAATTCTTTACGAAAAATTGCCAAGATGTTACTAATAATTACTCCCATTGATAAACGCCCTCTAATATTGCCGGAAAAAGGTAATAGCTACTGCTGTTGTTGAACACTGATAATTGTTCATATTTGCAAGTTAGAAGATGGGGAGAGACTTTTCAAATTTCTTGATCCACCTCTTGAGGAGATTCCATTAATTGGCTAGAGGGTAAATTTTCCTCAACATTGAACTGAGACCCCTCCAAATCCTGCTGGGCTTGAGCCACTGGTTGTTCTAAAGTCGTCAGTTTCAAAAACACTTCTTCGAGGCTGGCGCGAGTGCGTCGCATCTCGTGTAATCCCAAACCAGCAGCGACTGTGACAGCAGCAAGATCACGTCCTGGTTGCGCACCAGGAGCACAGACAATGCGAATCAAGGAGCGGTCAACTGCTAAATCAGGCTCGGCAACGATTTC
>JAAHGS010000296.1 GCA_010692645.1 Symploca sp. SIO2E9
ATTGCCACGATAAAATACACGGTACTCATGTCAAGAGTTCTTACATTGAGGAGCCGGATGAGGTGAAAATCTCACGTCCGGTTTTGAAGACGAGTCGGTCGGGTGATCGTCCGGCTTAGTTTAACAAGGTGCGCAATATGGTGAAAAACCATAAGCTGGCGAAGTCGATATCTGACGCTTCGTGGTCAATGTTTACCGACTGGCTGGACTATTTTGGTAAGGTTCATGGGCGGATAGTATTTTCTGTCGCGCCCCACTGGACATCCCAAAACTGTTCTAACTGTGGTGAATTGGTGAAGAAGAGTCTGTGCACTCGAACTCATCAATGTCCTAAGTGCCAGACGGTATTAGATCGTGACCATAACGCCGCGATCAACATCCTCAACAAGGGGTGGGGCGATAGTAGGGCGCTTTGAGGTGCGCTTGACCTACGGTCGGTCACGTCCGGATGGGTCGCACCTCGATCTACCGCAGGGCATGCGGAAAGTAACGCTTGAGGAGAGCCGGACCTCTGGTAGGGTGGAGAAATCCCTTCTGCTAAGTTCTCTCTAAGATTCAAGAATCCCCCTTTTTCTAAAAGGGGGAGTGTCAATTCTTCTCCTGATTCCTAACACCTCACCAAAAAGCTTATTAAGCAACCCTAAATACTCCCTTCTGCCCTCTGCCTTCTGCCTTCTGCCTTCTTCAAAAAACGCTGTTACTCCAACTACCATGCAAGCCATAGGGAATATGATGCTTTAAATGTAACCGCGCGATTGGTCCTCGACTCAAATCACCAGCATCCAGAATCACCAGTTCAGAGCGGTGGTGCTGAGCATCATAAACCATAGTCAGCACCCAGCCATCATCCTCTTGTAAACCACCAGGTTGGGGTACAAAAACTGGTTCACTGACATAACCTTTAGGTGCAGCACTCCAGAGTTGGCTTTCACTCGTTACCATATCCCTCTTGAGAATTGCTTGTAGAGGTGCATTACCCGTCCGATTGTGAGCAGCACCAATGAACAAATAGCGATAAGGACGTCCTACATATTCTGGATGAATGTGGGGAAATTCACAGCATTGCTCTGACAATAGCTGAGACTGCACTTGAGAAATGCCGGAATTAGCCTTTTGATCAATACTGAACCGCCATAGTTTTCCTGGGGAAAGTGCCTCAAAATTAACTTCTCGGAAATCGCTATTAGCTTCAACCTCGGGAAGTTTGTCATAGCAAATCGAGTCAACGTAAATTTTGCCATCTTGCTCAAAAGCATTAGCGTGGTGGAAAACAAATCCCGACGAAGTTTCGAGAATTTGCATCGGTTGCTGCCCATGGCGAGGAATAAGCACAATACGGGTAGGCCTTCCTGGCATAAACTTCAAACACTCGCCAGCCCCTCTCATACCCAAAGCAAAGGGAAAGGGATTAAAACTGACAGGATTTTGGAAGAAAATACAGTAGTTAGGAGTAATCGCAAAATCGTGGATAAAAGCAAAGCCAGGAATAATGCGGGCGCGACTTCGTAGAAGCTTGCCTACAGGGTCGAATTCGTAGATAGTAATTTTCGTGGAAAGACCTGGTTTAATTGCGAAGTTAACTAAGCATGGTGCGCCGCCATCAAGTTCACAACTTGGGTCGATCCAAGGATGAGCACCAAAGGCTTCACCTTCTGCCAAAACCCCATCTAAGTAATCTTTACCCAGAGTTTCTAGAGTCTTAGGATCTAAGCGATAAGGTTCGGCAGCCTCCCAAAGCGCCAACAGTTTGCCACCCCAATAGATGATATTGGTATTAGCGATATTTTTGAGTCTGAGGTCAAAAATATTTGCCAACAAACCCCCAGGCTTTTGGGTTCCAAAAACACCGCGATAGAGAATTGTTTGCGCCTGTTGTTCAGCTAAAAAGCCCTCAGTACGAACAAAGCGATTGCAAAAATGCGCCTTCCCTTGGTCAAAACTAATCGCACAAATCATACCATCACCATCAAAGGGATGATGGAAGTACTGACCATTAATATCTAGTAAACCAGGACCATTACGAAATAAAGTACCGTGTAAATCAGTAGGAATCTCTCCTTCAAAATCATCAATCCAATAGTTGTATTCATTAGGTTGAGATTGATAGCCCTGCTGCCAATCTTGGCGGTTATAGGGTAACGAGTATTCGGATACCGACAAATGCTCTTGAGTTATCATCGTTTGTTAATTATGGGTTATTTGTTATTTCCAATAGCGCCTTAGCCTCTTGGAGGCTTGTTTAACTTTATCGCTGGTTTTAGCCAAAAATCTAGGGTTTTCTACCTTAGTGCCGTTAGACATTGCTACAGCAGTTTTGCACCCAAAATCCAAGCCTATAGCACCAGTGCTAGTTTCTCTAACTGGGTTACAATTGACGGTAATGCTGGCGTACCATTTATGGTTTTTCCAGACAATGGTACAAGTGCTAGGACCTTGATGGCGTACATTTTAGTCCTCTACAGTTCACTCTATTTTAGACTAGTTAGATTGATTTTTGTTACCATAATTTAGCTCTTCGAGTTTCTACATTTTGATCAGGTTTTAGCAGGTTTTGGGCTATTAGTAACTACCTCTTCCCCAAGTCCTTGACCTACCTCGCGTTCGTATCTAACCAAGATTGGATAATTCCAGAACACCATGAGCTCCAGTGGTATGGGGTTTCCAAGCAAAATTGCAAGGATAAGTCCAACCACGATAGAGTCTGCCCGACTTGAATTTGGGACATTTAGCTAAGCCTTTGAAAAAGCGATTGAAGGCAAAATCGACTCGTTTAAGGGTGGCTTGAAGAGTATGAGAACTCAGTTCTTTATATTCTGGGTTTACTTGTTTAAAAACGGGCAAACAATGGCAGTTGTTCCAAGTAGTTAACCGAGTGATTAAACCGCTGATATTGAGTCTTTCAGTTATACAAAGCCACATTGTATAAGTCTTTATGCATTCGCCTTCAATAATGCAACTTTTTCTCTTGATTTTTAGTTGGATACAATCGAAATTTTACGCGCCTTGTCTGCAATTACATCACCTCCTTGAGCGCCAATTATTGCTATATAATAACCTAAATTAGACTGAAGTAAGAAGGTTTTTTGGCAACTAAAGTTGCTCACATAGGCCTACCTTCCCCACCCTGCTCCGAGTCCAGGTGGGGACTGCCGCCAGACGTTCAACTAAATATTCCCTCAGGCTGTGAAGCCTCATCTCCCCCTCTCCGCGTCTCCCCCTCTCCGCATCTCCCTATCTCCCCCTCCCTTGCTGGAGATAGTGACAAATCCTCTTGCGATTTAATTTCAGCTTGAGGATCAGCTGCTGGTAGCCAGCCCAAAAATGGTAGGGGCAGGAGGCTAGAAACATTAGTAATTACTAGCAATAGCCAAAGTTGGTCAAAATTAGTCTCAGTGACACCTAGCCAATGAGTTAATAAAGCCCCCAATTCATGGGATAAAACTCCTGCTAAATTCAAAATCGACATTAGCAGGGCAAACAAAGTAGCTTCCACACCTGCTGGACAAAGTCGTGCCGAAAGTACTAAAACTGGCATGAAGGTAATCTGTCCCATCACGGTGAGAATGAGGCTATCTCCCAGGCTAAACCAATGATCATCAATACCCAGAGTGCGGTTAAAGTGGGTAACCAGTAGGATGGTACTCATCCCTAAAGCAGCAGAGATTACAGTAGTCCCAGCCATCATAGTTCGGAAGGGAATATTCCTCAAAAAGCGCTGAAACAGCCAAATGCCCACTAAGGAGGCAACGCTAGTTACCAGGCGCACGCGCCCTAAAAACTCAGGTTCAAACCCCAGTTCATTAGTAGTGAAAAAGAAGAATGCAGAATCTGCTGTTGGTGTTGCTTGCCAGAGGAAAATGAAAGCCGTAGGCAACCAAATCGCTTTTTGAGTAATCGCGCTGCGCAGCTGCTTGATTTGATTCTTAACAGTGGAGAGCTCAAGACTAGTACTCAATACTTCTTCAGTAATTAACCAGGCTGCTAGTGAAACCAGTAACGGGAAGGTTGCGGTAATGGCAAATACAGTTTGAGTGTTGAACTGTTCTAAAAGCCAACCACTCAAATATGCTGTAATTAAACCACCAAGGGCGGAAGTCCCCCAAGTCAGAGATTGCAGTGAACCGGAATCACTCAAAGATTCCCGCCGCGCTCGCTCCACCACCTGGGAGTCAACAATCACATCACTAATAGCAACAGAAACTGAACTAATTAGAATAGCAACTGTTGCTGCCCAGACTGTATCGACTACAGTCGCCAGACTCAACCAAGCTACCGTTCCCATCACTCCAGATAAAATCAGATAGGGGCGTCTACGATAGCCAAATAGGGGCAATCCGTCTGAAAGGAAACCAAATAGTGGCTTAATTACCCAAGGCAGAGCAGAAATGCCGATTAGTGCTGAAACTTGAGCTGGACTTAGTGCTAGTTCGTCTTTGAGAAAGAAACTAACAGCTAGACGCGCCAGCCCTAGGATTCCCTGGACAAAGTAGACAATTAAGATGGCGAACAACTCAGGAGTTGGTTCATTGCCAAATAGGACTTTTTCTTTTAAAAATCCTTTGAACTTGTCCAATCCAGAGAAGTAAACAATCATGAATATTTTTTAAGAAAAATCGCTTTTTCTATCTTACATCGGTCCTCCCGATGGTCGTAATTGCCAAGAAATCTAATGCCAGCAGTAGGAATATTCAATTAAGGGCAAACAGCAAATGGTTAATGTTTACCGTGTCTTAGGTCGTTGACATTCAAGAGGGAGCGAGCAGTTACCTAGCAAATTTCAGTACTTTTGCAAGCTAAATTACAAATTCTCAACAGTAAATTGAGATTTGACACTCCCTGGCGTGTTAGCGAAGCTTACGCGTCAGCGTATACGCGCGGGGATTCTTAGCTCAATGACACACCTTAACGGTTCGCGGGAGTCCCCATCCTTCTATAAGGTGGGGAGGGACAGCTCTTAAACAGAGGGAGGTCGTTTCCCAATCACTTTTGTTTTTTTTCTGAGCATAGTACAATTAGCATATTCACATTTGAGTGTTTAAGTGTCCCAAGTCCAAGTAGTAACGGTAGCTTGCAAACTGAAGGTCAGCAGCGATATCGCTAAAGAAATTGACGATACGATGTTGGCTTTTGCCGTTGCCTGCGATTGGATTAACCAGAATACGCCGGCAAAGTTGGTTAACAGAACCGCGATGCAGTCGTTAGTCTATGCCGAAGTTAGAACCCAATTTGGTTTATCCTCTAATCTGGCGATTCAAGCAGTTAGACGGGTTTGTTCTAACCGTA
>JAAHGS010000297.1 GCA_010692645.1 Symploca sp. SIO2E9
AAATGTATAATTTCCCCCCATCCCCCCATCCCCCCATCTCCCCATCTCCCCCTCTCCCCATCCCCCCATCTCCCCATCTCCCCATCTCCCCATCTCCCCATCTCCCCCTCTCCCCCTCGACTTTTCACTACAGTAATTGAGAAAAAACTCGGTAACTATCTAAACTCATTGCTGAGGAATCATCTGTTTTTTGCTTATCCATGTTAATTAAATTGTATTTAACGTTGTCGGCATGAATAGCCAAGGTAATATGGAAGACTTCAAAAAAATTAATTGCCCACTGACATTGATCTGAAGGAAACTGCCTGTAGTATTGAATTAATTTAGCAATACAAGTCTCAAGATGTACCCGTGTATTTGGACAAATTAGAATAATTTTGAGCAGTATAATCACCAGAGTAAGAGCATGCCCTTGAGACATCAGTAAGATGAATAGTCCTGAAGGTTTAGACTTGTCTTCAGTGGTTAAATAATCAATAACTCGATTGCAAGTTCTCAGTAGCAAAGATTTATCAAGCTGTTGGTCATGATATTTTTCATAGAGCCTATCTAACTTGTGTGATAAGTTTTTTTTGAAAGTTCTAACCAAATCTTTATTACTTACAGAACAAATCAAGTACTTTTGTAGAGAATGTTTAAAGCATCGATAATTTAAGTCTCTAGTTTGCTCAATAAATATATGTGCAACATTGGCATAGCTAAAGGGAGCTTGTTTAGCGACAATCATTTTGATAAAACGCAGAACTTCATCTCCAAAATCCGTAGGGTTTGGAGGTAGTTGCTGCTGAGGAGCATTGGATTTGGCATGAGCTGTGTACATTGCCAAATTTAATTTAAAATTATCTTTTAGTTTTTGCGATCGCCTTCTTGCTACCTCTCGCTGCTCTAGAGGGTTATTCGTATTAACATACTGGGAAACTAATAAATATGAAGCGTAACGGTTACTCCAGTGCTCTTTCCCAGAGCCATCATACCTATTAGTAAATAGTTTTAGTTCCTGATAGCTAGGGCTATCAATAAAATTAGCTACCCATGTTTTATAGCGAATGAGAGTTTGAGATAGAGCTCTTCTTCTCAGCTTAGAATCAGAAAAGAGTTCAATTAATTCCTGGATAAAGTGATATTTTCTAGCAGTTTCTAAGTTATTAACAATAATATAACAAGAGCGTTTGAGAGTATAATGAAACTCTTGCTCGTTATTGGCACTAATTATTGCCGACAGTGCCTGGAAAGCTTCTACATTGTAAGTATAACACTCATAGTCAATAAACAAGTACTTAAACTCTAGTAAGACATCTGTAGTTTTTTTTGTTCTCACCAACTCCAGCAAAAACTGATAGATAATTTCCTGAGCTTGCTTAGTTTGTGAGCTAAGCATTTTTGTTGGGAGGCGAGATTCACTCTGATGATTTTCTGAGATGACATCCATGAGCGTGATAATACTAAAGTAAGTTTACGTCATTGAGTTTTTTTATACAAAAGAATATTGAAGCATAAGTTAGTAGCCAGCTATAACTATGAAGGCTTTGACTGCGACTTAATGCGGTTAATTTCTTGTTGCAGTTCTTTAATTTGACGCTGTAGTGCTTCCACTTCATCCCCCGAGGCTTGCGAAGGAGCCTCAACTGTTCCTTCCGCAGTAACTCTGAGGTAATTACCCTGACGAATTTGACGATATTCCTCAGAATTTGCCCACTCCCGTAGGTAGCGTATGCGCTCAACAGGAAAGGGATGACTTAGGAGTGAACCATTAGCACCGTTATAGAGTAAGAACTTATAGATTTGATTAAGATTGTCTTGATCGAGTTCTTGATAATTCTCAGATTGACGAATGAATTCGTTGAGACTGCACTCATGACAATATTTAATACTACCACCAGAAACCTTCATCATTGTCTTCATCACGGTATCAAGATCATCAGTGACAAGTAACGCCGCTCGATCTGAGGATAATTCAGCTTGGCGACGCCATTCATAAAAAGCATAGATTAAGCCGCTGCTAATGATATTACCCCAACCAAATGTCAAGTCACCTAGTATAGAGGCAGCATTCACTACCCACATTCCCATCTGGATTAAGACTGTGTGACCGCATTTTATATGTCCTAATTCATGGGCTATAACCGTACGGATTTCTTCTTCATTGAGTAAATCTAATAAACCAGTGTAGAGTACTAGGTAGGGGTGTTCTTGACCCAAAGCATAACTATTTACTTGGGGGTTTTGACTGATAAATAGAATCGGTTCTGGGTGTATGTCTAAATCCCTAACGCATTCTCTAAAAATGTGGTATATCGTAGAATACTGTCGCGGTCCAACCTGGATGCTGTTGCCCATTAAATAGACTAACTGCGGACGTTCATAGATGAATTCGACAAATTTACTCGCCACTAAGTCAAACCCAGGAACATTACGCAAGGCTTGCTCTGCTTGTTGATCCAGGGGATGCTTGAAGGCTTCGCTAGAAATTCCGGTATAGGTGGGCATAGGAGTGCTAATGCTTGCGAATGACTCTTAGACAGGATAAAACCTGATTCATCGTAAAACCTCCAGGAGGTAGATTAATCTATCACAAGGGATGGTTTATGGTTCATGGTTTATGGTTTTCTGCAATTAACAATGACTATACACAAGATTATTTATTTATAAGTTAATTTATGTTAAGCTATGGTGTGGAGTAGCTAAGGATTGTTAAGATTGTGGCTGAAGACTCCATTAGGGTCTATCTCTCAAAAGATAAAAAACTGCGCTTTAAGTCTACTTGTGTGCTTAAAGATAGGGACATGAGTGAAGTGATTAATGAACTAATAGACCAGTGGCTAGAACAAAATGATACCTTCCAGCAACAGGATAAGTAATCTATAGTTCATTGCTCATGGTTCATAGTTCATTGCTCATGGTTCATTGGATTGGTATTCGGCAGTTGTGGAATACTTTCCAATGAACCATCAACAATGTTTACGCAGAAGGCAGAAGGCAGAAGGCAGAAGTTGACTGTGACAAAGTTTTAGCGATTTAGCTTGTCCTAACCTTAATATTTACTGCTGTACTTTCTGAGTGTGCCAAAATGAACCCAAGTATCTTGATTGGCAAATCATGGCTTGGGAACCCCAGAAGCAATTGCAAGGCGGTAGATACACTATCAAGAAGGTGATAGGGCATGGGCGTTTTGCCCTCACTTACCTGGCTAGAGACAAAAATAATCATACTGTCGTCATTAAAACACCCAATGATGAGGCGCGAAACAGCCCAGATTTTGACAGGCTACAGCAAGTTTTTGTACAAGAAGCCTTCAAGCTAGCAAGGTGTTCTCATCCCCATATTGTCAAGGCTGAGGCACCATTCCAGGAGGATGGGGTGTGGTGCATTGCTATGGAATATATCGATGGGGTTGATTTGGCTAATCGTGCCCAACCAATTTTGCCAGAAGCACAAGCACTGCAATATATTCGGCAGATTGGTGAGGCTTTGATTGAGATTCATAATCATGATTTGCTGCATCGAGACGTGAAACCAGAAAATATTATGTTAAGGGCTGGTAAGGCTGAAGCTGTCTTGATTGATTTTGGGCTGGCGCGAGGATTTAACCACAATTTGACGATGACTCGCCCTGAGGAAATTGCTGGGGGTTTTGCACCGCTAGAGTTATACTCTCAACAGGGCACACTAGGTTCATATACTGATGTTTATTCACTAGGGGCAACCCTTTATCAGTTCTTGACAGGAGAAAAGCCTGCTAGTGCCAAGGAGCGCAAGTTGTCAGATGTGCGTTTAATACCGCCGAAAGAGATCAATCCTCAAATTAGTAATGAGGTTAATAGAGCAATTCTCCGGGCAATGGAATTGGATGCAAAGGATCGTCCTCAGTCGATGCGGGAGTGGTTGGATTCATTGGGTTTAAAAACAGAAGAGGATGATTCTACTCAAGTTTCAAACACCAAAACCCAGTCTAATTCTGGTCAAAGGTTTGAGAGGGTGAGCGAAAAAAAGAGTGGGGGAACAAGTAAGCAGACACTCCAGACGCTCCAGACGCGGAGAATTAAAATTCCAACCAAAATTTCGCTCACCCGGTTTGAGAGGTGGCAAATAATCATCGGAGCGGTGGCAGCAATTGGGGCGCTGTTGGCAGGAATAGCACCCTTCCTGGATTTAGATTCAAAAGATGAACCAGATAAACCAAAACCGACTTTAAATGAGCCACAGAACCCAAAAAGGTAGGGAGACACGGAGAGGGGGAGACACGGAGACGCGGAGAGGGGAACACTAATGACTCATCTTTAACCAGGCAAAAACTTGATTGACGGTTAGTGGCAGTTCAATTTCTGGTAAGACAGGTAAAGAATCATTTCCCTGGAGGAGCATTGGCTGTTGCTCTGGTAAAAATACCAAGATGCTGAAGTCGTCAGGATCAAGAAACCATCCGAGGCGAGTGCCATATTTGAGACAGTGGAGAATGTTGCCAATGACTTTATTCGGTTTTTGTTCTGGTGAGAGAATCTCAATTGTCCAATCGGGAGGAAGTTCAAAGTTATCGGAAATGTGCTCATCGGCGGTTAATTGTATGCGGCTCCACAGAAAGACAGCGACATCAGGTACGATGGAACGTCCCCCAAAGCTACAGCGTAATTCAGGGAAGGCATAGGCAAGATGTGGTTGTTCTGCAACATGATTGATGGCAGCACAGAGTTTACCTTGCAAGCGGCTGTGTCTTCCTTTGGGCATGGGCTTAGTAATAATCTCACCGTTGATGTATTCTCTTACAGGCTTAGTTTCTGGGAGCAGTAGAAATTCTTTGAGGGTTAGGGGTTGGGCTGTTGTGGTGTTCATGATGATAACCAATTTGACCTTGAACTTTAACCAATTGTGTCATTATTGAACCCCAGGCTTTAACCGCCCCGAAATCAATTTCGGGGCTAATAGCCAAAGTCCATTAAAATGGACTGATATGTATATATAGCAAGCGTTTAGTCCTCTTTGAGAGGACTTGAGCTATTAGCCTGGGGGTTTGAACCCCAGGCGGGTGAATAGATTGGCGCGAAATCTAAGTAAAAAGTATTTGTGGCAAATATTAAGGTAATCGAGATAAGATATTACAAAGAAGTAAGCTGCATCCCACGTCTTTTAAGCGTGGGATGTAGCGTTAAGTCTTTCAAGCCGCGTTAGATGTTTGGTTGATCCTCGATTGTAGACATACTATCATTATTAAAAGGGTTGGGAGTTCAACCCTAGGCGTAGGAGATGTTAGACAGGCTGTGCCTGCAATCTCACCCTTG
>JAAHGS010000298.1 GCA_010692645.1 Symploca sp. SIO2E9
TTTTATATCCTAGGTCAAGACAAAACCAATTCTGTAAGCTTGTGATACTAACTAACCACCCTATCTGCGAGTAACCTGGGTATATTGTCCTATTTTATTTAGATACACACTATGCATTGGCTAGGAGAGAATTGGCTTCTAGCAATCCCCACCGTTGAAGGCACCTCTAGTAAGGGCGATTTTACTGAATTAGTAACCGTTCTGATCATCTTGTTGCTGGTTGCCACAGGGGTTGCCCTAATTTCGCGACGATTTCAGATTCCTTACATTACTGGTTTAGTTTTAGCTGGGCTAGCAATTACTGAACTTCTGCCTAGTCACATTGGTTTAGACTCGGCACTAATTTTCAATCTCTTCTTGCCAATTTTATTATTTGAATCGGCAATAAATACAGACATCAGTCGCTTGCGCAGCACAATTAAACCCATTCTCCTACTAGCTGCTCCCGGAGTGGTTATCTGTGCTGGCATTACCTCAGTCTTGCTGAAACTAGAGTTAAGTCTAGATTGGATACCTGCCCTACTAGTGGGCACGATTTTGTCAATTACTGATACAGCCCTAATCATTACTCTATTTGAAGAGATACCAGTACCCTCCCGACTGGTTACCTTAGTTGAGGGTGAAAGCCTACTTAATGATGATGTCGCCCTAGTTTTATTTAGCCTGATTTTGACTGCCTACCAAACTGGCTCCCTATCACCGTTAGATGTAGTCCAAGAATTTTTGTTCGTAATTGTTGGCGGTACTCTAGTTGGACTAGCTTTGGGTTATCTCAGTGTAGGTTTATTTAGCCAAACTGACGACTCCCTCAGCGTAATTCTCCTTACCGTTGCCGTTGCCTTAGGAGCTTTCCAAATTGGTCAAGCTTTAGAAGTATCGGGTGTAGTTGCAGTGGTAGTAGCGGGACTAATTGTCGGCAACTTTGGACTTTCCAGAAGTACCTCAGCCTCAACACAAGTTACCTTATTCAGCTTCTGGGAATTTGCAGGATTTGGCGTCAATACCTTTATTTTTCTACTAATCGGCGTAGAGATTAATCTCATCAGTCTCTGGCAAACTTTACCAGCAGTTTTTCTGGCATTAATTGCCTTTCATGGTGGGCGTGCTCTGACAGTTTATCCGCTCTTAGGGTTAGTTGGTTGGATTGATCGCCCTATACCTTGGCGCTGGCGACATTTTCTATTTGTGGGCAATATTAAAGGTTCACTTTCGACTGCTCTAGCTTTAAGTTTACCACTGGCATTGCCGGGACGAGAAAAGCTGATTGCGATCGTTCTCGGTGTCGTGCTAGTTTCTTTGGTGGGGCAGGGATTAAGTTTGCCCTGGTTTGTGCAGCGCTTGAAACTAGCTCGCGGCTCAGAAAAAGGCAAGCTTCTTGAAGAACTGCAATCGCAATTAATGACTGCTAAAGCTGCTCAGGAGGAATTGGAAAGTTTATTAAAATCAGGAGTATTGCCCAAAGCTGTCTATGAAGAAATGAGGTCTGCCTATCAGGTAAGGGTAGTTGCTTCCGAGAAAAAGTTAAGGGAAATCTATAACCAGCGCTCTGAAAACTTCCTTCTCAAAAATGATCAGCGTAATCGGCTAGAGACGATTCGTAGACAATTGTTGCTAGCGGAAAAGAAGGCGCTCAATGAAGCTCGACGTCGAAATATTCTTTCTGAGGAAATCTTTGCTGAACAAATTAAAGTTCTAAATGAGCAACTTCTGAGATTGGAGGATGATTAGAGGTAGGTTCATGGTTCATAGTACGCGCTTCGCGCGTACCATTAACAATCAACTACTAAAAAAATCAATTACCTGATGCAATAATTCAGACTGGGTAACTACCAGTACAGTTGAACCAGTTTCCAGTATGGTATTGCTATCTGGAATAACCAAATCAGCATGGGGATGGGATTGATAACCAATAATTAGAGAACCAGCTGGAAAGCGAGGGTCTTCAGTTACTTGAATCAGGGTGCAACCATTTACTTCAGACTCTTTAGAAACGGCAAGTTTGAAAACCTCTACCTGGCCCTGTTCATAGTGCATCATTGATTCTACCTGCGGATATTCAATCGCATTTGCCATTGTCGAAACTGCTAGGTCAACTGTACTGATTACGTGGTGGGCTCCGGCAATTCGATAGGGTTCGGCAAAATCTCGCTGTCGCATCCGAGTTAGTATGTGGGAGACGCCATAGTGTTTAGCTAAGGTTACCATTGCTAGGTTGAGAGCATCATTGCGCAGAACAGCTGCGACAGAATCGGCCTTGCGAATCCCTGCTTCTATTAACACTTGTGTATTCACCGCACTGCCTTCAAAGGTCATTACCCCTAATTGCTCTCGAGCATAACGACAGGCAGCAGGCTCAGTATCAATGACTGCGATCGTATGCCCCAATTCTACTAACTGTTGGGCTAAGCTTAGCCCTACCATCCCCGCTCCACCAATTAAAACGTACATAGCTAGACTCTCCCGATAATTGATATTACAAGTATCTATTTAATCTTTACTTACTCAATCAACTATTAACCATCAGCAATGAACTCTTCAATTGATGCCTTTCTCCAATGCCTAAGACAAGGAGCTAGGGTAATTAAGTCTTCGATATTGCGCTCCATAGTACGGCAAATTGCATCTAAGGGCAGGTCATTAGGGTCACGACCAAAGGGATTTTCAATTTCAATACCAATTTCTTCAACTCCTAACAAAGTAAAGCTCATCAAGCCAACAACAGGGGTAGTCCACCACTCAAACTCACTGACAATTTGAAATGGCAATACTAGACAATAAATTAATAACAATTGTTTTAAGTGAATGGCATAGGCTAAGGGAATAGGAGTTTTGACAATACGCTCACAACCTCCTAAAACATCCACCATGGTATCGAGTAATTTAAGCATAGCAGTTAGTTGATGGGTGTTGAGGCAATGACGCTCATGCTGATCCTGGAGATAGTCTCCAATCCAAAAAGCAATTTCTAGGGCTGGATGATTCATTATTTTGAGCTTGTCATAACAATCTGGTTGCACCAATACCTCTAACTCATGGTTCAAGGGTTCTGACCTAAGATGTAATTTAGTGGCGACAGCAAAAGCCACTAATAAACGCATGGTTTCCAATTTAGCTTTTCTATCCTCTGGTCGATTTTCGGCAATTGCTACCCAGATTTGACGAGCCAAGTTGCGAACCGTATTAACTAAGGTTCCCCAAAGTTTACGACCTTCCCAAAATCTTTCATAAGCCGTATTTGTCCGAAAAACTAATAGTAAACCTAAGACAAGAGTGGGAACAATACTGCTTTCAATTGGCCAGGATATAGAAATGCCTAAATGATAGAGGAGGGAAATCAAACCACCAAATAGACTGCACAAAATTACCCTAGGTAAAACTACAGGAATGACTGAGGACTGCCATCTCAGAGCAACTCGAAACCAATTTCGTTTCTTCCATTCATTGCTAATGCTCACTATTTCCTTAGTCATGTTTTCCTTAACGTATATCGTAGCCAAACAAATTGGGGTCAACTTCCCCTAAATGCAGATCCTCTAAGCCATATTCTGCCCAACGACGATCCACCATTGCTGCTATATTTGGATCAGATTCTAAGGTTTCTCCCCATTCATGTTCCCTTTCCGGAGCAATCTTGGTGGTGGCATCAATTCCCATGCGCCCACCTAAACCAATTTTCTCACTAGCGAAATCCAAACTATCAAACGGTGTGTTGGGCAGAATAAACACATCCCGCGAGGGGTCAACTTTGGAACTAATTGCCCACACTACTTGACGTGGATCACGAATATTGATACTCTTATCTACTACAATGACAAACTTGGTGTAAGTAAATTGAGGTAAAGCACTCCAGAATGCTAGGGCAGCACGTCGTGCTTGTCCTGGATACGCTTTGTCAATTGATATAATCGCCGCTTTGTAGCTAAGGGCTTCCATCGGTAGAAAGAAATCTACGATTTCTGAGACTTGTTGTCGCAGAATTGGAGTGTAAATGCGGTTGAGTGCGATCGCCATCATCGCCTCTTCCTTAGGCGGACGCCCGCTAAAGGTGGTAAGATAAACTGGGTTGTGGCGGTGGGTCATGCAGTGGAAGCGAATCAGTGGCGAATTCTCGACACCGCCGTAGTAGCCCATATGGTCTCCAAAAGGACCATCCGGCAATTCTTCTGATGGTGTAATTGTCCCTTCCAGAACAAATTCTGAGTCAGCTGGCACCTCTAAATCCAGCCTCTTGCACTTCGCCAGTGGTACACCAGAACCACCGTAAAGTCCAGCAAACAACCACTCGGAAAGGTCTACAGGAATCGGCGTGGCAGCTGCCATAATGATTAAGGGGTCAACACCGAGAGCGATCGCAATTTCTAATTTCTTTCCCTGTTGTGTTGCCTTGCGCAAATGCCTGGCACCACCACGTACTGAGAGCCAATGTACCGTCATCGTGTTGCGCGACTGTAGCTGTAGGCGGTAAACTCCTACATTTGGAGTCCCTGTTTCGCAATCTTTAGTAATTACCAGCCCCAGAGTGATGATTTTACCAGCATCTCCGGGATAAGGGCGAATCAGGGGCAGTTTAGTTAAATCCAGGGCATCTTCTTCAACTATCACCTGCTGACAAGCAGGGAAAAAGTCGCGACCTGGTTTTGCTTTAACAACATCAAATAGAATCTTACCAAATTCTACCGCCTGGGAAATCTTTTTAGGAGGCTTTGGCTGCTGTAGCATCCCCAGTTTCTTACCCAGAGTCTCTAATTCTTGGGGATGTGACATATTCATTGCCCAGCAAACCCGCTCTTGGGTACCCATAAGATTTATTGCCACTGGGAAGGATGCCCCTTTCACATTTTCAAATAACAGCGCTGGACCACCTGTTCGTAGCATCCGGTTAGCAATCTCAGCAATTTCCAAATCTGGGTCAACTAGAGCCTTTATCCTCTTTAATTGTCCCCTCTCTTCCAGTAGCTTGATGAATCCTCGCAAATCTCTTGCCATAGTTTCAGGATGAAGAATTATGAAGTGCCATCCTTCCATTATGAAGGGAGAGGGGGGGATGGGGAGAGGGGGAGATGGGGAGAGGGGGGGATGGGGAGATGGGGAGATGGGGAGCCGAGCCGGTGCTGACGGTGTCCGCCGGCCTTGGCCCGTTTGCGGGCGGCGAAGTTCTCGCCGCGCAGCAGATGCAGCATGGACGCCATCCG
>JAAHGS010000299.1 GCA_010692645.1 Symploca sp. SIO2E9
CTTAGCAACTCTCCCTCGCCGCTTATCTAAAACACCAGAGGTAACTCTGATGCAATTCTATTTTGAGGCATCAAAGTTAAAACTCAGATAAATACTCATGACGCAGCTGCCCTACTTCCTTTAGAAAAGGAGAAGTTACTTTATGGTCGCTCAACTTTTAGAAAAACCACAAGTCGCAACTAATTCTCGAATTGCAAATCTAAGTTCTCAGAGGTCTGAGTATCTTAGTCCGGAAGAAGCCGAAAACTTAGAACTGGGGAGGAAATCAGCTCGTAACGACTACAACAGATTAAGGGGGTTCATCGGTTATTGTTACGCCTTAATGTTAGGCGAACGCAAAGTATTGACCAAGACTGGAGAGTTAACCTTCAGAGACATTTGCCGCCAGGAAGACTACTGGGGGTACAGTGAAGCCAGCTGTTATCGAATCGGTCAGGCTTTTGTTGAGCAGCGGTGGTTTTTTGAAGAAATCAAAGACAAGCGTTTGCAAAAGGCAAAGAAACTCAACAGTAATGACAAAATAACCTCCTCAGCATTCTTGAAGCTCAAAAGTAGGATAGAAGACCCAGAACTCAAGATAGAAGTTTTGGAAACGGCGGCTAATGAATTTGTAACTGAACACGGCTCTATTAACGACTCCTCCATTGAGCAGGCAATAGAGCTAGTGCAAGGGGAATATAACACTCCCATCGCCAAGCCTAAGAAGAAGCGAACATCAAGTAGTAAAATTAGCAAAATTGAACTGGAACTCACCGAGCAGCTGCAAGCCTCAAGTAAGCAAATCAATGAACTTAAGACACAATGTGACCTCTTGAGCCAAGAGCGGCAGCAGGAACACCAACAGCAACAGAAGTTTAGAACACAGCTAGAAGAAAGGCTAGCAGCAGCAGAGGAAGCGCTTTCTCAGTTAGTTGAAGAACGAAACCAGTACAAACTTGAGTGCGAACGCCTTAAGGCTCAGTTAGAAGAGAATCTTGATTTGAAAGCTGAGAATGTTCCCCAAGCTGAGCAGTTGGATTATCAGCAGGGAGAGTATGTATTGCCCTTGTCCCTGTACCAGCTATCAGAGGAAAAAAAACAGCAGGGGATAGAGCTTGAGTTTAGAGAAGAATGCGGTAACTTATCAGTTCATTACCGTGGGGACTGTTTGTTATCAGTAAAGCTTCCAGAAGACGAAGACCAAGAAGTCAAGTTAACTGCTAAGTTTTCCCAAGTCATTGCCCAGATTATACCTCCAATCATTTTAGAAGCGATTGGGGAGGCAGCATTAAAAGGTGTCTACTTAAACTGCTGGGCTGAAATAGAAGGTTTTTGGATAGACCCACACCCAATAAAGGAAGGTCAACAACAGTGGTTTATCAATCCCATTGCTGCTGCAGTAGCCATCCAAAAATTAAGTAGGTGATGGCAAAGAATAATCAGCCAAAGTAATCTCTCCAAATGGAAAAATACGCATTCCAGAGCAATTTAGTTCTGCCAGCTTGTGATGGACAATTTTGCAATTGTCCACAAAACCAAGAAAAAATTGGTAAGGGGATATAGGAATTTACAAGATGCTCAAGACCACCTTAGATTCCTCAACCGATTACCTGTTCTCAAAGGTCAATTCACTATCGTATCAATCAGCAACTGCCGCCTTGATTAAAGTCATTTCCTTAATGCCATGAATCAACCAGAAATCAATCAACCAGCCTTACAACTAGTCAAAAATGAACCCTTGAAACTACGAGAGTTTTCAACAGAGATAACAGCCCGAGAACAATGGATTTATCAAATTCCTTCTCAAGCAAAATATTACTCGGTTTACTTACGGATAGCATCTGGTTGGCTGGGAGGAGCAGACCAGAATAAAAATGCCAGCAATTGGTTCAAACGAATCAGTGAGTATTGCCCTCCATGGTATCTCAAAGATGAAAGGAATAAGTTTCGAGCCACAGCAATTATTGAACTCGTCAACTGCCAATTAGCTACTCAAGAGAAAGTCGTCCGACAAATATCTGAAAGAATCCCTCCAGAGTTAATAGAAGAGTTTGAGGAAAAGAGAACAGCCTTCAGAATAGATAACTGGTTGGATGAAGACAACGACGTGTTTATGAGTGAAGCTGTTGAGAATCCCCAAAAAGTTCTGGGCTGGGAAACCTATGAGGAAATGTTGAGCTATAGGTATCAAGAGTATCAAAATGGCTCCTCTGCCCTAACTATAGCTAATCCTCAAGTTCTTTCCGCTGAATTAGTTGAGGAGGAAGTTAATTTTAATAATGCCGGAACCATTGCACAAGTCTCCCAACTGCAAAACTGGATGGACGATTTTGAAATTACTCTTTCCGAACGAGAAAAGAAGTACCTACAAGCGCAGGAAAAGAGGGGTTTTAAATTGGGTCTGGCTGGTGAAAGACGTTATCGTCAAGGCTTTGGGAAAGCTAAGCAGATGCTGGAAGATTCAGAAGAAATCTCAGATACAGAGAACTAAGAAAACTAACTTTGGGGAGTTAATAAAAACTATGAGTGAATTTGGAATCGAACAAAAAGAGCCTCAAGCTGTTAAAAATTATCCCGCCAAGGAAATTAAACAGCCTGCTACCAAAGTGAAATTGCCTTACCCAGTATTAAGTGTGGACTTAGGAACAACTGAAACTAAGGCTTGTCTGAATGCTAACCCTGAGTATGTAGAATTTATCCCCGCCTATGTCAAAGAGTTATCTGTTAATCAAGTGCAAGGAGTAATTCAACCCTTTGCCAGTGATGTTTATTCTAATCTAACAGTTGAGTACCGAGGCAAGGGATATGCTTTAGGTAACAGGGCTGAAGATGAGCAAGGTAGTTTAGGCTTAACTGAATCAAAAGTAGCTCACGCCGTTGTCAAAGTATTAGGCATTGTAACTCTGTTTGAACTGACAGGAGATGTGGCTCTAGTTATTGGTTTGCCCTATCTTTCCTTAGAACAGTTTGAATCAGAGCGTGAGCAGCTAATTGAAGCCTTGGAATTTCATACCTTAGTCTGGAATTTTAGGAAACAGACTAAAGAAATTAGTGTTCAAGAAGTCTTTGTCATCCCAGAGGGATTTTGTTCTCTTTACTGGGCGCAGCAGTCCGATTCAAAAGCACCACTCTTTGAGAAGACTAGCGTAGCCATAATCGATATTGGTCATCGCACCACTGATATGCTATCGGTGAATCGCTTTAATTTGGCAGTTGGTTCAACGCTCTCGATTCCATTTGCGATGAGTGAATTCTACCGCCGGGTAGGAGAAAGGATTGGATTTGGGAACCATGAGTCTAGTTGCCTCATTCAGGCAGTAACTGCACCAGAAGGCGATCGCTTCTTTCGTCCTAAAGGGCGGCGTAAAGGCATTGATTTGGATGAAGTACTGCCATCCCTACGTTCTACCTTTGCTGAAGAAGTTTGCGACAAGGTAATTGATTGGTTACCAGAGCGTACTCGTATTGTCTGCGTTGTCGGCGGCGGTGGCGAGTACTTTTGGCAAGAGTTAAAGGAATTGTTCCTAGAGGCTGGACTAAAGCCTTACTTAATTGAACCTTGTCGCAAAGCCACAGCCTTAGGACAATGGCTCTATGGTAGCAATCAACTGATTAAGCAGCACAGGTAGAAAGTTGCACCCTACCTTAGATTCAAGTGCGGTTCAATGGTTGATTCAATTTGAACCGAGAACCATTCAATTTGAATCAAGAGCCATTCAATTTGAATCAAGAGCCATTCAATTTGAATCAACTGACATTCAATTTGAACCGACAACCATTCAATTTGAATCAACTGCTATTCAATTTGAACAAGACTTGAATCCAAGGGGGGCTGGAGCTTTTAAATTGAATCCATGCCTAAATATTTTGAAATTGGTTCCTACTGGGATGAAGAGGAAGTATCTACTCCTGAATCTCTGCAAGCTGAGTTAGAAGCTGACATTACCAAGCTTTACCGCAAATGGGGAGTATCTACACCAGAAGAAATTGAAAGGCTCGAACACTCTCGCCACAGCCACTTACAAGAACTAAAGCGACAGGTTGAAGGATTTAAGAATAACTATCTGCGTACCACCAGAGCGAGATTGCGATCCATTGAACTCAACCACGCTAGTGAGCGGATTGCAAAGCTTCATAGCCAAACCAAATTTAGAAGAAGAACAAATCCCCTAGTCTTGGCAGCCACTTTAGTTCTAATCGTAATCGGAGTAATCACCCTCTATGCCAGTAGCTCAAACCAGAACCCCACCCAACCAGAGAAACAGGAGAAGGAAAATATCCCCACTCCACCAACTCCACCAGGAACTGGCTCAGCTTACGGAGTTAATTGAGGAAGATTTAGAAGTATCGGAACTAATAGAAACAGTTGACTATCTCTGCTGTGAGATGGAGCGTGCTGCATTAGAAAACCAATTGAGTGGGCATGTAGGAGCAACACTGGCAGCGATGTCACTATTTCTATCAGGACAGGCTGGTTCAATTAAAACTGAGCAGCCGTTCAAGTTGAATTCAAGACCTGTTCAAATTGAATCACAAGCCGTTCAAATTGAATCGCAGCCCGTTCAAATTGAATCAGAATCCGTTCAAATTGAATCAGAATCAGCTTTTGAATTCAAAGCTAGTTCTCAAGATTCAGATTTTGAAGCACTGGTAGCAGCCATCATTGGACAGGAGAGCAATGGCAGGTACAATCTAACTAACCCAGATTCAGATGCTCTGGGTGCATGTCAGATTATGCCTAGTAACCTTCCCAGCTGGTCAAAGAAGCATGTGGGTAGAGAAGTAGGTAGGGAAGAATTTTTGCGTACGCCTTCTCTCCAACTTAAAATCTGCAAAGGTCAGTTAGGAGTATACTGGCAGCGGGAAGCTGGTAAGTCAGAAGAGCTGAGAGTAAGAAGGGTAGCCAGCACTTGGTATTCTGGCAGACCACACCTCTGGAACAATACTAAACCTCAGTACTATAACGGCAGACGTTATCCCAGTATCGCTAACTATACCAAGTCCGTCTGGGAAAAATACCAGGATGTTAAACGCCTTAACGACTTGGCAAAAAAGATAGT
>JAAHGS010000003.1:0-156614 GCA_010692645.1 Symploca sp. SIO2E9
CTTTTCGTCAGGATAGGCCTGATTGTGATCAAGTAAACTTTTAGTCAGCGCTAGTCCCCAGTTCCACGCATGCCGTGCAGTACCCGCGTGTTTAGCTAGAGCGATTTTTTGGTTTGGAGATCTGATTCTTAACTCAGTTTTGAATCCTAGTAACATTTGTTAGTTAATGTGAGTATTTGTTAGCAAACTGTTCACTGTTGATTAACCCTCTCTTTCCATACAAGGGTCAATATATTTATTTGTTCAGGGCGTTAACTTGGAAATCTCTGCGCTTGGGCAAACATCAGCCAATACACAAGCATAGCACAGCGGTTTCCGTGCCTTGCAAATCTCCCGACCATGATAAATTAGCCGAATTGACCAATTTTCCCAATCCTCTTGAGGCAAGAGTCTGATTAAATCTCGCTCGATCTTCACGGGATCTATGTTGTCTGTCAAACCTAGAAGCTTAGTTAAGCGCTTGACGTGAGTGTCAACAGTAACGCCAGCGTTAATACCATAGGCATGAGCCAGAACAACATTGGCTGTTTTGCGGGCAACTCCTGGCAATTTTACTAGATCTTCGAGGCGTTTCGGCACTTGAGAATCAAAGTCCGCTACAATCATGCGGCAAGCAGCTTGAATATTTTTCGCTTTGTTGCGATAGAACCCTGTAGGGCGAACTAAATTTTCCAGTACTTCTAGCTCAGCACTAGCAAGGGCATCAGCATCAGGAAATTGGCGAAACAACTCTGGAGTCACTTGATTTACCCGTTCGTCTGTGCATTGAGCTGAGAGGATTGTTGCCACCAGCAGCTGCACTGGAGTTTCATAATTAAGTGTGCAGGTGGCTTCTGGATAAAGTCGCTTCAGACGAATTAGAATCTCGATAGCTCGCTGCTTTTTACTTGACCATTTACGAGTAATGCCCACACTAGTTATTGCTGATTAAGGTGATATTTCCCACACTTACCTTTCAGGTAAGTGTGGGCTTCTTGCAGGACTTGCTAAAAAGATGTTACTGGAAGAGGTTTTGTACCCAGACCAAATTAGCAGTATCTCGGACAATCAAGAACACGCCTAAACCTAGCAGCAGAACCAATCCAGTTTGCATAATATTTTGCTGGATTTCTATCGGCAATGGCTTACCTCTAAGTCCTTCAATTAATAAAAATGCCAACTGACCACCATCAAGGGCTGGTAGGGGTAAGATATTAATTATTGCTAAGTTGATGCTGATCAAGGCAGTAAATTGGAACAGACTAGCAGCATCTGAGCGAGCAATACTAGCTCCCATTTCAACGATTTTGACTGGACCAGCAACTTGTTCAGCAGTTTCGCCGAAATTACTCAAAAGTTGTACAAAGCCCTCAACCGTCAAGAGTGTAACCCGTTGAAACTCTTCAGCTGCACTCCCTAAAGCCTGCCCGATACTAGCACGCTTACGTACTATCTTCCCATTAGGCAGTAATTGTACCCCAATTCTGCCTTTACCATCTTCCCCAGGCTCTGGCTTGACCTCAATCAACAGACTTTGTTGGTCTCGCAAGATTGTCAGTTCTAGGCTACGGTTGGGTGATTGCTGTATCCTTTGCTTGAGAGAATTAGTTGCAATCAGACCCTTACCCAAGTCTTGACCATCTACAGCTAAAATTACATCTTGGGGTTTAACTCCAGCCTCTTGTGCTACTGAACTGCTTTGCGGAGCAATTTCAGGAATCAGAACACCAGGTTGACTAAATTCAGGAATACCTACTGTTGCCGCTTGAGTAAAAAGTAGGAAATAGGCAAAGACCAAATTAGCAATTACACCAGCGCTGATCACAATTGCCCGGTCTAAAATTGGTCGGTTGCGCAGTAAATTAGGATGATTGGGAGGTATATCACTATCAGGGTCATCGTCAGGAAAACCAACAAATCCCCCTAGAGGGATGGCTCGCACCGCATACTCAGTTTCTGATCCCTGATACTTCCAGATGATTGGACCAAAGCCGAGTGAGAAGCGATTTGCGTAGATTCCTTGTAGGCGAGCTGCCATGAAGTGACCAAGCTCATGTACTACAATCAAAACCGCTAGAACTGCGATCGCCGCCAGAGTTGACATAGAAGTAATTATTGTAACTATAATCCACTTTCCTTACATTGTAAGGTCTCTAGTTTAGAGGAGTGGGAAATCTGAGACAAGCTTTGAGTAGATCAATTTAATCTGCTGCCTGGCTACTACAAGCCTGGTGGGCGAAAAAAGGCGTGGGCAAATAAGGGTGAGCGAAAAAAGGTGTGGGGAAATAATTAAGCAGACGCTCCAGACGCCCAGACGCCCAGACGCGGAGAACTCAAATCCCACGCAAAATTTCGTTCACCAGGCAAATAATTAAGCAGACGCCCAGACGCCCAGACGCGGAGAATTCAAATCCCACGCAAAATTTCGTTCACCCCTAAAAGCCCAGACCAAATCACAGATTATGGCGTGAGTAATTTACAAAACCTCACGTCCCAAATAAGGCTGTAGAACCTCTGGTATGCTAATAGTCCCATCTGGTTGTTGATAATTTTCAACAATTGCAGACATTGTTCGCCCTACCGCCAGTCCAGAGCCATTGAGGGTATGGACAAACTGAGTACCTTTTTTGCTAGCTTCTTTGAAGCGAATGTTGCCACGTCGTGCTTGGAATTCCCAGCAATTGGAGCAACTGGAAATTTCACGGTAAGTTCCAGAAGAGGGCAGCCAAACCTCCAAATCATAGCATTTAGCTGCGGAAAAGCCTAAATCCCCAGTACAGAGTTCTAGGATGCGGTAGGGCAATTTCAATGCTTCCAGAATTGCCGCTGCATTCTTGACAAGTTTTTGGTGTTCATCCTCTGAAGTCTGGGGATGAACCAGTTTAACTAGCTCAACTTTATTAAACTGATGCAATCTAATTAGCCCCCGTGTGTCCCTACCGTAGCTACCTGCTTCCCGGCGAAAGCAAGGAGTATAAGCACACATATATATAGGCAGTTCTGAGGCGTGGAGGACTTCATCTCGGTAGAGATTGGTCAGTGGCACTTCCGCTGTGGGGGCAAGCCACAAATCGTCGGCGTAGCACTTAAAGCTTTCCTCAGCAAACTTCGGCAACTGTCCCGTACAAGTCAGGGACTCAGTATTGATTAGCACTGGTGGCATCACTTCCATATAACCAGCAGCAATCTGCTGGTCTAGCATGAAGTTAATCAATGCTCTCTCTAAAGCCGCACCGGCACCGATAAGAGTAACAAAACGACTTTGAGCAACTTTCACCGCCCGCTCAAAATTAAGAATGCCTAGTTTTTCGCCAATTTCCCAATGGGGGAGAATCTTGGTATCCTGCCTAATATATTCCTCGCCCCAGCGGTAAGTTTCAACATTGTCCTCTTCACTTTTGCCAATAGGTACTGAAGTACTTGGTAAGTTCGGAAGCGATAACAAGAGAGCTTCCAACTCACTCTTGAGGTCTTTTTCCTCTGGCTGTAGTTGGCTCAAAGTTGTTTTGACTTGGTTGCCTTCCTCCCGCAAGGCTTTGATTTCCTGAGCTTGCGGGTTGCTGCCAGCTTTGATTTTTTGACCAATTAGTTTACCAATTTCGTTACTGCGAGCCTGCAATTGAGTGCGTGACTTTTCTAGTTCTCGCTGACGCTCGTTGAGTTCCAGAATTAGCTTAAGGTCATATTGACCGACACCGCGTCGGTCTAGTAGCTCTTGGACGACTTGTGTATTTTCCCGAATTTGCTTTAGGTCAAGCACAGGTTTTCCTTATCTCAGCGCGAGATCGCCTTCAGTGCTACTTTACAACAAGACGGTGATCGCACGATTAACAGTACCTTCCCAATCTGCCACAACTTCCTCTCCAAGTGCAATCAGTTAATCACTTCTGGATTTGGAACTCAGCGATTGACTTGATTAAATAGCCAGATAGAAGCGACAATGCCAACAAAATGGGCAGTAATGGTATTTATATTCGCTTGCACGACCAATAAATCAAATGAGTTCACTCCATACTGAGTGACATTAAGACCAGGTCCAGTGGGCTGAGAGAATGATATTCCTAGAATGATACCGATAACTGCTTGTGCTCCCAACAGGGTAAATAGCATTCCGAGCAAATTGAAAATTAGTCCGAACCTAATTGCTTGTAGTGTGTCGGCTTTACTTGGGCGCTCTGCTGAGCCAGCAACTAGAAGCTTTTGAGCAAGGCGAATGTAACGAAAAGCAAAATAAATGCCCACACCTAGCGTCACCAGCCCGCAAAGGGCGAAAAAGATGCCAAATCCAATTCCCTGAACACTTTCTTGAGTACCGCGATTGCCAAAAGCACCATAGACAAGCAAAATCGCACCTGAAACAATTGCTAACACTAGCTGAATCCAGAAAGCAATTCGACCAACGAGGCGAAGTGTCAGGGCAACTCGCTGGAGAGCTGGTGGTAATGAGGACGGTTGAAGTTGTTCTGGCATCGACCTTGGCATCTATCAATCTTTGATTTAGTCTTGGGTCTTCAATTTCTGGTAATAGGCGTTGCCTGTAGTTGTGTTCCTTAACTCAAGGAACTCAACAGATAAATTCTCCAAGCTAATGAAGCTGCTGGTACCTGGTAAGCTAAAACCCATCTAAATTGTATATCCTTTCGATTGATAAAAACTCTCAATCCCTTCTGCCCTCTACCTTGGAGCCTTCTGCCTTTTCTTTATCCAAGATACAACTTAAATGCGCGATAGCTTATCTGCTGATCAGCCTGTTGCCTAGATCTGGCGTTGTATCCCGATTATGTGATTTTACTCCTGAATACTAACCTAAAGTAAGCTCAAGTCAGTGGGCAGATTTATCGATTCAATTGGTCGGATCTACTTTGACAAGGTTAGCGATCAATAAGGTCGTTGACTTGGTCACAGGTTATACTGTCGCCACTGACAACCTTTGTACCAATAGTCTGAGCCATGCTGCTACGCTTTCAAGCAAACGTAGTTCGCTGTTAAACTTGGCTATCGGGAACTTCGCTAGAATTGATCTCATATTGTTCAGGGGTTCTGCATCTAACTTCACCCAATCAGCGAAGGAATTACACAATCTTCAAGAATTTTAGGCTATAAAGTGTGAGGGCAATTAATTAACTAAGCTTGCCCACTTTAGGAGACATTCGCGGGTGCATGTGAGTTTTCAGGGGTATTAAGGTCATCTTTAGTTTCAGGAAAACTCTCCCATTCAAATCCGGTTGGCTGGGATATTCAGCAGCGAGCTATGCAGATGAAATTTGACGATATCTATCAATTTTTTCAGGACCCTCCTCCCAACTATCTCAACAAGGAATTGGCTGTATGTTATGTTTTGTCAGTTTTGTTGCAAGGAGAATCCTATGGAACACTGCTGATCCAAAAACTTGAAAAGGAGTACCCAACCTATCGACTTTCTGACACTGTCCTCTACAGCGCACTGAAGTTTCTGGAGGAGTCGAAAGCGATTTCGGGGTACTGGAAAAAGGTTGAGGGCAGAGGACGTCCCCGCAGGATGTATCAACTACGCTCAGAATGGCGCAAGAAAGCTCAGGAACTTGCTGGTTTTTGGCGAGATTACATGACTGATGATCGAAAAGCCATGTAGGAGATTGTGACAGTCTGTAACCTTTAAAGGTTCAGATACTTAGCGGTTCTTGCGTAAAAGAGCAGGGTGGCAATGGCAAAAGTTCAGTCTAGTAGAAATGTCG
Source organism: Symploca sp. SIO2E9 (assembly GCA_010692645.1). Taxonomy (GTDB): domain Bacteria; phylum Cyanobacteriota; class Cyanobacteriia; order Cyanobacteriales; family Coleofasciculaceae; genus SIO3C6. Next base: position 5,694 of record JAAHGS010000003.1, read on the forward strand.
GCTCTAGCATTGCTGTAGGATAATTTATCTCTCCTACAGGCTGCTAAAGAGCCGTCATCTCATCTTCAAGAAATAACAGCAGACGCTCAAGGGTTGACCGCTAAAGCTTCACAAATTGTAAAGTAGTAGCAAGAGAATCCTAAGTATCTGTCAAAAATTCGTGAATACAGCCACTCTACCTTCGATCTTCCTGCTCACCCTATTGCTAGCAGTAGGTTTATTTTTCTTCATCCGAGCCTCCGTTAAGGCCCGGAGCGAACAAGTGAAGCTAATTGCCAAAGAATCGGAAGAATCTCTGTTAACGCTTCTACAGCAATATTTTGAGGACAGAGCCTACCGAGTAGCAGCAGTCGATGCAGCTATCAATCAAGTAACATTTCAAGGGTTCGTTCGACCAAGTTTGTTTCTAGCAATCTTTTTAACCTTGCTAGCTGCCTGCGGCACTGTATGTTTGTCGTTAGTTTTGTCATTGCTGTACCCAAAGTTGACTAGCATTTTTCTGGGTTTGGTTATATTAGCACCGACAGCTGGACTTTTTTATTGGAAAAAAGCGGGAAGAAATGAGCAGGTTACCCTCAAAATTGAATCAGTAGCAACTCAGGATGCTACTGAACACAGTCTCATTACTGTTACGGCACATCGCGATGAACTCGCGCAGCTGCAAAAGAGGCTTGATCTGATCAACTACCTCGCCTCATAGGAGGACGGGGTTTCAAAAAAAACCCCATTCTCACCGAGAGGACTTACTGAGTTTTGAACGCTTCGTCTGCTGTAGTTGCTTCAACGAACCCATATCCTTGCGGTTACGCTTCAAAAAATTAGAGCTAACAGCACCCACGTCTACGAGGGCAATACCATCCCCCGGTTGCTGAAAATAAGCAACTTGATACATTATTTCCTTAAATAGCCTAACTCTTGGGAAGTTTGGGCGGGAAACCCTTGAAAGTAAGTGGCATCGAGCCACGTTTCAATCTCGGAGCTATCAATCCCCACCCTATAGACGGATGGGGAATTCCGCAGTTTCGTTAAATATGCGCTTTACCGCTCCTTTGAAGATAACAACACGCACATTTGACATCAACAGGCTTACCGCCAAAAGACTACAAAGAAAGAAACAATCCGTTGCCAAATACTTAAGCACAACAAGGCAATAGTCGCCTATGCGCTACATCCCACGCCTGGCTGAAGCAATAGCCTCTGATCTGCTGAAACCCTACTCATAAAGGGAATATGAGCAAAGTTTACAAACCTCAATGGGCAGCCCCTACAGGAGTCTTTTCTGCTGGAGAGCTGATGATCCGCAGACTGGGAAACAAAAAATGATTTTCTTCTACGTATTGCGCTCCAAAGAGCCCTTTTTCTGCCCAGAAATAGCGGTCTGTAGTATGTTCGTTTCGCTTCACTAGGAGTAAAGCTGGCGGAACAATCTTTTCTGATTGAATATACTTTCTCGCTGCTGTTACTGGTTTATCTTCGCCGCTTTCAAGATTATACTGAGGCACGTGTTCCAAAATCTTACGTCCTTCCTGGCGACGGCGACTTTTGCGTTTGCGTCTTCTTGCCAAACTGTCTACCTCCTCTTTCTGCTTGCAGCTGTAAATCTGGTTACCAAAACCGTGCAAAGTATATCGGCTTGAATTCTAAATTTCAAACTGTCTTCATGTAAAGCTAGAAAATCCTGAATTGCTTTCAGGGTAAAGCTTCAGCCAACTTTAATTATCTGTTGACCAGTAATTTATTATGCAAAACTTTATTATTCTTAACAAAGATTAACAGGAAGAAGCACTTCCGTGCTTGTATAGCTTACTGGTTATCATTAGGGCACGCATTAGTAGTCTTTGGTACCTGAAGACCTAACTATTGGTCAGTTGTGCGACGATTTAGACATTATAGAAACAGAGCCGATCGTCATTGCTCCAAGCCCAAGCGCTGGAAAAAATCAGTAACTCAAACCTCATGTACACTCGAGCCAGTTCAGAATTTGTTGCCCTATGTCGCTCTCAAATAGCAGTGTTAACTCAAGCTCTGGGAGCAGCTTTGAGCGCAGTGTACTTGACACAAGAACTGGTAGAGGAGGCAACCCCAAAGCTAATTCCTGTTGTAGTTTATCCTGATTCGGCTACAGTTTCACAACAAAATAATGCTGATCTGGTGCTGCCGCAGCAGATCAGTAAGATCAAACCAGCGCCCCGATTATCAACAGCAGCAGCACGCCTACTTCCTATGCCATCCGAACCTGATCAAGAGGTGGGTGAAGCTTCACCAGATTGGCAAGAGAATTCCTTGTGGCAACAGCGCCAAATTGTGTTGCCCCTAATTCATGAGGGTGTCGTTATGGGGGTGTTAGTAACTAGTCGCGAGGATCGACCATGGAATGACCGGGAAAAGGCGACTATTGAACTAATTGCTAAAACTTTATCTGTTGCCTATGTCATGGATCAGCGGCGAGTATGGTTTGAGCAGCAGTTGACTCAGCAAGAAATATATCAAGAAAAACAGCGAGATCTACTAGATGACCTCCTGCATCAAGCACGCAGTCCTCTAACAGCCTTAAGAACTTTGGGCAAGCTGCTGATCAAGCGGCTGTTACCAGGAGATAAAAACCAAGAAGTGGCTGCTAGTATTGTGCGAGAGAGTGACCGCCTGCAAGAGTTACTGCAGCAGTTAAACAATTACCTGGAAATCAACCCAGCAGATTTAGTACCATTGACACTCCCAGCTGCAAGTGTACTCCAGGGAGACCAGCCCGAAACAAGGGATAATAGTCAAGGAATTACCTCAAAAGCTAATTTACCACCAGAGGCAACTAGGCAAGGCTTGCCCCTACCTCCAGCTAAAGCACTAACCCTAGAATCATTTTCAGTCGCAGCTGTCTTAAAGCCCCTTCTAGTTGCTGCTGAGGCGATCGCAACAGATCGTAATCTGGAATTTTGTTCTTACCTCCCTAAGGATTTGCCCGCAGTTGTCGGCAACCCGAAAAACTTGCACGAGGTATTGAGTAATATCATTGACAACGCGATTAAATACACTCCAGCAGGTGGACAAATCAAGATCCAAGTAGGTGTTGGGCAACTAGATTATCGAGGAGACTCAGCACAATTATCAGAATACGAATTCACCCAAGTAACGCCTCAGGAAAACTTAAAATATCTTGCAATTGCCATTAGTGATAATGGTCCAGGGATTCCACCTCAAGACTTAGAGCATTTGTTTGAGAGACATTATCGCGGAGTCCAAGCCTCAACGGAGATTCCTGGTAGCGGTTTGGGCTTAGCGATCGCCAAAGAGCTAATCGAACAAATGCACGGTAAGATCGAAGTCTTTAGTCCAGCCCAATCAATTTTTACTGAATACGGAACGCCATCAGCAATAGACAAAGCCCGAGAAAATCGGGCAAGGGGAACAAGCTTTGTAGTTTGGTTGCCAATCAAATAACCTTTAACTTTTAAGCTACTGTACGTTTAAAGCTTATATTTTCTGGTTGCATCAGAATTCTTCAAACCTTCTCCCACTCCTAATTAAATACACAAATTAAACGCGTGACAGCTTATTTGGTGCTGATAACCAAGTCAGAGCTTAACTTTACATCCAAGTCAGTTTCAGGTTCAATTACATATAAATCAACGCTATTACGACCAGTGAAGCGTTCAATTAGGCTTAATAATAAACCACCGCCCGTCCCAATCAAAACTTCTTCAGTGGCGATTGCTCTGTCGCCGGTAACGCCTGCAATAGCAGCGGCAGCAGCTGTACCTAATGCCGCATTTCTCAGCAGTTTACCAACGCCACCGCCCTTGCGAACTGTTTCCGTTGTCGTAATTAGACCAGAAGAGCCATTAATTGACAACTCTTGACCATTCACTAACAGCTTCTGAGCAATAAACTGAGCACCTTCTTCGCTAGAGCGTAACTCACCTTCGATTTCGCTGCCAGCAGGAATCAGCACCTGACCACCAGGAGTAGTAATATTGGCGTCAACTGTCAGTGTCAGCGGCACAGTTTCGTCTTTGGTAACTAAAATTTTCTCTTTTTCATACTTAACTGGCAGAGAAGAATCGCGGGGAATTGTGAATGCTACTGGTGCTGGCGTCGAATCGACAATGTATTGGGAACTTACTGCTTGGGCATTCCCTTCGTTGACTAGTGCCTGGTAGACGAAAGCTGCTACCTCTGCCCGAGTTGCATTTCGAGTTGGATTTAGGGTGTTGAGGTTGGGATAATTCACCGCCAAGCGATTTTCCGTTGCCGCCGCAATGGGAGTGCGAGCCCAGCTAGAAATGCTGGAGGCGTCGTTGAACAGACCCAGAACAGTTGATGTGTTTTGGCTTACAGAGTAGTTAAGACCACCAACTAGTGAAACTAGAACCTGTTCACGAGGGATATTTTGTTCTGGTCTAAAAATGTTACCAGGATAACCAGTTAAAAATCCCGTGCTGTAGGCGTCATCAATCGCTGAAGATGCCCAGTAGGTTGATGGTACATCAACGAAATTGATTGCAGTGCGTCCTTGCGACTTTTGGAAATACTGATTAGCTTTGCGCAGCATTGCTGCATACTGAGCTCGCGTTACTGGAGCATTGGGTCGAAAACTACCATCTGGGAATCCGGCAATAATACCGCGTTCTGATAATTCTTCAATGAACTCTCTAGCCCAGTAGCTGGATGAGACATCGGTAAAGCCATTTACTTGAGCAAAACTGGGGGCTGGTGCGACTAATGGCGCGACAGCACTAGCAGTTAGTCCTAGGGCTAAAAGAGCAGCAGTTCCTGATTGAAAACGATCAAAGTTAGACATGGAAGGCGTTCTCCAAAAAAATCGTCTTGTTAAGAAAATAGACTTGAGAGTGTGTAAAAGGTTCCCAAAGCTTAATAAGTTAGTATTTTTACCTCATCAAGCAGCAAAATGATAGTTTTTTACTGTTTTGAGTAGTTAAACTTTGTCCAACCTGATTCTTCAGACGCTAGTTCCATTCCTTTGGTTGCCTTCCAGATCAAGAACTGTCACATTCAAAGATTAGGATAGGGATTAGGGGCGAGAATTTCTAAAATCCTTCCCTATGATCAAAATCCTCAGTTTTATAAATTGCTATAGCAATCGGATGAAATGCAAGTATAACGCTCGTAAGTAGTGCAATCACCACAAGTAGTACAACAAACACCAGATCTTTATTTCTCCGTGAAAGATTGGATTCTAGCATAAAGATCCAGAAACAAAAAAATAACCGCGAGTGAGAGTTAGCCATTGATCTTAACCAATGGCGGTGGAACGAGATGGGATTTATCCCGACAGCAAGCTTTTTTTTGGTATAATCAGTCTTAGCGACAGTGATGAAAAACTCTCAGGTAGATCTCAATCCTATGATTTTTCGTCAAGCAACTTGCGGTAAAGTTTCTGAATGGTTTTGAGGAAAGTGTTAGCAGCTGATTTGGGTGGTGCAGTGGATGGATCAAGAAGCTGTAAGCGATTCAAGAGTTTTGCTTCTTCTGTATCGATGTCGTTATCACTATACACTAGAGCGCTGATGGCATCGTACAAGCGCTGATAATCCTCCTGAGTGGGGTTATCGCCGAGATAATCTTGCACCCAGCTATAGCACTCGTCAGCTTTAACAGCCCTGAGTTCATTCAACAGAGGTTTAATCTCAGGATCTTCGGCAATGTTGCTTTCTTTAGCGACTCTATGGAGATATTCTCGTTCCTCGGGCTGAATTTTGCCGTCTATCCAAGCGGCACCAATGAGAATTTTGATTAGCTGTTTGAGACTAGGGTTTGTAATCATGGCTTTTCTCCTAAGTGGGAAGGGCGAACTCTTCTTCTATCGCTAGTTCCCGTGTGCCCCACGGTACTGTTGGCGGGGTGAGCGAAATTTTGGTTGGAATTTCAATTCTCCGCGTCTGGAGCTTCTCCGCGTCTGGAGCTTCTCCGCGTCTGGAGCGTCTGCTTACTCATTCCCCCACTCTTTTTTTCGCTCACCCCTGTTGGTGTTGAGTATTTTTTTTACTGGTTGGCGCTAATTGGTAGTTAGCTGGGTTTTTTAAGTGGATCTTCCCTTCCCACTTGGCATTACTACTTTCTGATCCCGAGCGAGTGTGGTCGCCACAGATTTTCTATTGTCTCTAGTCAGCGGTTTTTCAGCCTGTGCCATGCTTTCACTGTATCGATGTAGCTGCACAACTGTCAAGGACACGTGCGTCTGAAGGCATTCCCGCCACATCCCACCCTTACAAAGATGTGGGATGCAGCTCGTTTTTCTGTAATTTTTTTGATACTTAGCTAAAAATCCTGCTGAGGAGGGGGGTTCTCTCCCCTCAGTCCTCAAGCTCGAATACATGTTTAAATACTTAGTAGTTGAAGGGTGCATCTACTAAATTGCCATAATCAGCCAAGCTCAATTGGCTGCCCCGGTATACCATCGGGGTTTTTTATTGCTTAATTAACATACTCACCGGGCTGAAGCCACGATGATTCTTGACGCTTCAATCGCACCATAAAAAAGCCATCCATCTGATGCCTGTGAGGCCAGACTTGAAGCCAACCTTGCGGCTTTGAGAAGCTAACCAGCACTGAATCAGGAGGCGGTTCAATTTGCCAGTGGGGGTGAGTCTCCAGAAATGATTGAATCACAGCTTCATTTTCCTGGGGATGTAGGGTGCAGGTAGCATAAACTAAGATGCCCCCAGGCTTGACCCAAGTAGCTGCTTGTGCTATAATCTCCCCTTGGAGTTCTGCCAGTTCTTTGACTTTCTCTGGGGTAATGTGCCAACGGATGTCAGGGCGTCGGTGGAGTGTACCTAATCCAGAGCAGGGGGCATCGACTAAAACTCTATCTGCTAAGTTTGTAAATTGGGGTAAGTCGCGGCTGTCGCCAGTACAAATCTGAATTGATTTTAGTTGCAATCTTTGAGTATTTTCTGTTACTTTTCTCAACCGAGAGGAAGCGCGATCGCACGCCCAAATTTTACCCTGATCTGACATCAGTTCTGCAATATGGGTTGTCTTACCCCCCGGCGCAGCACAAGCATCAATAACTAGATTACCAGGTTGAGGGTCAAGCAGATAGCTCACTAGTTGGGCGCTACCGTCTTGAATTGTCCACCAACCTTCTTTGAATCCGGGCAGCTGTTGAATCGCGCCAGTGCCGCCAATTATTCGCAGTGCTTGAGGCAGTTGAATTAGGCGGCATACATCAACACCAGCTGCTTGCATAGTTGCTTCAACTTCCTCAATCGAAGCTCGTAGTGGATTGACGCGCAAATCAATAGTTGGAGACTGGTTGAGCCATTGACAAAGCTGCTCCGTTTCTTCTGAACCCAACTGTTCCCACCACATTCTGATAATCGAGTTGGGAAAGCTATGCAAGATACCCAAACGTTCTATGGGTTCTGTCGGCAACTGCAAAGGGTCATTTGATTTAGGATTGGTTGAGTTGGAATCACCATCAAGATCTGCTAAGCGCAAATATTGGCGTAGTATACCATTAACGACACCAGCTAGTCCTTTAAAACCATTTTTTTTTGCCAACTCAACTGTGGTATTAACAGCGGCTGAGGCAGGGATTCGGTCTTGATAGCGCAGTTGGTAAAAGCCGATATGGAGAATTGTACGAAAATCTGGGGGTTGCTGATGGGCTTTCTTTGTACCCAATTGGTCAATCAAGGCATCTAGGGTTCGTTGTCTTCTAACACTCCCATAAACCAACTCTGTCACCAAACGCCTATCAGCACTGCTTAATTTAGCAGTTCCCAGTATCCGGTTGAGAGCAATATCTGTGAAGGCACCTTGCCCCTGAATGTCCCGGAGTGCTAGAAAAGCTAACTGGCGAGGATTTTGCATAGGGATTGCTAATTAGTTATTGTCCATTAACTGTTCATAGTTCATTGTTGATTGTTCCGAAGAGAAAGTATTCCACAATTACCGAATACCAACCCCATGAGCAATGTTTGCGCAGCATGCGCGCAGCGCGTACCATGAACTATGAACTCTAAATCGACTCCCGATATTTTGCTAGTAGTTGGGGAATATACTCATAGCCGTCAATACCAATCAAGGGAATAATTTTTGAGCGCTGCTGCATCAACAGGTTTTGAAAAGCCTCCATTCCCAATTGACCCTGTAAAATTGCCAGTAAGCCTGCAGGTTGACGCCAATCATTAGATCCAATTTGCTCTAGAAGGTATGCCCCTAAGCAGCCAGTGTAGACGGCTTGTTCTAGGTTTTGGGTACTGTAGCAAGCTTGAGCCAGGTATGCTAGGTTTAGCCCTTGGAGGTATAAATCACCAGAGAATTGAGCAGCTTGCCAGCCTTGTTCGAGGTAAGTAATCGCTGTTTGCGGTTGTTCAATTACAACGTGGGCAATACCCAGACTGCTTAAACAGAGAGCTTGGCTTTGGCTGTCTCCCAATTGCTCCAACGATTGCTTGCCTTGTTCAAGGTAGTAAATTGCTCTTTCATATACTTCAGCTTCTACCAACCCCTGCTCCTGAGCTTGAAAAACTTCACTGTAGCCTAGATTAGCTAAGGCATTAGCTTCTCCTAACTTGTCTCCAGTTTGACGAGAGAGCATCAATGCCCTTTGGCTATAGTTAATCGCTTCAACATAATTTCTCTGGGCAGCGCTAATTCTGCTTAGGTGATTGAAATTAGCAATCTCACAAATGCGATCGCCTGCATGGCGAGCAATCTCTAAAGCTTGTTGGTGGAACTCGTTTGCTCGTTTATATTTACCTTGAGTGCGCAGAGAATAACCTAACCATGTCAAAATTCGAGCTTTTTCCTGAGTACCTTCAACTTGTCGCAGCGGTTGATCTAGATAGTCTAGAGCATCCTTGAGATACTTCCCGTTCAAGTTAGCAAAGACGCCGCCGTAGAGGGGGAAGTATTGCTGCTGGGCAAAAGCACGGAGAATTTGCATACATATCTGAAAACAACCATTGACTAAGCGTTCACGCCCAGCGCTAGCATTGAGCTGATTCAAAGCATTGGCTAAATGGGACCAAATTACTGCAAAGAAGAGAAAGGTGGAAATTGATAGCTTTGCCCCTACCTTGGAGTCATAGACCATTTTGTCACACCAACTCACTAGCCCACGCTGTAAGCATTGGAGGACAACTGCTAGTTCTACCCAGGAACTAAGATCAATACTTAAGTCTTGAGTTACCCATTCGCTAAGGGGTTGATTAAGTGCTAGAGCTTGAAACAGTGACTGCGGTAGAGGACTTTTCACTTGCTTTGCCCACAATGCCCATGGTCCACGTTGTTCGGAACCCCCCTCAAATCCGAGCTTGCCTCGGCTTTGGTCATAAATCCAGCTCACCAGATGATCTTCCAATCTTTGCCAAGATGCTAAGCCTGCACTGATGCCTGCCGAGAGCATCTCTACTTCAGCAGCACTATCGGGTTCTCGAATTTGCTGTGACTGTTGCTGGAGATTTTTCGCTAACTCAGCCAGTTGTCGCAAGTTGAGTACTTGCTGCTGATTGGGATCAATTACTCGCAATAAGGCTGTGAGACGCTCAGTTGGTAAGGCTGTAGTAATTGCTGCAATTGCAGATGTAATCGCTTCTGAGACCTGCTTTTGCTCCTGTACCCTTTCCCATTCACTACTGATCGTTTTGAGCGCCCTGAGGGTTCGCATAGCTTTGGCTTGCTTAAATTCGCTAGCAGCGCTATCTACCTGCCGTTGGGTAATAAGTAAACGCTCCTCCAGGCAACGCTCTAAGATTTCTCCAGTGCCGCTGCTAACTCCTTGCAACAGCATTTGATAAACCTGCCCTTTCGATCTGATCTTGCCTTTGAGGGTGGCTGCCACAATTTCATCAATTAGCTGGAAGTAGCGATCGCTCACAAGTAAATCTCAATAATTAAGTTAATTTATAACCATCTTTAGAGCACTCAATTATACCTGAAACCTCTCGTGGGAGTGGGTCAATCAGGACTGGGCAAGCTGACAGAAAACAAACTGCCTTGCCCTAGCTCGGAATCAACTTCAAGAGTGCCGTCGTGAGCCTCTATTATTCGTTTAGAAAGATGCAGCCCCAAACCACTGCCAGAGCGTTTGTGACTACCAGGACGAAAGCGCTCGAAAATTATCTTCTGGTCTTCTGGAGATATACCAGGACCAGTGTCTTGCACTTGCAGGACTACCCAATAATCATCAGGTTTACCCTCAACAGGGGTATTGCTTAAGCGAACCTCTACTGAGCCTTGGTCTGAGAACTTGATTGAATTTCCCACCAGGTTAGTAAGTACTCGACGTAATTCTAGGCGATCACCGATCACCTTGGAGTTAACCTGTTGTGTATTCTGGTATTTAAGTTCGAGACCTTTGGAAGTTGCCAGAGGAGAAAGTTCTTTGGCTACTTCTTCAACTATTTCCTTGAGGTCAATGAGTGAGAAGCATAGATTTTTGCGACCAGCTTCAAAGCGATACACTTCTAGAAGGGTATTGACCATTACTAGCAAATTGCTGTTGCTTTGAGCCATCGTTACAATTGCTTCATCCATTCCTGATGGCACTTCTCCAAAGGCCCCCTGCTGAAACAGCATTAGCATCCGATCCGCTGCTACTAAGGGCGTCCGCAAATCATGGGTTAGACGCGATACAAAGTCTTCTCGCTGGCGAGCGATTTGGTCACGTTCATCTACACTATGTTTCAGGCGCAAGAGCGACCGCACTCGTGCCAGTAATTCGTCAACATCTAATGGCTTACGAAGGAAGTCATCTGCGCCTGTGTCTAGTCCCTGTGCCACGCTAGTCTGACCGTGAGCAGTAATCAGCAAAATCGGTATAAACGGTAACTGAGGATTCTCACGGATGCGTTTGGTGACTTCAAAGCCGTCCATTCCCGGCATCATTACATCCAGTAGCACTAAATCGGGTAGGAATTTTTGAATCTGCTCCAAAGCCGCCCAACCATCTTCTGCCAAAATACATTTATACCCCTCTTCTTCCAAAATTGTTTGCACCAAGAACAAGTTGTCGGTCGAATCATCCACAATCAGGATGCGGTCAGTTTTAGAGGAGTGAGTCGGAACCGAAGGATTCATGAGGCAAGCAGACTAACAATAAATTTTACAGAGATTTATGCACAGCAATAGGGCAGACCGGATTTTTGAGCACTCTGAAAGTGATTGCTTTTAATTTAAGCGTACTATTATAGCCATGAGCGTGTTACATTCAATTATGTCTACAGTCTAGACAATTTAAACTCAATCAAGGAGAAGCTGGTACAGATCTCCTGGTAGAGATGCCTCTTATCTTGCCAGATAGCGCCAAGGTATGCTGTGAACATGCTCCTATCAATAAGCACTAATTTCTTGCTTAAATACCTTTATAGCAACTAACTTGGAAGAATACACTCCTCCCTAGGTTCCCTCCATCAATCAGTTTTCGAGAACATAATTATCGTAAATCAGGGTTGGTAAGGGAACGGTTGCATAGCCCTATCATTGGTGTATGGGAAGGAAAACTGTCCCCTCACACCAATCTAAGGAAGCCTGATTTTATCCAGTCCTACCGCCTTGGATTTACTAACACGGTTGACACTTTAAAATATGCAAATTTGTTGTGGGAGAAGGTCACAGTTATTCTTTAGCTATTGTCTTCAATTTCAACAATCACGACGGTGATGTTGTCTTTACCCCCCTTTTGCTTAGCCTCCTCGACGAGAAGGGTAGCAGTTTCATCGCCGTTACGATCTGGCTGGAGATTTTGAGCAATAATCGGGTCAGATAGTTCTTCAGTGAGACCATCAGTACACAGCAGCAAACGGTCTCCCGGTTGCACATCCATCGGTTTAACATCAACTTGATGCAAATCCTTGCGACCTAGGCATTGAGACAAAACGTGACGCCATTGATGCGTCCTAGCCTGCTCTGGAGTAATCTCACCGGCTTTCATTGCCTTGGCTACCCAGGTGTGGTCTTCAGTAATTTGCTCTAGTTCTGAATTTCTTAACCGATAAAGCCTTGAGTCTCCCACATGAGCAAACCAGGACTGGTCTTGGCGAAATATGACCACAACAGCGGTGGTACCCATATCTGAGCGTTCTGGGTGCTGCTGTTGATCTAGTAAAATAGCTTGATTTGCTTGGTAAATAGCTTGCTCAAGCAACTCTTGGGAAGGAGCGCTTGAGAGCCAGTTTTGCCTCAAATATGTCTCAATCGCCTCCTTGGCAATGTGAGAGGCTTCTTGCCCACCAGCATGACCTCCCATGCCATCGGCGACAATGAAAAAGCGCCCATCAGGGTCGATATAGTAGTCATCCTGGTTGACTGTGCGAATTAATCCCGGATCAGTTAGACCCGTGAAGCGACGTTTCATAAATTCTTTGCTGGCGTCAAAAACTTACGGGAGTTAGCTTGTTAGGCGAGAAGCCAACACTGTATGCTGGGCATCAGTGTATGGAGTGGTCACAACATGCGATCAAATCGGTCTAGCCGTCTGAGTAAGCGAATTAAGGCAAACGCTATAGCAGCAGCTACTAGAGCAACGACTACAGCTAACCCCACTTTACCATTTACTAGTAGAATAGTCGCTGACAGGGTAAACGCACTAATTAGTAAAGTATAGTTGGTTCCCAACTGAATACTGCTCAAACGCCTGAGCTGTCGGTCTGATTCAATCGACCTCACTCTCAGACGAATATCCCCTCTTTCGAGTTTATCAATTGTATCTTCAATACGTCGGGGTAAACTAAAAGCTGTACTACCGACTTGCGCTGCCTGTCGTCCCAGTTCATTAATAAAGCTATTGCCCTCAGGGGTTTTGCCGTTAGTCATAATCTGTAGTGCAAAGGGTTTTGCGACTTCCATAAAGTTAAAATCTGGATCTAGGCCCTTCCCCACACCCTCTAAAGTCGAGAAAGCTCGCATCACGAAGGTGAAAGTTGCTGGGAAGCGAAAAGGTTGATCATAGGCAATTTCATAGAGGTCATCACTGATTGTACTCACTGACTGCTCCTCGAAGGGCTTATCCATGAAATTATCTAGCATGTACTGGATTGAACGCCGCACTGGACCCATGTCCTCAACTGGTGAGAGAGCACCTAATTCCACAAGGGAAGTGATAACTCGATTACCATCTTTTTGGGCAATACCAAAGAGCGTTTCCATCAGTTGTTGGCGCACATTGGACTTAATTTTACCCATCATGCCGAAATCGTAGAAGATCAGGGAACCCTCAGGGCTGACAGCAATATTTCCCGGATGGGGATCAGCATGAAAGAACCCGTCATTGAGTAGTTGTTGCAGATAAGCTTTTGCTCCTAGAATAGCAATTAGTTTGCGGTCTAAACCGGCAGCTTCTAAGGCTTCGTAATTACTAATTTTAATGCCTGGCAAGTATTCGAGACTAAGAACTCGTGGTGAGGTATACCGCCAGTAGACGCGAGGTACATGCACCCAGTTATAGCTACGGAAATTACGACGAAATATATCGGCATTGCGCCCTTCATTGAGGTAATCAATCTCCTCCCAAAGAATACGGCAGCATTCAGCGTAAATTCCCATCCAGTCTCTACCCCTACCCCAGTCAGGGTGGTTTTGAAAGTAATGAGCAATACCTTTAAGTATTTGTAAGTCTATATTAAATAGCTTTTTCAAACCAGGTCGCTGTACTTTGACTACCACCTCTTCTCCACTAAGCAGTTGGGCTTTATGAACTTGCCCTAAGCTAGCAGCTGCTAGGGGAATTGGTTCAAAGGCAACGAACAGTTCTGTAACTGATTTACCTAAGTCTTGTTTAATGATTTGTTCAATTTGCTCGTAACTGAAGGCTGGAACTTTGTCTTGAAGTTTAGTTAGTTCTTCTACATATTCACTGGGAAATAAATCAGCACGGGTAGAAAACAACTGCCCAATTTTGATAAAGGTTGGGCCCAAATCTAAGAAGGTTTCTCGAATCCAGATTGCCTGAGCTTTTCGTCTTAACGCCTGCTTGGCTTCAGTATATCCACCCCTATAGCTCCATTTTTTATTGTTGAGCCACAACCGAGTTAGCAGGCTTAAAAAGAAAGTCCAAATGTCAATAAACCTTCGGTTACGAGAGTAATTTTCCCGATTCCATCGGTAGGATTTTTCATTGTATACCTTCCTTAAAAAAGGTGATTTAGACACCTTGCGTTTCCTGTCTTGATTAGGGTTGACACGGATTTTATAGTTAGTAAACACTCTGGTCAATGAGTTGATTTACCCAATAATTAATTTTATTCTAAATTATTTTTATTAAATAATCAGGAAAGCAAGCATAATTACTGGCTTAAGAAGCCAATGAACTTCCTTCCATATATTTAAATCCACTGTTCAAACAGACATTAACTATTAGCCGCTTCAAACAGATTGGTTTTGATTACGGTAGGTTTTTAACTCAGCACGCAAGCGGGCAATTTCTGAGCGGAGTTCATCAATCGTTGCTTGCAGGTCAACTGGCGTAGAGTTAACTGATACCATCACACTATCAGAATGCCCACCGAATGCTGCTTCAGCTTCCCGCGAGGCACGCTCTTGAACTTGCTCGACAAATTGCCGCAGCCGCTCACGCTGCTCGGCATCGAATTTACCTAATTCGCTCAGGGCATTAGTTAGAGAGTCTTCCAAGATTTCGTTAACGGCGAGGGCCACGGCTCTGCCTAAGAAAAAACTGTTAATTACAGGGTTACTCATGAAACAAAACTTCATCCAGCATACCCAAAGGATTATAACTTAATTGTTACAATTGCTGCCTGAAGCTTTTCTAATAGCGATTTCATTGATGTTGGCTACAGATACTGATGAAGCCTAGACGCTGGGATTAGTGTATAGCAGGTATTTAGGAAATTGGTATAAAAAACTGGAATTGCTAGGAATTTCTCTTTGGCACTCCCCCACTTGACAGAGGGGGCTTTGCTTAGAAATCCTGTCAACAAGAACATTTTTAGTATTTTGACAATTTTACTTTTAAGTTGTTTGAGCTTGCAAACGCTGTAGACTCATAGTTTTATTATCACAAAGGTGATAATAAAACAAGAATATTAGGAGCCTTGTCCATACATAGGATTTAGGTAGTGAAGTTTTCATTTATTACTTATTACTTATTACTTGCTCACAATTCAGGTTCCGACATCGGCCAGTCACTACGAGGAGGAAAAGATTGCTCAGTATGCAATAGTGTGGCACCTGGTCGATTGGGGCTGTGGAACCGAAGCGCAAAACCAAATCCCATTCCAGCTGAAGCAGCAATTGCACTAGTCATTAATAATGCTTGCCATGGCAATTGACTTTGATCTTTAACAGTGGTGTCAGTATACTTTTGAGTAAACTGCTCTGATAATTGTTGAGAAGTTTCAGAAACTGACTCTAGAGTTGGTGGAACTGGGATATTTGTAATCTTTGGAAGAGTAACAGCATTTGGTGCAGCTTGATGATGATTTTTCTGCTTAAGTGACTCCACACCAGCCGCCGATTGGTTCTTTTTAGGCAACGGATGAGGTGGACGTGCCTTTTTAAGATTAAGGGGACGAGTTCTGTTTGTCGATTGTTGATTGTTGATGGTGATGAAGGGCGAATCCCTATCCTTAACTGTGATATTTGGTTTGATCGCTTTCTGATAACCCGGAAGCAGTGACAGCCAAGCTTCTACAGTTTGGGGGCGTCGATGAGCTACTATTTCTAAACCATATCTAGTAGCTTCTTGAATAGCCCAGCCGTGTTTATGAGTATTTTGCTCAGGGCCTTGGCGGAAAAGGCTTGCACCCCTATGATCGTGCAGTGCTCTACGGACTGGTGCTGGTAGTGGTGGCTCTCCTGTCAGCATACAATAGAAAGTTGCTGCTAGGGCGTAGATATCTGTTGCTCTGGTGCGCTGCCGCCTAGGAGTATATTGTTCTAAGGGTGCATACCCAGCACAGAGAAGACTAGCGTGAGTTTGGATCACCCCTGGTGTTAATTCACAGGCAATACCGAATTCGCAGAGAATGAGACAATCGGTATCTTGACACCAAATGATATTTTCAGGTCTGATATCCCGATGCAGCAAACCAGCCTTGTGAAGTACACTGACAGCATTACTAATTTGGTGAGTATAAGCAAGGGCTTTCGCTTTTGGCAAGGCCTTGGCTTGAATTAGTTCTGCCAGAGTCTTCCCTGCAATATATTCCATTACTATATAGGGGCGTCCGCTTTCTTCAAAGTAGTCAAGTATCTTGACTAAATGCGGATGCTGGCACTGGCTGAAGGCCTGAGCCAGTCCTAGAAATTTATGTTTAAATTGTTTAAAATTTGCATGCTGGCACAGATTTTCAGCGAGGGTTTTGATGACTACTGCTTGATTTGACTCAGTGTCGGTTGCTCGGTAGGTAATGTTGAAGATACCATTGCCTAACTGGTGATCAAGGAGGTATTTACCTTTTCTCAAAGCTTTTGTAGTCGTCAAGTTCATAAAAGTTGACAGATCTTGTCCCCACTTATGCTAACTCTTAGTTAAGACTCCTATAACTAAAAGTACTGATAATTCTTAGGTTTTAGCCAAATATTGCAATAATTATGAGTTAGGGGGCTCGAAGAAACGGATTAAAATGACTCAAAGCAACAGAAAACTATGGTGCCAATTAGGTTTAGCAGGGGTTTCAGGAATTAGTAGAGCGGTCGCACTTACAAGTTTAGCGGTCGCTTTGTGGGATAATAGCGCCTTAGGGCAGATTATACCTGATGCTAGTCTAGGAGTCGAAAGTTCGACGGTTACGCCCAACGCCTCAGTCGATGACTTCACTGCTGAGTTGATTGAGGGAGGAGCGCTCCGAGGCTCTAACCTATTTCATAGTTTTCAAGAATTCAATGTCAAAGATGGACAACGGGTTTATTTTAGTAATCCTACAGGCATTGAGAATATTCTTTCTCGGGTTACAGGTAATAATCTTTCTCAGATTCTGGGGACGTTGGGAGTTGACGGACAAGCAAATTTATTTTTGATCAATCCCCATGGCGTTGTTTTCGGAGCAAATGCCCAACTCGATATTGCTGGTTCCCTAGTAGTGAGTACTGCGGAGAGTTTTGCTTTTGCCGATGGCGGCTTGTTTAGTGCTAGCAATCCCGAGGCACCGCCACTACTGACAATTAATCTTACTCCCGGCTTACAGTACGGAGCAAATCAGCCAGGGGCAATTGCCAATCAGGGTAATCTCTCTGTCGGAGAAGATTTAACCCTATCAGGCGGTGCCATTACTAGTACAGGAATATTGGCAGCCCCCAAAGGACAAGTAAGGGTTGAAGCTGTAGCAGGAGATGCTCAAATCCAAAATTTGACGGCACAGACTGCATTGCTCTCAGCTACAGGCAATTTGAGTTTGCAGGGTAATTTAACCAGCAGCGCTGATCCCATTTTGCGGGCAACAGGCGATGTTAGCATCAACAGTTATCAAGGAGCTTCTTTACATATCTTCGCTGGAGGTAAAGTTGATTTAGGTTCGGTGGAAATTACAGGAGCTGCTGCTGGCAGTGCAGGCATTGATTTTATTGCTGAAGATATTACCTTATCCGATGGCACAACTATCGTAGCAATTGATGGCAGTTCCCAACCCACCTTGGATGTAAGGGCTGGCATGGATCCAGCTGAGGTTGGATTACCTTTGGGAATCTCAGGCACTCCTGAGGTGATCAATCCTGAGAATTCAGTACTACCGACAGGCACCAGTGCTGATATTAACGTTGGCAGTATCTCCATTAACGCCCCGGAGGGGATGGTGTTGTTAACCAATCAATACCAAGCAGATACATCTTTGCCTGGTGGCGCAATCACAGTGGGGGAACTTCACACTGATGATGATTTCGGTAATTTTGAGGGTAATGCTGGTGAGGTGTTTATTGACTCTCGTAGTGGTTTGAATATCACTGATAGAATTGATGCTTCCTCAGCTTCTGGCAATTCTGGCGAAATTAGGCTTATTGCTCAGGATTTAATATCCCTCGATAATAGTTTTATCATTAGTAATCTCTTGGGTTCTGGTCAAGGGGGCGATATCAATATCCAGACTGGCTCCTTTGCTGGTGTCAGAGGTTCGCAAATTATTGCCAACACCGAGGGCAAGGGAGATGCTGGTAAGGTGGAGATTATTGCCCGCGATACTGTCTCCTTTGAAGGAATAGTTGGCACCAGTAAAGATGACAGGAGTGGTATTGTCAATAGAATCAAAGAAGGTGCCGAGGGTAATAGTGGTGGAGTCTCAATTACCACAGGCTCGCTTTTTTTCAGAGATGGAGCTCAAATACAAGTTAGGGTTGAAGGTAAGGGGAATTCAGGAGGAATTTCTATCTTTGCTAGAGATACCGTTATTTTTGATGGTGTAGCTGGAGAAGAATTTAATGACCTTAATACCACTGCTGCTATTAGTAGTGTTGAGTCGTCAGGAGAAGGTCGTGCTGGTGATATCCTGATTGAGGCAAGAGTATTGGAACTAACCGATGGTGGAAATTTGCAATCCAACACTATTGGTATTGGAGATGCTGGCGAGGTGAGAATTATTGCTAGTGAAAGCATCTTAATGGATGGCAAACCCTTTGAGGGTAGAGAAAGTAAGATCCTCAGTCGGGTTAATGAGAGTGGTGTAGGGGATGGCGGCGATATCTATATAGAAACTGGTTCTATTGCGATAACTAATGGAGCCAGATTAAGATCCAATGTTGAAGGAGTGGGAGACGCTGGTAATGTAAAGATTGTCGCTAATTCCTTTATCTTGGACGGCACAGCTAAGGATGGCGAACCTAGTGAGATCTTAAGCCAAGTAAGTTCTAAAGGTTTGGGCAATGGTGGTGATATTGAGATTGAGGCTGATTCAATTGCCATCACTAATGGTGCCAGGCTAGATTCAAGTACCTCCGGAGATGGAAACGCTGGCGATATAACTTTGGAGGCAACTGACTCAGTGGTAATTAGCAACGATGGGGTTGTTTCCTCAAGTGTTGGTGAGAATACTGATGGTGTTGGTGGAAATATTACCATCAATACTGGCTCCTTTTCCCTAATTGATGGTGGGCAAGTAACAGCCCAAAGTTCCGGGTTTATTCCCACAGTTAGGGCTTCCCAGTCAGCCAATATCTCCTATGAACAAACAGTGCTAGCTGATAACCCTGTAGGTTACTGGCGTCTTGACGAAACTAGTGGTACAACAGCCTTTGATGCCTCCGGCAACAACTTCAATGGTACTTACAGAGGTGATGTTTCCCAAGGCGTGGCAGGGGTTTCAGGTACGGCAGCTGACTTTGATGGAGTTAATGGTGCTGTCGATATCGGTACAGTTGAACCGGATTCCAGTTTAGATATCGATAATCAATCATTCACTATCGAAGCATGGATTAAACCAAGCGACTCTCCTGCTGAGGAGCAAGTTTATTTAGGGATGCATAGTAATAATCAAGAGCGTCAAAGTCTTAACTTGAAAGTCAGAGATAATGGAGGCCTCGAATTAAGCTTTTCCGAGAATGGAGAAACTGTTAGGACTCGCAAACAAGCTGTTCCTCCTGGAGAAGGGTGGAATCATGTTGTTCTCAGTTATGATGCTCCTCTAGATAGTAGCAGAGTATTTGTTAATGGCAGAGAAATTGATAATGATAGCGATGGACCGTTTAGTGGAGAGGCACCGAGTCTGCTAATTGGAAGTTGGCGTAACTTTAGTGATTTGCCTTTCAACGGTTCAATTGATGAAGTGGCAATCTATAGAACAGCTCTATCTCCCGAGAGAATTGCAACGCACTACGATATTGGTCAAATTAGCCTTGGCTTACCCATAAGCGATACTGGAGCAAATGCTGGCACGATTACAGTGAATGCCGACTCGATTAATATATCGGGAGTCAGTACCAATTTAGATAATACCCCTAGTGGATTGATAGCTGATTCTGCAGGGGATTTCGGTGGAGTAGGCGGTGATATCAATATTACTGCAAATTCCCTAAGTATTAGTGACCAAGGAGTTGTAAGTGCTCTAACCCGTAATCAATCTGATGCCGGGAATATTTTACTGCAAGTGGATGAACTTTTACTATTGAGAACTGGAGGTCTTATTTCCACTGAAGCTGGTACACTTGGTGCTGGTGGAAATGGCGGTAATATTACGATCAATGCTGGTTTAATAGTTGCTGTGCCTGAAGAAAACAGCGATATTATCGCCGATGCTTTTGAGGGTAGTGGCGGCAATGTTAACATTACCACTGAGGGAATTTTTGGTATTCTACCTCAAGAGGAGCAGACAGATTTTAGTGCTATTACTGCTAGTTCTGAGTCTGGTATAGATGGTGAGGTACAAGTCAATCAGCCTGATGTTGATCCTAGCAAGAGTCTAACTGAGTTGACCATTGAGTTGGTAGATGCCTCTAGGCTAGTTAACCGCAGTTGTTCTCCAGGCGGAGTTGCTCGCCGCAGTAGTTTTACTGTAACAGGACGCGGCGGCTTACCCCCCAATCCTGCTGATGCTCTCAGCGGCGATGCAGTAGTAACTGGCTGGGTGTCTCTCGACTCTCAAGAAGAAAATCGTTATAGCTCTACAGCTAATCTCAATTATATCAGTTCCACTCCCCAGCCAATTGTCGAAGCCCAAGGCTGGATCAAGACATCTGATGGCAAGGTTATCCTGACGGCGGATGCCTCCACTGTGACACCAGGAATTCCTTGGTTAAGAACTCCTTCTTGTAAGAACCTGCCAAACTAGATTTATTGTGCTTAACCTGAAAACTTCCGGATTTCACATACCAAGCTTTGTAAGAAGTAAATGTTGACCACTAATTGTGAATGACAACTCGATGAAGTACAACTATTGACCTCTACTCGCGTTAAAACGATGAGGATTCAAGCGGTTGTTACGGAGCGCATTAAAATGAGGCTCCTAGACGAGAGTTTCCCTGATTTTTCTTATGGTAGGCACTCTCAAAGATGCCCTACAGACCTTGGCTAAGCTTACGTTTAATTGTATCTCTACTTTTTTGAAATCTACTTATTTATGATACTATTATTCATTTAACTAGCTCAAGTCAAGAGATTTATCAAATAGTCCCAAAAACATAAAAAAATATAGATAATTATTATCCAATCAACTAGTTAAGACTGGGAAGATATCCTATTTGTAGATTAGGTTAAATAACAAAACACAGAACCTTACTAAGCATTGGGTTTCACTGCGTTTAATCTAACCTAATCAGTCTAGTATTTACCAAGCTAACATACTCCCATTAAAACTTGATAAGTCACGAGTTTTGTTGATGAAGATTGACAATATAATATCTACCTTTAGTCAGATTAACTTCACATAATCTTCGTATTAAGATAAGTGTTGATAGGGGAGCAATCAATAGTTATAATTGAGATATATAGGGAATCTGTAAAGTGCTTGAACGATAAAAAATAGTTTTAAAACTATGGAACACTTTCAGATTTTTGCTCCGTAAATTACCAGGGCAGTATAACATCTTCAACTCATTTAATTGAGTTTATCTACCATTTTTGTCACCTGAATTCAATAAATTACTAGCTGCAATTAGAGAACAACCAATTACTCAGAGGTAGCAATGAATTAGAAGAAAATACTTTTGGTACATCAGCCTAAGCCTAGATTGGCTTTAGCTGCCAAATTTGCACTTATAAGTGTAATTTTGAGTTATAACCTTATGTATTTTCATTGTATTGAAGATTGCTCATGAATGTGCATTTACCAAGTCATCCTGATAGTTTGAAAACCACACAATCTGCATAAAGTATGTCATCGACTCCTCAAGATAACACATTTCAAGATTTTTCTCTAGAATCTATAGAGAATGCTAATCTTGCTGTTCCTAACGACATCATTAGTGTCACAGATAATCGCCCTTTAGTAGGCGGCGCTAGCGACGAATATCTCCTTGGCGATGAAGGCGACAATCTGATTGCAGGAGGTTTAGGTGATGATCTCATCCGTGGGCTTGGTGGTAATGACACACTGCGGGGCGATTTCAACAAGCGCTCTTCCGGTGGCTCCAAAGGTGGAAATGACATCATCTTTGGTGGTGACGGTGATGATAAAATCGGAGGTAAGGGTGGCAATGATCTCCTCTTTGGTGAAACAGGCAATGACATGATCTGGGGAGATCGAGGCAACGATACATTAGTAGGTGGCCTTGGTAATGACACCTTAGTTGGGGATACATCTCGTGGAAAAGGCCGTGAAAAAGGCAAAGATACCTTTGTAGTAGGCGTTGGCCAAGGTACAGATACTGTCGTTGACTTCCGAGTGGGCAAGGACAGTGTTGGCCTAGCAGCTGGTTTAAGATTTGAGCAACTGAATATCCTTGAAGGTACGGGTGAGCAAGCTGGCAATACAATTATTCAGGACAATGCCACGGGAGAAAATCTAGCAATCCTGAAAGGAGTTGATAGCAGCGAGCTCGGTAGTAAAGATTTTGTAGAATTCATTCCTACTGAGTCTGAGCCAGGATCTCAAGACGGAGGAGGTAGTTCTCAACCACCTGTCGATGATACTCCTGAGCCCGAACCTCAACCAGAACCTGAGCCCGAACCTCAACCAGAACCTGAGCCCGAACCTCAACCTGAGCCCGAACCTCAACCAGAACCTGAGCCCGAACCTCAACCTGAACCTGAGCCAGAGCCTGAGCCAGAGCCTCAACCAGAGCCTGAGCCAGAGCCTCAACCAGAGCCTGAGCCAGAGCCTCAACCTGGGCCTCAACCAGAACCTGAGCCTCAACCTGAACCTCAACCAGAACCTGAGCCCGAGCCTGAGCCTCAACCTGAACCTGAGCCTGAGCCTCAACCAGAGCCTCAACCAGAACCTGAGCCGACTCCTGAGCCAGAGCCTGAGCCGACTCCTGAGCCAGAGCCTGAGCCAGAGCCTCAACCAGAGCCTCAACCAGAGCCCGAGCCTGAGCCCGAACCTCAACCAGAGCCCGAACCTCAACCAGAGCCTCAACCAGAGCCTCAACCAGAGCCCGAGCCCGAGCCCGAACCTCAACCAGAACCTGAGCCCGAGCCCGAACCAGAACCTGAGCCCGAACCTCAACCAGAGCCCGAGCCCGAACCTCAACCAGAGCCCGAGCCCGAACCTCAACCAGAGCCCGAACCTCAACCAGAGCCCGAACCTCAACCAGAGCCTCAACCAGAGCCCGAGCCAGAACCTCAACCAGAACCTGAGCCCGAACCAGAACCAGAACCTGAACCTGAGCCCGAGCCTCAACCAGAACCAGAACCAGAACCTGAGCCTCAACCAGAACCAGAGCCTCAACCTGAGCCCGAGCCTGAGCCTGAGCCTGAGCCCGAGCCTGAGCCTGAGCCTGAGCCCGAACCTGAGCCCGAACCTCAACCTGAGCCTGAGCCTGAGCCCGAGCCTGAGCCTGAGCCCGAGCCTGAGCCTGAGCCTGAGCCCGAGCCTGAGCCCGAGCCAGATGAAATTCCCACTGATTTTGCAATAGGGAGTGGAAATGCTAAATTTAAACCCTCAGATAGCGAAGCTGCGATCGCTGCTACAGGTGCTCCCAGTATTACAATTGGCAACCAAACGATCTACATCGGGACACAGCAAGTATCGAGCAACAATCAGAACCCAATCATCGCTAGCTTTGATAGCAGCAACCCTGATAACAACTGGGTACGAACAGACTATGAGAGGACTGGTGCTGATAGTGGAGGATATTCCTTGTTCTGGAGTGGTAGCAACCTCTATGCTGCATTTAGCGTAGATGGCACTCAAGGTAGCCCCAGCGAAGATTTCCGTCGTGCTAGTTCAGATGCTAACCAAAACTGGCTGAGAAGCTACGGCCAAGGAGGCGGTGCCAAAGTTTCTGTTATTGCCAGACTTGACCCAGCAACGGGTGAAATGGTTGATGCAGGTTATTTGTCAGCTGTACTCCTTAATGGCAAGAGCAACACGCTGAATATTACTGGCATGTCCGTAAACGACAAGGGTAATGTTGTTGTCGAGGCTATATCAGCTTTTGGACCTCGCAATCCTGATGGAAGTCGCAAGACCCTAGTTAATCCTGGCGTGAGCCAACCATTCAAACAAACGATTGAAATGACGCCAGATTTGGAAACGGTAATTAGCACCAAAGCACCGGGTTGGGTGTAAATATGCTTACGATTAGTTCTCATGAGTTCATGAGTTCTTGACATCTCCCATATTTCTCATCTGTTTTAACCTCCCCAAAAGGGGAGGTTATATTTTTCCTATTCTCAAAGGAGAGAGGTAGAGAGAGGTTAACGAGGGCTTCCCCGCACTAGGGTTCAATTATTATACTTTAGTAGTATATGAAAGTAGCTTATAGAGCTTTTACTATCAGCATTGTAACTCTATTGATATCTTTACTATGTCCCTTGAGGTAAACCCTGTAGAACTTTCTGTGGTAATTCCTCTTTATAATGAAGAGCCTAATATTGACCGTCTATTTGAGCGACTCGAATCAGTATTAGAGCGTCTAAACACTACTTATGAGATTGTTTGTGTCAATGATGGCTCTAACGACGATACTTTCACCTGTTTAATCAGGCATCATGATCGTAACCCAGCGATTAAAGCAATCAATTTATCCCGCAATTTTGGTAAAGAAATTGCCATTACTGCTGCTATTGACTATGCTACCGGTGCTACAGTTGTCCCTATCGATGCTGATCTTCAAGACCCCCCAGAATTAATTGAGCAAATGCTTGCTAAATGGCGCGAAGGTTATGATGTAGTCTACGCAACTAGGCGCTCGCGTCGGGGAGAAAGTTGGCTTAAGCGCTTAACAGCTGATGTTTTCTACCGAACGATTGGTAAGATGACTCCTGTGCCCATTCCCAGGAACACTGGAGACTTTCGTTTACTAGACAGACGTGTAGTAGAAGCGCTGAAGCAAATGCCTGAAAGGACGCGGTTTATGAAAGGGCTATTTACCTGGGTTGGTTTTAAGCAAACGTCCGTACTATTTGATCGCGAACCCCGTTTTAAAGGTAATACTACTTTTAACTACTGGAAACTCTGGAACTTTGCCCTTGATGGGATTACCTCATTTAGCTTTCTTCCCCTAAAAGTCTGGAGCTATATCGGTTTAATTATATCCCTAATTTCATTGCTTTATGCAAGTTTTTTAATTATTAGGACTTTGATGTATGGTAATCCAGTGCCTGGTTATGCTTCCTTGATGGTGGCTGTACTATTTTTAGGAGGTATTCAGTTGCTAACGCTGGGTATTATTGGGGAATATCTGGGTCGTGTCTACGAAGAGGTCAAGAAACGCCCGCTGTATTTTGTGCGAGAATTCTATGGCTTTGGCAAGAACTCAGAGATAGACAAGGAATTTTATAAAAATCTCAAGTAAGACAAAAAAATCTAGATATTTTTTAAATTAAGATTTGTTATTACTAAAAATTGTATTTAATAACCTAGGAGTTTTGCTTAATGTTAAATTTAAAAAGTGGTATTTTTATACTCCTAGTCCTCTGCATTATCGCTACTGGTGTAGGAGTTTACCTACTAGGAGGTGTCAACGAAAAACAGTTGCAGTATTGGCTAGATCAGGCGGGCATTTGGGCTCCAATTATTTATGTTGCTCTCTATACTCTAGGAACATTATTAATATTGCCCTCAACACCACTCAACCTAAGTGGCGGTGCAATTTTTGGTCCTTGGTTGGGCACCCTTTGGACAGCTGTTGCAGCTATAATTGCAGCAGTAGTAGCTTTTGCCTTTACACGCACGGCGGGACGAGGTCTTGTGGCAAGAAAGTTTGCTGGGCGCTGGGAAGCAATGGATGCTGAGATGCGTCAGGGGGGCTTATTCTACATGTTTGCCATCCGGCTATTACCGATAATACCCTATGGGTTAGTCAATTTCACTGCTGGTTTGACGTCGATTCGCTTCAGAGATTACCTTATAGGTACTATTATCGGTACAGTTCCTGGAATCTTCCCTTTTGTATTGATGGGGGCTGGTGTACGGGGCTTCGACAAAGACAATCTTATACCTTTATTATCTGCTTTTGCCTTAACAGGGATGTTAGTTGGGGGTGCCACTTGGTATCGACGCCGCCGTCAATCTCCCCAGGAAGCTCTGGAAGAAAAGGAAAGACAAAGATAGCTTAAAGAGATGGAAGCCAATTTTAGTCATTACAAGCATATTCATTAGCCCCTCAAATTTCCCACCATGTAGCCCTCACCCCCAGCCCCTCTCCTAACTTTGGGAGAGGGGAGTAGATGGCAATTGGGCTTTCATCGCCTTGGCCCATCTGTCTCCTGCCTCCTGCTTTGTCGCGAAGCGAGTTGACAGCGTTGAAGATAAATTTGAGCAACTTTATCCCTAGGATTAACTTGCAGACAATCTTCAAATATTTGTGCGGCCTCTCGATAAGCACGGTGATAATAAAGAAATAAACCCTCTTCAAAAACTTGTTTCGTAGCCAATTTGCTCTCTTTAAGTTGAGGTTCATCCCCATCAAACACTTCAAAGACTCCTACAGATTTTGACTTGCCCTTGACTTTTACTTGGTCTATGAAGCGAATACAATACTCAGCAGGATTCTGCAAATTGGCAAAAGTGTAGTGAGAGATTAACAGAGAAACTTCATACTCTTTAGTTAGGTTTTCAAGACGAGAAGCTAAATTGACCGCATCACTAATTACGGTGCCATCCATCCGCTTGTTTCCCCCTACGGTTCCCAGCATTAAAGAACCAGTGTTAATACCAATGCCTATTTTAATTGGTCTACGTTCTGACCGTTGTCGAGTTTGATTGTACTGGGCAAGCCTCTTTAACATTGCAATTCCGGCTTGAACAGCATCATCAGGATTACGGCTAAACAGAGCCATAATCGCATCGCCAATGTATTTATCGATAAAGCCTCCATTTTCAACAATGGCAGGTTCCATACGGCTTAAGAAAGCATTGATCAATTTAAAATTGTCTTCTGGTGTGATCTGTTCTGAAATGGCAGTGAAGTTACGAATATCGGCAAATAGAATTGACATCTCCTTTTGAATTTGGTCACCTAATTTAACATCAATAATGCTCTGTTTGTTCAAAATTTGGAGAAATTCATGGGGAACAAAGCGCTCATAAGCTAGATTTACTTGCATTAGTGTCTCAGTAAACTCTTTACGCTCTAACTCTGCTTTTTTACGCTCAGTGATATCTTGAAAGGCAATAATCGCGTAATCAATGTTGCCTGATTCATCGTAGATTGGTGTTCCCCAAGATTCCATGGGAATAATCTTATCCCCTTGATGTATTTCTAGATCATCAGCAGTGGCAATCAAGCCCCTTAAAGCTTGCACTATGGGCAAATTATCGGAGGGATAAAGTTGATTAGTTCCAGCAACATAATGTTGATAAATATTAGTTAATTCTTCGGCAGTCGCTGAAGCCACAACTCCTTTACCTAACAATTCCTGAGCTCTTTGATTGACGAAGCAAAGTTTGCCATTAGCATCAACCACTGCTACACCAACCGGCACGGCTTCTAGGAATTGAGCTAGCTTCCTTTCACTGGCGCGTGTAACTTCCTCTGCTTTATGCTGCACTTGATCGAACTCTTGAGTAATGCTAGATAGTAAGATTTCTAAGTTGCCTTTTTCCTGCTGCAACTCTAAGCTATGGAACAGTGTAATTGCGATCGCAGAACCTGCCAATGCCAATAATGGGGAGATGGTGGGCAGCCACCAACCTTGAAGAAAAGTCACATAGCTGCTGGTAATTAGAATTACCCCTACTGATAAAATACCTATACCAACAGCTGCCTCTTTAAAATAAAGATTACTTCTGAATAAATCTGTCTTCAGTAACTTCCAAGCTACTGTAGCACCAGTAAATGACCAACCTAAAATCCATAGCCACTCCCAGGGTTCTGACCAAGTTTTGAGCAATACTCGCCCTTCGATGGCTGCACTCAAAATCTGGCTGGTTAAATTGGCATGAATAACTACACCAGAAGAAGGCTTGCTACCACTGCTGTAAGTAGTATGAAAAGTATCCTTGAAGCTCTGTGCAGTTGAACCAATTAAAACAATACGATTGCGCAATAGTTCTGATGGAACTCGCTGGTTGAGGATATCCGTCAGAGATACACTCAGGAAGCTTTCTTTTGAGCCACGAAAGTTAGATAGGATTTGATAACCACCAGCATCGGCGCGGACATAACCTCCATCATTACTTTGAAAAGGGACAAATATAGCTTTACCTAACCTTATATGTCCTTTGGCAGCATCTATCTGTTTGAGAGTAATACCTTCTAATTCCAGATACATCAAAGCTAGTCTGGCTCCCAAGCTCAGTTGAAGACGACCATCCTCAGTAATTAAAGATATCAAGGCTCGACGCACCTTGCCATCTGCATCTAAGACTAAGTCAGCTGCGGCTACTTGCCCTAGCTCACTCAAGCTTGGTGGCGGCGCAACTGCATCCTCAACAACTTTTTCAACACCAATCAGGTTGGGAGTCGATTCAAACACCTCAAGCAATGCCTGATGTCCAGGTGTAACTGGCAAATCTCGATATAAATCTAAACCAATAACTCTCGGTTGTCCTGCTTTAATTGTTTCAATTAGTTGAGCCAAGACAGCATCAGGAATTGGCCATTTCCCTACCTTTTTAAGATCTGACTCATCAATAGTTACAATGACAATACGTCGTTCAATTGGCTCTTGGGGACGCAGGCGAAATAGATGATCGAGAGTTGCCCACTCCAGTAACTGGAACAATCCAGCATAGCTAGCAGCAATAACTAATCCTGCTACGCTGGATGTGGCAATTAGTACTCCCCGCCATCGCCAAATTTGCTTGCTTAGCTTTGGCAACATGTGTAATTAAAACGGGAGTTAGACTGATAAGCTCTGAGGCATTTAAGTTGTATCTAGGAAAAGAAAAGACTCCAGAGTACAAGGGATTGAGAGTTTTCTCAATCAAAAAAATATACAATTCAGATGAATTTTAGCATAATTATGAGTTCTTAAGCGTTGAGCCTATTCTAATAGAGGTTTGCCAGAGATTGCTTCTAATCCCACTGACCTTAAGATTTCTTCCCAGCTAGAGGTTATATTTGCATTTTTAGGGTGCGATTGCTTAAGTTGTGCGATCGCTGTCAGGGTATCGTACCAAATCCCTTCCAAGCCATACCAGACAGCACGTTCAGATGGAGACATACTCTCTAGTTTGCTTATCTGTTCTGAATCTAGCTCTATTCTTTTAATTTCTCCTTGTACCTTGGGATCGCCTGGTCTTAGAGCCTGTCCACAAATTGTCACTAAAGACCAATTGTAAGTTTTGCCAATTTCTAGAGCTGGGGCATCTTCTGGGAGTTCAAAGCTGATAATACCAGGATTGCTAGCAATTGGAAAGATAGTCTGGTAATAGTAATCCTCGTTGGCATCCCTCAAACTAAAAAAGGCTCTTTTGGCAGAAGTTTCTGGTAAATAGACAAAGAAGGTTGGACGCTCTGCCACGGTGAAACCATAGTTAGTATTTGGTATCAATGGAGTGACATAGGGAGTAACTGCTTCGGCATCTTGGGGACATTTGCCACGGGATGCTGCTCCCACCGTATATTTTGGTTTTCCTACCCCTGGAGGTATGAAAGTAACGCTGAAACTCAAAATACTGTTTATGGATTGACTGGGAGAAGCTGGTTGATACTGAGTGATATTCATCGGGTTAAATTCCTCTTTGCTCTCCCTTTTCTGGAGTGCCTGATCAAAGTGCCCCAGTTGCGGAGTGTCTTGATCATTCAATAGCGTTTCTGAAGACCATTTGTGATCAGATATTTCTTGCCCATGGATTGGCACAACACCGATAATTGAAAGTTCTATAAACAGGGCGACAGAAACAAGTTTCAGAGGCAAATAGTCATTCTTAGTGACCATGATCAATAACCTTTTTTAAAAGAATTTTATCGAGAGCAATTCAGCTTCATTACTATTTGTATGATTTGATATTTTTTGTTGTTTTTTTGCTTTTAATTATGGCATCAACCCAATCATCAACAACTAAAAATCAACTTTAAACTAACTCTATCAAACTAACCTTATTTTACTGTATTACTCTTGTCATCGATATTCATCCATGTACTTTCCTAAAAGTTTATATCTTTGTTCCTGCAAACTAAATCAAAAGAGTCAAGGATTTATAACATTCTGCTGACTAACTCAAAGCCAATTTCCCACCAGTACGAAAGGAGCCCAATAAAAAGGATGTTCGTACTGAGGTTCTTGTAATAAACTTAACTGAGCTTGACGCAGGGCTGAGGCTTTGCTAACTTCAGCTTGGCTCAATTCTCGATAAAACTCAGCCATAAGTTCGGCTGTAGATTCGTCCTGTACTGACCACAAAGTAGCTAGGGTACTACGTGCACCAGACCTCAAAGCTATACCAGCCAATCCCAAGGTTGCCTGTTTGTCCCCTTCTGCTGTCTGACAGGCACTGAGAACTAATAATTCAATAGGATTAGAATCATCTCGTTCTCTAACATGGAGTAATTGATCTAAATCCTTGACATTAATACGACTATCCCAAGTAAGAAGAAAAGTTTCATCTGCCTGGGAACTAAACTGTCCATGAGTGGCAAGGTGAACAACTCGAAAAGGTGCTGCCTGAATTTGTGTTTGCAGGGTTGTTTTTGTAAACTTTTGGTTCAAGAGTATCTCAGTAGGAAGCTCAGAGGCAATTTGATTAACCTCAAACTCCACTGCTGGTAAAGGGGAAAAACCTTGACGAGCCTCAGTGAGTCCCCCAGTTAAAACTTTGAGCCCTTCTCTTGGAAGTGTACGTGGTTCTGGTAGTTGCAATCCCTGACTTAGAGCAACATTATATTTCTGGAGCAAGTAATTTTGTCCATCGTAAAGAGCTGCCATTGGCAAATTTCGCAAGGCTCCATCTAGGATAAATACTAGAGTTTTGGCCTCACTTTCTACTAAGTTAACCTCTGCTGGTCGAATTAGCCAGTCATAAACTTGTTGGGAAAGACGCAAGCGTACTCTGTTAGAAAAAGCTGGATTTAAAGACTGTAGCAGTTGCTCAAGAATACTTTGTACTTCGGCTTCCGGCAATCTGGTTTCATAGTAATGCAGGGGTTGCTCTGGTAGAGAAAGAATTACAGCTAAACGATCTGGCAAAATAATGGGATAGATTACAGCTGCCGTCGCATCCACTTTGTCAATTTGTTCTGGCTTAGCGTCTAAACAAGCTTCTCGAAAGAAGTTTTCTAATTGCGCTAGTTGGAGTGATTCAATTACCTCACGGGCTTTCTCTAAGTTTTTTTGAGAGGGAGCACCCTTGGTATTTTCATTACCAATAGCAGGCTGTAATAACAATCCTACTAACTGACGATAAACCGGTTCAACACTTTCTCGAAAGGAAAACTGAACCTCAGGATTAATCGCGAGTAAATCACCGCGCAGGAATTCGAGAGTATTAACAGCATCAGCGTAAGCAACTACTGCCTCATTTAGCTTTTTGAGCTGTTGGAGAATTCGCCCTAGTTGCCATTGCCAGCGATAGGCAATATCATCTGCACTAACTCCTTGAGCTAGGAGCAAAGCTTCCTGAGTTGCTTCTTGAGCATCTGCCCATTGCTGTCTGTGTTCATAAAGCCTTCCTAATTCTCCGAGAGCAGAGGATTCGGCTCTTGCATCTTGGAGCATTCTAGCCTGTGCCACTGCCCTAGCTAAGAGTTGAGCTATTTCTTGGTGATTAGACAACTCTTGCCCATTCCCAATTTTGATCATAGTCTCGGCAAGATTAACCTGAGCGTAGACAACTCTGCGACTAGGGGGCAGTTTGAGTAGTTGAGACTGGATTTTCGGCAGCAAAGCCTTCACCTCTTCCCCTGCATAAGAGGTAATTTCCGTGGAGTCACTACTATCAGTAATTTGCACGATAAGACTCAAGTGATTGAGTTGGGCTTCTACTTTCCTAAATGGGTTAGTCGTATTGGCTGCTACCTGCTGATAGAGGCGAGAAGCTTTCTGATAATCCTGCAAGTCTCTAGCAGTATTGGCGAGACTGAAAAGAATTTCACTACTATTAGCGGTAGAGTTTAATTGCTGGCTAATTTCTAAACTCTGCTCTAAAACTTCCTGAGACTCTTCGAGATTACCCAAAACTTGCAGCGCTACTCCCAAACTCTGTAATCCTTTAGCTTTGATAAGGGAGTCAGGCTGGGCTTGCAACTTTTGACGAACTCGCTCTAGAGTAATTTGAGCCCGTCGGTACATTCCCAAAGTTTGCAGGGCTTGGGCTTGGTTAATCTCACTGCCAATACTCCCAGCTTGATCCCCAATTTCAGCGTAAACTTGAGCAGCCTGTTTCCAGGTTTTGAGAGCAGTTTCAGCTGTTCCCATTGCCAGTTGTAGGCTTCCCTGAGTATTAAGGGTTTGAGCAACAATAGCTAAACCCCTCTCATCTAGAGAAGGCTGACTCTTTAATATATCTAGACTTTGAGTAATCGCCGTTTCTGCTGCTTGCCATTGTCCCAATTCCTGATAAGCTAACGACAGATAGCTCAAGCTTAGAGATTGATTGAAGCGATCGCCTTGAGTCTGATAAGCTTGAGCCGCCTGTTGCCAAACAGCAGCAGCTTCTGAAAAGAGTTCCCCTTGATAGAAAGTTTTACCCTTCTCCAGTTGGGTTGGGGCCTCGGTGTAACTCTCGGCCCTTGGAGAAAGTTGAGAATACTGTGCTACAGCAGGCGAGACTATTGTTATCAACAATAAGGTTAACAATCCCAGCCAGATGTAGGAGCTCACACATTTAAATTGCATCTTCTTAGATGGATGAGGGAAGGGCATGTTAGCTAAGCATTGTCTAGATGCTGGTTGGGGTCAATTTTTGCAAATACTAGAGCAGTGCTGCTGGAAGCGTGGTGTCTATTTCCAAAAGGTAGACAGCAAGAAAACTTCTCAGATATGCCCCAACTGTCTAAGCGAGACTGGAAAGAAAACTCTGGCACAAAGAACACACCATTGCCACCATTGCGGCTATAGCACTGATAGAGATGTGGCAGCCGCGCAAGTAGTCGCTATACGGGGACTTGCAGCCGTAGGACGCGCACCGAGGCGTGTTAATTACCGATTGACGAAGTTAAACTCGGTGCTCAAGATGCTTAGTGAGGGTAAATTCGTTGGAATCCCCGTGATCTAAGAATCCCTCGTCTCCGGCGAGGGAGTGTCAAATGAACCATGAATTATGTTGACTAAAACATCCACTAGTTGCTGGAAATGAGCTAACTCATGGGTAGCCATCACTGAGAGCCGAATCCTGCTGCTAGGAACAGTAGGGGGACGAATGGCAGGAGCAAAGATACCAGAAGCTTTCAGTTGTTGCCCAGCAGCAAGGGCATCAGCAGCACTATCCAATTGCCAGCAGAGAATTGGTGACTCAGAAGGTAAGAGTTTGAGTTGAGGTAATTGTTGTTTAATCAGCTGTTTGAGAGTATCCACATTTTTACTAAGTTGAACGCGACGCTGTGGTTCTTTTTCGACTATCTCTATTGCTGCTAATGCTGCCGCTGTGTCAGCAGGAGATAAACCAGTAGTATAAATCCAACTGGGAGAACGATTTCGCAGGAAGTCAGTGAGGGCAGATGAACCCGCTACATATCCGCCTAAACTCCCTAGAGCTTTACTCAGGGTGCCAACTTGAATTAGGGTTTGTCCACTACAGCCAAAATGTTCTACACAGCCAGCACCTGTAGTCCCTAAAACTCCAGTGGCGTGTGCTTCATCAACTAGTACCATGCAGCTAAATTGTTCTGCAATTGCTAATATCTCTGGTAAAGGAGAAAGATCCCCATCCATGCTGAAAACGCTGTCGGTAATAATCAGACAGCGGCGGTAATTGTGCCTGTTTTGAGCCAGCTGTTGGTGCAAATCTGCGGCGTGAGAGTGAACATAATTAACTACTTTCGCACCGCTCAAAATTGCGCCATTTTTGAGGCTGGAGTGATTGTACTCATCAGCTAGAATTAAATCCCGCTTCCCGACTACAGCAGCGATAGTTCCTAGGTTTGCCAGATAGCCAGAGCTAAAGACTAAAGCATCTTCAGTTTGTTTCAAGGAAGCGATCGCTTTTTCTAATTGTAGATGTAGTTTTCGATGACCTGAGAGTAGTCGAGAACCAGTGCTACCAGTGCCATATTCTCTAGTGGCAGCAACTGCTGCCTCTATTAAACGCCAATCGCCACTAAGTCCTAGATAGTCATTACTAGCAAAGTTGAGTACTTTTCTGCCTTCTAGTTGTACCACTGCCCCAGGAAGACTTTCGAGAGTTTCTACCGAGCGCAACCAATTGGCACGGATAATTGTAGTGAGGGATTGCTCTAGCCAAGCATAAGGATCAGTTGTCATTTATAGCAGTCGCCACAGCTGTTAGCACACTTTCTTGTTCCCTGTTCCCTTTGAGTCAAAATACGATTTCCTAACCGACATGTTGGTTGCTATTCAGTCAGAACTACCTAGTAAACTGAACAGCCAATCTTTAACTTGCTCCAAAAAAACCTTGATCCCATCTTTGACTTGTTCTAGGAAAACCAAACCATAGACAAAAATTCCGATAGCAATTGCCATGACAAACGTACAAATGGCTAAACCAGCCAGGCTAATCAATCCATCGTCTTCAAGTAAGCCAAAGCTGGTGATAAAAATACCTATTGCTGGTACTGTATTTGTTCCTGGGATTGGAATCATCATAAACGTAGACATCAAGATGATCGCAATTCCAATAACCAATCTACCAGGGAAACTGATGCATATAAAGGAAAGCCTGGGACTTGTCAATGCCTCAAACTTTTGCAACCAGGGAATACCTGCTTTGACAAAAGCCTGCGCCTTTTCAAGTTTCATAGAACTATTAACTATTCTAGGCGGTAACCAAGGACGCTTAGCGCCAATAATCAGCTGAATTGCTAATAAAAACATCATGATCCCAAAAGGGATGGAGATTACAGGGGCAGGAAGTGGTAAAGCTGAAGGAAGGGATAGGATAACAAACAAAAAACCAAAAGCTCTCTCTCCAGCTAGTGCCAGGATATCTGCCAGCTTGACATGGGGTTGTCTGTCTTCCTCAAAAAAATAGCGTTGTAATTCTACAGATAGTTTAGCCATTCAGTGGTTATAAGCCTTTTACAGTTAGAACTGCTAAATATATACAAAGCCTTGTGGAAACAACCCTGAATTCATAGTTCATAGCTCATGGTTCATGGTTCATGGAAATCAACAATGAACAATCAACAATGAACAATCAACGGAGACTATCGCCGATTACCCCTTGGAAAATCAAAGGATGGGCATTGCCCATCCTCCCTTAGTCTAGGTTGCTAATTTAGGTTCCCATTGTCCAGGAGTTGATGTACTCAATTTGCTCTGGGGTTAGGGAATCAATCTCAATGCCCATTGCCTGTAACTTCAGACGGGCAATTTCTTTGTCTACCTCAACTGGAATTGAGTGTAAACCTGGCTCCAGCTTACCCTTGTTTTTCACTAGGTATTCGCAAGCCATAGCTTGGTTAGCAAAGCTCATATCCATCACAGCGCTGGGATGTCCTTCAGCTGCTGCCAAGTTGATTAGACGTCCTTCGCCCAGTACCACAATTGACTTACCATTGTCAAGACGGTATTCTTGAGTGAAGTTACGTACTTCTCGAACCTCAGTTGCTTTAGCTCCCAAGGATTGGAGGTCAATTTCAATATCGAAGTGACCGGAGTTACAAACCATTGCCCCATCTTTCATCACCTCGAAATGCTCTGGGCGAATCACATGCTTGTTACCGGTGACAGTAACAAATAGATCACCTTGGGGTGCAGCTTCTGCCATCGGCATGACGCGGAAGCCATCCATGACTGCTTCAATCGCCTTGGTGGGGTCAATTTCGGTAACAATGACATTAGCCCCCAAGCCTCTGGCACGCATCGCTGTACCCTTACCACACCAACCGTAGCCAGCAACAACAATATTTTTACCGGCAAGCAAAACGTTAGTGGCGCGAATAATACCATCTAGGGTAGATTGACCAGTACCGTAACGGTTATCAAAGAAGTGCTTGGTATCGGCATCATTGACATTGACTGCTGGGAAGCTCAAGACTCCATCGTTAAACATCGCTCGCAGACGGACAATGCCAGTGGTTGTCTCTTCCGTAGTGCCGATAATGTCAGGGAGCTGGTGTTGCCGGTTTTGTATCAGACCTGCAGTAACATCGCTACCGTCATCAATGATAATGTTGGGCTTGTGATCAAGAGCAATTTCAACGTGGCGGTTGTAAGTCTCGCTATCTTCACCTTTGATCGCAAATACGGGAATACCATACTCTGCAACCAGACAAGCGGCAACATCGTCTTGAGTAGAGAGGGGATTGCTGGCAATCAATAGGGAATCTGCACCGCCAGCTTGGAGGGCAAGCGCTAAGTTAGCGGTTTCAGTGGTAACGTGACAGCAGGCTACTAACCGAACTCCTGACAGCGGCTTTTCCTTGGCAAAACGCTCCCGAATCTGTTGCAACACTGGCATTTCACGCCCAGCCCACTCAATCCTTTGTTTCCCTTTGGGGGCAAGAGATAGGTCTTTGACTTCGTGCTTGAGCTGAGTAGAAGTGGCAATCATCTTTTGTTTTTTAACAGCTGCATAGATCTTAACCAGATTAGCTCTTTAATTTACGCCTGTCTTTCCAGAGATCGTCCAGAACCCTTACCAGAACTTAAAAAGCGCTAATTTTCCATCCTCATTCTTCTGTTCCTTATTTCTGGCGATTATTGCTATTTCACAATTAATTCGGATTTGTCTGTGATCTCGGTTGGGGCGAGGCTGAAGTTTCCTCAAACTCTCCAGACTGAACTTCCCTAAATTCACTCACTCGAAAAAGCAACTTAAAACGTTGTTTCAGCTTTGAGTAAAGGAATGCCTCTACTTCGCCAACCTGCTTTGGGGTGACACTTTCCCTAGCTTGGACTGTTAAAATCACTTCCGGTGGCTGATTGCTCAAGAGGTTCCAATTAACATCCATATCGATTAGCTCTGTTTGTCTACCAACTGTAATTGTTTGTGTTTCTAGAAGTTCCCTAATGGTTGATTGGAGTTCCACTCGCTTGAGCAGTAACCATAAACTGGCAAACAGGGGTATCACTAGTAAGCTGGTCATAAACAGTGCTCCGCGCAATGCCCAACGCATTCTACTTGGTTTGAGGTAGTAACCACCCCAAGCAAAGACCAGCATACAAGCTAAGGTAATGCCTAAAAGGTTAGTGAAGTACAGTAAGAATGCTCCCCCACTTTGGGACCAACTCCCCTGAGACAGGGTAATCCCTACTACACACAGCGGTGGCATTAGGGCAACAGAAATAGCTGTTCCTGCTAGGGCATCACTAATCTGAGGACGAATCTTGGCAAAGCCACTGACTGCCCCGGCAGCAATTGCCACACCTAAGTCGGCTAGATTTGGTTGGGTGCGAGAGAGAATTTCCCTACCAAATTCTGAAGCTGGCAAGCCAACAATGCGCCCAACCATCCAAGCCATGACAACCGCTACTAAAGTTCCTATGCCTACTGTTGTCAGGCTTTTACTAACCATCTGAAAGTTGCCCTCTAGAGCAGCTAAGGCTAGTCCCCGCAGCGGCATCATTAAAGGTGCAATAATCATGGCTCCAATAATTACTGCTGTGCTATTGCTCAACAAACCCATCGTGGCGATAGCGCAAGCGCTTACTGTCAAAAACAGATAGTTCAGACTAGACTCAGCATCTGCATCCAAGTCATTAACTAGTCGTTCGATATCTTCTGTAGAAGCCTTCGGCATAGGTACTAATATTTTCTGGTTGTCAGTTTTTGTACATCTAAATTGCACTTTCTCTAGTTAGGACTTAGGCAAAGCCTCGAATTGTCGGTTGTGTTATAGCATTTGACGAAAATCCCGAGACAAATTCTTCCTCTGCTTGTCTGAATGTATCAACGGTAAGGAGTTCATGACCTGTTGCTGGTGTCTTTAGGAATTAGATCTGCTTAACAGAATACTAGACCTCTTGCATAAATCCCTAAAACCCCTCCCCAGCCCTCCCCTACAATGCGAGGGAGCAAGCTTTCTTTCCACTGCATCGGGGGGATTGAGGGGAGTCAATTGGACTTTTGCAAGAGGCCTACTCTAGGAAGGAAAGCAAATGTTTTCCTTCCCATACTTGTTTAGCTATTGATGACTAATTTTACTCTGGGGAGAGTGACAGAAGAGGGATACATTGAATCAAGTCATGATCGATTTGTCTTAAAAAATAATGCTGGCAAGCAGCAATGGATGATTTGAACAACTCCTAGAGTTCTTAATCAAGACAATGCCTAGCCTGCATTATTGATGAGGATTTTAGAAGATCTCCTAACAAACAGCAATGTTTCTTAGGAGTCAGGAGTCAGGAGACAGGAGGCAGCTTAGCAGTACTAATGTACTATAATAAGAAGGTGGTCTGTTTGAACCAATTAACTTCCGAACCACTGGAAAATTCAAGGTTTTTCTCCATGACTAAGCACTACATCCTCACCCTCAATCCCAATGCTCACTACGAGTGGGAGCAGTGCATCTTAAGAGATCCAATTACAGCTCAACGCCCAGACTTAGAGGGTTTAATAGCCCAAGCAGTAGGAGAAGAGACAGGTTCTTATCTGATTGCTGTCAATATTGAAGTTAAAGTCTTAGAGAAGGACTCAACTCCTCAAAACAGTAAACTTCCAGTCGAGGCTTCTACAGTTGCTGTCAATCGGCAAAGATCGGAATTGGTTGCTTAATTGACCGAATCTTGCTCAAGACGACAACCTTTGTACTCTGGCACAATAGTTATGGTGGCTCAAGTACATTTGCTGCTGAGCCAAAGGCAAGAAAGAATCCATGACTATTGTTACCTCCCAAGAAATTGCTCAGTTTCGCTCCGAATTATCAGATTATCCCGAAGCAATGCAAGCTCTCGATGTTATTGAAGATTGTGAGGGTGACTTAGAAGATGCCGCCATGGCGCTGGCAATTCGTGCCGGGCAACAGCCACAGATTAACAATGCTGAGTGGTTAGATGTTTTGGCTCGGAAATGCCGTGCTGCTATTTGTCAACAGGAATTTCGGGAAGAATTGCTTAAGGGTTCCTATGCTGGCACAGTCAAATACTTAGCCACAACTCCTTTACTACCGGAAATCCTAGCCACACCAGTGTTAATGTACGTTGTTAGGCAAGGGGTTAACAGCTTCTGCGAACCCCTTGACAGCCAATACAAATATATGCATAAAAAATAAGAAACTTGGTTAAGTTAATTTGAAGAAAATTCCCAAATTTTCTCCCCATCTCCCCCTCCCCCCATCTCCCTCTCTATACTAAAAACGCAAGTTAAATTTGTGACAACTTAGTTATGGGGGCAGAGGGACTTGAACCCTCACGACCTTTTACGGTCAACGGATTTTCATCCTCCTGTAGCTTTCGCTACTGCCATTTGGCTCTTGAGAATTGGACTCTCCCTTTACCCTCGACTTAACGTTAGGGTAGCTCCCGTCGAGTCTCTGCACCTTCCGAGAACCTGATCTCGGCTTGGCTCAGGATTGCCATATCTGTTACCAGACTTAGGTTTCCCTGAATTTGAGAGCATTCACTTGAAAGATTTCTCTATCAGTGCTCAATCAATAATAAGTCCGTAGCGTCTACCATTCCGCCACGCCCCCGTCTTTAGTTTTAGTTTGTTTATAACCTTAACACAAACTAGTGTATCTATTATTGCACCATTAACTGGGGTTAATATGCAACTATACTATTCTACAAGAATGTAGAATGGTATAGCTGGAAAGGAATAATTATTGCTTCCACTGTTGAGAGGGTAAAGAGCGAGCAATCAAGAAAATCAAGGTTGAGTCCTTTACCTGCACTCATTGGAGGCATTGTGTGTTATTTGTGTTGTCCTACGTAGTAAAAACTATGGTTGTTGCTGTTGCCCTGCTTTACCTG
This sequence comes from Symploca sp. SIO2E9, assembly GCA_010692645.1. GTDB lineage: Bacteria > Cyanobacteriota > Cyanobacteriia > Cyanobacteriales > Coleofasciculaceae > SIO3C6. The sequence goes on from JAAHGS010000003.1 coordinate 45,616, forward strand.
GCTTTGAGTGTAGTTTATTTGTTAATAGCCCCCTTTGCCCTTTACCTATACCTACAAAAACGGTGGTATGTTGTCAGCTCCTTCGAGCGAGGCTTCATGTACTTCCTTGTCTTCTTCTTCTTTCCCGGCTTATTGCTGTTGAGTCCCTTTTTGAACTTACGCCCCAAGAAACGTCAACTCCAGGCTTAATATAAATTAAACTAAATTAGTTTCAAATGCGAAGAATTGACGCGATTGGCATTGGCATTGGTGTCTTTGCTGCTGGTGGGTTGATTTATGTAGTCTTGCAAATAGCTGGTCTTGATAGACTACAAGCGGGCATCTGGACTCAAGCGGTATTAGTCGGCGGCTTAATTGGTTGGCTACTAACTTATCTGTTCCGAGTCGGCACCAAAAACATGACTTACAACCAGCAGCTAAAGGACTATGAGGAAGCTGTGTTGAACAAGCGCCTAGAAGCCATGACACCAGAAGAACTAGCCCAGCTGCAAACAGAAATTGAACAAGAAGCTGGTTCCCAGACAGTTGATCAGCAATAATTAACTGTTACTTCCGTTCACACCTAGACTTTTCTAGGAAGTAAGTGGACTCAAAATCTAAGCTCTTTGCATCCAAAATCCCAAATTGAATGAACTCGGTTTCTGCTCGCTTCAAGTTTCTACGAGATACCTCCCAATGTGCTCTGATTCCTTTTATCACGGCTGGGGATCCAGATTTAAGGACAACAGCCCAAGCCCTAAAAGTGCTAGACCAATCCGGCGCTGATTTGATTGAGTTAGGAGTTCCCTACTCTGATCCTCTAGCAGATGGTCCGACAATTCAAGCCGCAGCTACCAGGGCTTTAGAAAAGGGTGTACGTCTAGATGACGTTCTAGAGATGGTTAAGGAAGTTGCCCCTGCTCTGACAGCTCCACTGATACTTTTTACCTACTACAACCCGATTCTCAATCGAGGCATTGAATTATTCTTACAGCAGATTGCTGCTGTAGGCGTTAAGGGTTTACTGGTGCCAGACTTACCTTTAGAGGAAGCACAATCATTACTCAAGCCAGCAAAGGAGATTGGAATTGAGGTAGTTTTACTAGTTGCGCCGACAACTCCACAGTCTAGAATTGAAGCGATCGCTAAAAACTCTCAAGGATTCATCTACCTTGTCAGCGTTACTGGCGTCACAGGCATGAGAAGCCAGTTAGAATCAAGAGTGCAAGATTTACTCAAGCAGATGCGTAGGATCACAGATAAGCCGATAGGCGTTGGCTTCGGTATTTCCAAGCCAGAACAAGCCCTACAGGTCAAAAAATGGGGGGCAGATGCAGTAATTGTGGGCAGTGCCTTTGTGCAACGTTTGTCAGAGGGTACACAATCAGAAGCTTTGTTAGCAATTGGCGAGTTTTGTCAAAACCTCAAGTCAGCAATTAGGGATTGAGTAGTCTTGTTGAGAGATTTTTAGGGAACTCCAAGAAATAAATTATCCAATTGACTTAGAAACACGACCTAAAGATTCTTCTCCACCTCTCCCCCTGCTCGATTGGATATTTTCTTATTTGGAAGTCCCTGTATACCTCTCATTAGTAGATTTTTAAAAAATGTAGTTTTGAATTTAAAAGTAAGCCTTGCGGACATTATCGTTAAACAAGCACACCCCCTGACAAAATACATACCTACGTGTAAACTTTGTGAGGGCGAAGCTTGGCTTAGTACCTAAACTTAACATAAGATATGCTCTCTATGAGGTTTAGATTCTAGGCTTCCTAACTAACACCAACGCCTGATCAGCCCAGATATATTAAAGTCAGAGTGATGAATTTGCCAGTCCATCAGTCACAAATTATTTGTAATTCCATCCCAGTCCGGAGGCAACAAACATGAGTGATACTATGTCATTTCTAACAGGTGCTGCCTTCGCTGGGGTAGCAGTTCTGTTCATGATCAAGGGAGGAGACAATCTCAGTGCTACCAACCTGCCTTCTACCCAACCCCTGCCCGTCTCGCCTAACAATCCCTATGAGACTCCATATAACCCCTATTTGACACCACCACCAACATCAACGACTGCCTCGCCAAATTTAAATTCACCAAACTATCAGCAGCAGCTGGAACTTGCACAGATTCAACCAATGCTCGAACAGCAACGCACTGAAATCGAGCAACTCAAAGTTCAAATGCAAAATCAGCAGTTGCTTATTGATAGTCTAACTTCTCAAGTTGATGCCAAGAGCCTGCCTTCATGGGAAAACCCAGAATCGGCAATTGCTAATTCTGCCCAACCAGAAGTTCAGCAGCAAGATAATAAATTGGTTTCAGGGATCATTTGGGCACTGGGAGGGATTGCGATCACTATGAGTGGTGGAGTTGTCGTACTAGGAGCCTTAGCTTTGCTGTTGCGGCAGCAGCGTCCTCCTCGCACAACTTATGTGGTACAAAATCCCTATAACTCTCTGCCACCTTCTGTATCACCTAGACGTCGTTCTGAATTTGTGCAACCCCAGTATGAAGACAGGCGTATTGACCAAATGGATTACTGAAGCTGGGAACCTAGAGAGAAAATTAGGTAAAAATGTCTTTTAAGGCTGGCGGCAGTTGTCGCATTACCTTTCCCTTCTCTCGATCAATAGCTACTAAAGTAACACGACCAGAAACGTAAAGTTGTTCTTGGTATCCCACTAAAGTTGTTCTTGGTATCCCACTAAGGTAAAGGGTCTAGAGTATCGAGCGCCAGAAAAGTTTCCATCTGAATGCGAGTATGGTACTCAGTTGATTTATGAACGTGGTCACTAAGGTTTCCAGGCTTCTAGTATCCAATTACAAAGTGATTTTCCTGCCTACTTTTGATACTTCAGAAATGGTGGTCAAATCCAATCGTAAACTAGCCAAGAAAACCGCTCGAAACATGCTTACTTGGAGTCACTACAAATTTGAACAACACTTGATGCAGATGGCTCAACGTGAAGGTGTTTTGGTTGTGCTGTGCAATGAGTCTTATACNGGCTTCGCTTTCAAACTATTTGTTTTTCTAGGTTCGGGGCGCTGGCGGTTGGCGTTGCTTTCCTTCAGCGCTTTTCTAATGTATCCCGATTTTTTGAGAGTGTCAACCCCTTTTTCCATTTTTTTTTGGTAAATACCTCAAAGCTTTTTGTGAAGCTGCATCTACCCTGCGATCAAACAGGCTACAAAGATGAGATTCTCGAAGAGACCTAAACAAATTTCAAATTTGGGTGAGTAAATAAGGATGGGATTGACCACATGCTGGTAAAGAGGTGTGTCTGACAAACGCCATATCACTGAGGAGCCGTGTGGAGGGAAACTCGTCAAGCAGGATTTTGAATAGTGGTGACTCTCCCATCAAAGCCACTGACTTTAAATCAATAGACGACAATGGATTACTAAGTTCTGGGTATCGACCGGAGGTAAGTGTGAATTTTCAGTCAGTGATAGCGACATTAAATCAGTTCTGGGATCAGCGCGGTTGCCTAATTGCCCAGTCTTACGATACTGAGAAAGGTGCGGGTACAATGAACCCCCACACATTTTTAAGATCTATTGGACCAGAAGCTTGGTCTGTAGCTTATCTAGAACCTTGCCGAAGACCAACAGATGGGCGCTATGGTGAAAATCCCAATCGCTACCAGCACTACTACCAATATCAAGTTCTACTTAAGCCTTCACCAAATAATATTCAGCAAATTTACCTTGATTCCCTCAAAGCATTAGGTATTCGTCCTGAAGACCATGATATTCGTTTTGTAGAGGACAATTGGGAAGCTCCAACACTAGGAGCTTGGGGTGTTGGCTGGGAAGTTTGGTTAGATGGGATGGAAATTACCCAGTTCACTTACTTTCAACAGTGTGGGGGCATAGATTGTCGTCCAGTCTCGATTGAGATTACTTATGGTCTTGAGCGCCTCGTAATGTATCTTCAACAAGTGGATAGTTTTACTAAAATTCGCTGGAATGACAACATCAGTTATGGGGACGTTCACCTTCAAGGAGAGATTGAACAGTGTACCTATAACTTTGAAGCTTCTGATCCTCAATTGCTATTCAACCTCTTCAATCTCTATGAACAAGAAGCAGAGCAACTTAGTAAGCGAGGCTTAGTGCTACCTACCCTTGACTACGTTTTAAAATGTTCTCACAGTTTCAATTTACTTGATGCTAGAGGAGTTATTTCAGTTACAGAGCGGACGCGTTACATTGGTAGAATTCGCAATCTAGCGCGGCAAGTAGCTCAACTGTACTTGCAACAAAGAGAGACTCTAGGGTTTCCCTTGCAAAAATAGTTCTTTGCAATCTGAGGAGATTCAGCTGCAAAGCCCTTAAGATACTCACTTCTTGTGACAACTTGGACTCAGGTAGCATTTCCTCTCCCAGTAAACCATACGGGCTATACAGGAGCCTCCACGCCGATTTTTCAGATGAATCCTGCCAATGGTATCCTGCTGAGTTTGGCTTATATTTTTGGGCTACTGTCTACAGGCAGTCTTGGCTTACCTGTTCACTTCGTTTCCTGGAAAGATTATAGTTTACTAATCGCAGCTGCATTCGCTCTAGGATTAGTAACTGCTATTACTATCCCACGATACTGGCGAACAGGACCAAGACCGAGGCTTTGGTTAGCTGCAGTTATAATTGCAGCTTTAGCAATTATTTATTTTCAGGCGATGTTGCCGCAACCTGCTGCTAATGATATAAGCCACCTGGTTAATTCTGGTAACAGCGCATCCCAGGTACAGCTAATTACGGTTCAAGGTAACCTCACCAGTACACCTCGCCTCACGCGCAGCGGAAGAGGACAATTCTGGTTAAAAGCTACCCAATTGAGTGAGCTTACTGGCACAGACAATAATGGTGCAATCACTAAGGGTGTAACAGGCAAGTTATATGTGACGGTTCCCCTGCTACAAACCACAGGTCTATATCCTGGTCAAACAATTGCCGTCACCGGCATTTTATATCAACCAAAACCCGCAACCAACCCAGGAGTTTTCGACTTTCGAGCTTACCTTGCCCGTAAAGGTGCTTTTGTCGGTTTAAGCGGGCGTCAGGTCAACTTTCCAGATGAAGTTCAGAAACAACCTAGGGGACTATGGATAATTCGGCAACGAATTATTCGTTCACAAATTCGTTGGCTGGGTTCCCCCAAGGGACAACTTTTAAGTTCAATGATCTTAGGACGTCGCGCTGTTGATTTGCCCTACGATGTTCGTGATCAGTTTATCGAAGCTGGATTAGCTCATGTCTTAGCAGCTTCTGGGTTCCATATCTCTTTGATTTTGGGTTCGGTAGTGACGTTAATGCGGCGCTGGGGAGCGAGAACCCAGTTTAGTATCGGAATAATTACTCTGATAGTTTACGTAGGTTTGACTGGTGGACAACCTTCGGTGATGCGAGCAGCAATTATGGGATTAGGGGCTTTAATTGCTTTAGTAAGCCAACGCCAAGTCAAGCCTTTGGGTTCCTTGCTACTAACAGTCACTATTTTGCTGCTGTTTAATCCTCTCTGGATTTGGGATATTGGGTTTCAACTTAGCTTTTTGGCAACTCTGGGACTACTGGTAACAGTTTCACCACTAACAAAGCAATTGGATTGGTTACCACCAGTGATTGCTTCTGTGATTGCAGTTTCCCTTGCTGCTTCCTTCTGGACTTTACCCCTGCAACTTTATTATTTTTATAAAGTTGCAACCTACAGCGTAGTAGTAAACGTAATCTGTGCACCCTTAATTGTTATCATTAGTCTAGGTGGCTTCATCAGTGCCATAGCAGCATTAATCTTACCAGTCGCAGGCAGCGCTCTTGCCTTGTTACTGTACTACCCTATTGAGCTATTTCTAGGGATGGTGCAATTTTTCAATGATTTGCCTGGTTCTTCCGTGGCTGTAGGTAAAATTTCCATCTGGCAATTGCTGCTACTATACGGGCTCATTGGAATCAGCTGTATAAGTAGAAGATGGCGACTTCGCTGGTGGCTCGTGGGTATTGTAGCTGTTTCTTTAGTAGTTCTTCCGGCTTGGCAAACGAAGCTAACACAGTTTCAAGTACATATCTTAGCTACAGATCAAGAGCAAGTTCTAGTAATACAAGACCAAGGACAAGTCACGCTGATAAATAGCGGCGGAGAGGATACAGTCACTTTTACTGTTCTACCTTTTCTACAGCAGCAGGGGATTAATCAAATTGATTGGGCTATTGCTCTTGATTTTAGCCCATCTTTCAGGAGTGGCTGGATCTCAATTTTAAAAAGTTTGCCAGTCCAAACCTTTTTTGATACTACTAATTCACAGCTACCCTCAGGCAAAGCTATAGAATCCTACTCTCAGGCATCCAATTTGTCGATTCCTAATACAGTTAAATCACAACAGGGAAATTATCAGTTAGTTGCAAGCGGTGAGACTATGTCCTTAGGTTCTACTGCTATTAAATTAATCAATGCTGAACCGCCAATGTTACAAATGCAGATCCGAGACCAGACTTGGTTAATTTTGGGAAAAATGACGCCAACTTTACAAAAACAGTTCGCGATAGCTAGAAATTTTCCTCAAACTCAAGTGCTTTGGTGGTCTGGAGAAAGTGTAACACCAGAATTATTAAATGCTCTGGAACCGGAAATCGCGATCGCTTCATCCAATACTATAGACCAAGCTACAGTACAGATGTTGCAAAATAACAAGATTGAACTTTATTGGACTGGTCGTGATGGTGCTATTGAGTGGACGCCAAGGGACAGCTTTCAAACCACTCTTGAGACAGTAAATAACGATGCTAAGCTATAGTGGTGCGAAAGAAAAATAATTGGAGAGGTGTCCGAGTGGTTTAAGGTGGTAGACTCGAAATCTGCTGAGGGGTCACACCCTCCGGGGGTTCGAATCCCCCCCTCTCCGTTCAATCACAAATGTATGCAACTCGTTGATTGGCTAATTGTCCTGCTCTACCTAATTGCATCTATGGGCTTGGGACTTTATCTATCCCGCAAGGCATCAGGGAGTATGGTAGATTTTTTCGTATCGGGGCGATCGCTCCCTTGGTGGTTAGCAGGAACTAGTATGGCTGCCACTACCTTCTCAATCGATACTCCCCTCTACATTGCTGGTGTGGTAGGCAACAGAGGGATTGCTGGCAACTGGGAATGGTGGAGTTTTGGGATCGCCCATATAGTAATGATTTACATTTTTGCTCGATTGTGGCGACGATCAGAAATTATCACTGATGCTGAGCTAACAGAGATTCGCTATGGTGGAACCACAGCAGCAATCTTGCGGGGTACTAAAGCCTTTCTATTTGCCGTACCCATTAACTGCATAGGTATCGGCTACGCGATGCTAGCGATGGTGAAAGTAGTCGATGCCTTACAATTGTGGCAAAGTCTGGGAATTGAACCAGGAGAAAATCTGAAAATCTGGAGTGTTGTCGGTGTCAGTGTTTTTGTATTGATTTACTCTGGTTTTGCTGGACTATGGGGTGTGGTGGCAACGGATTTCTTTCAGTTCTTTTTGGCATTATTCGGAGCAATTATTGTGGCTGCCGTTGCTATTAATTATCTTGGTGGTATTCATGCTCTCGTACCAGCAGTACAGCAGGCAAGCGATAAAGATATTTTGTCCTTTTTTCCTCTAACTATTGACTCAGAAGGCTGGCGTTGGAGCGAAGCAGCTGGAATTACAGCCAGTACTTTTTTTGCCTATATCTTTTTACAGTGGTGGGCGTTTCGTCGCAGTGATGGCGGCGGCGAATTCGTGCAGCGCTTTGCTGCTGCTCAAAATGAACAAGAGGCAGAGAAAGCTGCTTGGCTATTCAATATTTTTCACTACATTATCCGTACCTGGCCCTGGATCCTGGTAGCACTAGCAGCAATTGTTATCTATCCAGATTTGCAAGATCGAGAGTTAGGCTATCCCAAACTAATGGTACAGTTTCTACCGCCAGTTTTGCTTGGTTTAGTGGTAACTTCTCTAATAGCAGCATTCATGAGTACAGTATCAACTTCAATCAACTGGGGCGCTTCCTATTTAACTAATGATCTTTATAGGCGCTTTATCCATCCCAACGCCACCGAATCTGAACTAGTTTTAATTGGACGTAGTGCCTCTGTTTTAGTGACCGTTTTGGGAGCATTTGCTGCTTTCAAAGCAGATAATATTGCTACTGTCTTCCGGCTAGTTATTGCCATTGGCACTGGTCCGGGCTTAGTGTTGATTTTGCGTTGGTTTTGGTGGCGCATCAATGCCGCCGCTGAACTTACAGCAATGATAGGGGGCTTTGTCGTGGGTTGGACAACTAGCATTGTGCCAATTCTTAAGATTGAGGACTTTGGCTTACGTTTGCTAGTGACAGCAGGAATTACTGGCGCTGCCTGGATAATAGTAATGTTGCTGACGCCACCTGAATCAGATGCCACCCTAGATGAGTTTTATCGGCGGGTACGTCCTGCTGGCCCTGGTTGGAGACGTCAGCGCCAGCACACGGGAATCAAACCAGTCCAGAACTTAGAAAAAGACCTCAAATTAGTTATGGCATCAATTTTGCTACTTTTTGGAGCAATGTTTGCCATTGGCGGTTTTTTACTACTTCAGCAGTTGACTGCTTGGGTGTCCCTGACTATCGCAGTTGTTGGCTGGATCTGGCTGCGTCAGCTTAGCAAAATTAAGCCCTTGCCTACGCCAAGACCAGGACTTGATGATCAAGAAAATGATTCTTATCGCATTTAGTTAAGATAGAAGCAGTGATGTAACGAATCTTCATCTGCATTCCCGCTGTCCCTCCCCACCTTATAGAAGGATGGGAACTCCCGCGAACCGTTGAGAGAGATTTTGTGACTATGACTTTTCTTCGTCAGTATATTGCCCCTTTAATGATCCTATTAGTCTTTGCTTTCGCTTTACTAGCAGTCAGCATTCGCATCTTTTTGCCCAACGATTTAGCCGCACCTGCACCAATTGAGGAGATTAATGCTGCCAGTGTGCAAACACCTGCCCCTGATGCTGTTGTTGAGTTATCAATACCGAATCAGTCAACTTCAAAGACTATAGATGAATTTTAGTTTAGTAAGATTTGAACTAAAATCAGTGTCTTCTCAACTACTAGTGGGCTATAAGTTACAAATTGGTTCAAGGCGGCAACGAGCAACCTTGGTGAAGTTTATACAGCTGAGTTACCAAGAACTTTTTCCAGAACAAGATGATTTTTCTCACCTGGCAGAGACAGTTGAAAAATACTTTTCTCAAGAAACGCCTCTTTGGTTGGTAAACAAAGCTGAGGTAGCAACTTCTGAACTGCCCTTTTCCAGTCTTACTCAGCCATTAGCTTGTCTATGGATGGGCAATGCTATAGATCAGGTACAAGGTAATCGCCATGCTCATATATTTTTGCTTTATGTAATGCCGGAATACCGACGTCAGGGAATTGGTTCAGCGCTAATGCGTCATGCTGAAGAATGGGCAAGGGCAAGGGGCGATCGCCAGTTGGGACTGCAAGTTTTCCAAAATAACCAACCAGCTTTGAATCTTTACCATCAACTAGGCTATCAAACTCAATCACTTTGGATGGTAAAAAATCTCTCTCCTCAGTCCAACTAGTAAAATTGCCAACTTACGAGCTTGTGTTGTATGAGTTAATTATTGCCGGAAGTGAGTAATGCAAGCGGGTAGGATAGGCTCCTTGAGCAGGTATGTAAGCGATGTATAGTAACGAAGATTTAAGCGTACTCGACACTGTAGATGATCTAGAAAGTCCTCTAGACCAATTAGAGCCAGTTGATGCTGACTCAGAAGTTCCCAAACCAGATCCAGACGAAATGCTAGCAATGTTAACTTCTCGAGAAACACCCAAGCGGATGCTGGCAGCGAGGGCTTTTTGTGAAATTCAGGATGAGCGAGCAATTCCTGAATTGATTAAGTTGTTAACAGATGTTTGCCCATTAGTGCGTGTGAGTGCTGCTTATGCTCTCGGACGTAACCCTAGCCAAATGGCAGTAGAGCCGCTAATTGAGCAGCTTAACCGCGATTTCAATGGTTATGTGCGTAAAGGTGCTATTTGGGCCTTGGGAAATTGCCGAGATCAACGTGCTTTACCCTCTCTAATTGATGCTCTTAAGAACGAAATCTCTGCAGTACGCTTGTGGGCTGCCAGTTCTCTGGCGCAAATGGCTGAGTTAGAGTATGAACAAATTGTGGCTTCCATTCCAACACTAATTATTGCTTTGAAGCAAGATCCGGTGGCAGCAGTGCGAAGTAATTGTGCTTGGTCTCTGGGACAGTTGTGTAGAGAAATGCCCTGTAATGCTATCTATGCCGGTGCTGTTGATGCCTTGATTGAAGCTTTTGTAGAAGATGAAGAACTTGGTGTTAGGGAAGATGCCAAATGTGCGCTTTTAAAACTAGGTGATACTCGTGCTCTAGAGTTGATTGAGACGTTAGAACTGGAAGGATTTGTATAGTTTTGTTCATAGCTCATGGTACGCGCTACGTGCATGCTGCCCAAACATAGTTCATGGGGTTGGTATTCGACAGCTGTGAAATACTTTCTCTTCGGAACAATCAACAATAGACCTCTATAGAGTACTACATAAAAGTCTTTACCTTAGTAATACCACAAGACTGCACAACAATTACAGTTCAACTTTCAGTCTTTTATGTATAAATTCGTAAACCAATCACAATTTTTTATTGACTTTTATCTTAAAGAAAGATATAAAAGTAAAGTCTAGATTTAAATAAAATTTAATTGTTGCCAAGATGTAACTGCTCCGGGAAGAGTAATACCTGGCAGATATTCAATTAGAAGCTGCTTTTAGTGAATTAGTGCGACAGCATTAGTGAAAAAACAGCTCTCCTTAACCATTCAGCGATCAGGGAAAACAGAGGAACAATGAGTAAAAAATATACAAGTCTTCGCTTGTTCGAGGAATTTAGAGATGCTGGTGTTATCTCGAAAGATGTGTGCAAGGGTTTATTTGACAAGGTTGGAGGACTGCTCCAAAAAGTAGAGCCCACAGAGATAAACTGGTCAGATATCCGCAACCTATGGGACTTCGCCCATGTGCCGGAAACAGAAAGGGTCATTCCCATGAACGCTGCCAACCTCTGTCCAGCTCCAACGGAAGTTGTAGAAGCAATCAATACCCTTCGCACTGAATATAACAAAAATGTTTCCCAACAGGAACGCACAGCAGCAGGGGCACTTGCGATTCAAGATGCACGCTATGCTATTGCCGAAGAACTTGGAATAGTAGATCCATTGGTAGATGGTGAGCCAGTCCCTGACGTTGTTGATTTGGCGATTGTGCGAAATGCTAGCGAGGCAAACAATGCTCTCAATGCTGGATACTCCCAATGGAATCCAGATGGTACAGACAATATTGTTATTTGGGACGAGAATCATCCAACTAACTACGATGCATGGTGGTTACGTGGTGGCAGAACGGCTGAAGAAGGAGGTGGTCTCTTCGAGATTCGAGTAGTTACGCTGCCGGAAAATCCATCCTCAGAAGAGATAGAGACAGCTTTTGCTAGTCAGATGAATGAGAGGACTAAATTTCTGACGTTTACAGAAACATCCAACGTCTCTGGTATCCGTATTCCCCGAAGTGTGATCTCAAACCTGTTTGAGCAAGCAAACAACTTGGGTTGTCACTTACACGCTGATGGCGCACAAACTTGGGGTGCACAAAAAGTTAACCTCAGTTCAGACGTAACTGCTGATGCAAATACTTTCCTAAAGTGCCATAGCTTTAGTGCGAGTTCCCACAAGTGGTTCTGTGGTCCCAAGGAGACAGGGATACTATATATGGATCCAAACAAGGCTGCTAATTTTACACCTAGCATTTTTGCCTATGACTACAAAATCACTATTCCAAAATGGAATGAGTTACCTACTAGCGCACGTCGATTCGAGCTACTAGGGCAACGGGATGATGTCAACATCATAGCCATGCTCGTTGAGCAAGACTTTTTAAAATCTATAGGGCAAGATGCTATTGAGACAAGGATCAGCGAGTTAGCTACTAATCTCAAAACAAAGCTCCAAGAAAACGACTGGGATCTAACTACACCTCTTGATCAGAATTTAAGCCATGGTGTGGTTATCAGCAAAGTTCCTGACAAGACTCCCTCTCTCTACGACTACCTTTACGATCAACATCGAATCGCCACATCATCTTCTGGCGGAATCCGTATTTGTCCACATCTCTACAACTTAGAAGAAGACATAGACAATGTTGTGAATGCTATGAATACATGGCGTAATTTACTATAAATCAATAAACATCTCCAGAAATTAAATATGCGTTATCCGCCAACCCTTGTGATGAACAAACACTGTATCGGCTAATATACCTTCTTTCTAGAAAGTCTTAATAATAGGAAAAACCGGAGAGTGACAAAAGAGGGATAATTTCTGGAGAGGTCTAATGAAGTGTGAACAATATCTAACTTTAAATCTGAGGCAGAGTTCGAGCAATCACAACCAGCAAATCTCCAGGCAATAACCGTTCCTCTTTAGGAGGGTTCACTAGCGTTTCCTTATCTCTGTATTTTGGTCGTTCTAGTGCCACCAAAATCGTATCAAACTCTTCTTTGAGTTTCTCGGCACATTCCCAGAAGGAAATGCCAGTCCACTGCTCTGGTAAAGGTATTTTATAAATCTGGTTGCCAATCCTCACAGTGAGTAACTCTGCTAGCACATCTATAGCACCTAAATTCCGAGCCGAGGTAGCAATTAAGTGACTTGCCAACTCGTCAGCGACGATTATATCCTCGACTCCAGCTACTTTGAGTTGTACATTATTTTTCCTGTCAAGGAGTTGGGCACAGGTATAGATGCCGGGATTGAGCTTTTCAATTGTCAAGGCCGCCAGAACTGTACGTGCATCACGATCTTGGTCACTTCTGGGGCGGGTAGCATCGGCAAGTAGAATTGCCCGTGAGGCATGGTAAATTCCGACATTCTCGAGTACATCGATGATCGTATAATCACCCATGTAGAAGTATAATCGAGAGCGATTTAACCGTTTGAGTTGTTGTTCTGGCGTTTCGCTAAATTCAGCAACAACTACAATTGCATGATGCTTCAACTGAGGATCTGCTTGGAGTTCCTCAAGCAAAAGGTGTGCACTGCGATTCCAGCCACAGATAACGATGTGATCTCGCAGTTCGTCTAGATCCAAGTATTTGACCTCCATCACAGTTTTGAGTCTTTGTACCATTACTGCTGAGACAAATCCGGTGAAGATTGCAAACATTATTAAACCTCCAATCATCACCATTAATGCAACTAAACGTCCAGCATCGGTTTCTGGTTCGCCGCCAATTGGTTCTCCCGATACTAGGGTGAAGAAGCTCCACCATAGGGAATCGCTGAGGGTAGAGAATTCCTGATTCTGAGAACCTTCAAGTAGGTAAATCGTCAAGGCGCTAACCAGAACCATCAAACCGACAATCACAAAGGCTCCAATCTGGGAACTAATACGAGTTGCTAAGGAGATACGGTTAAGATTCCGGTTGAGCAGGATACCCACTCTCAGAAGCCTGAGCATGCGCAAGACGCGCAAAACGCGAAAGCCTTGGGAAAAAGGCTCCACGGCAATGATGTCTATCCAATAATTGCGGAAGAAACGGCGCTTGCTCCGAGCCAGGAAATAGCGAATAGTCAGTTCAATGATAAATATGCTGGTGAGACAGTTTTGGGCGAGATGGAGCCGTTGATAAATATGATTATTGCTTTCAAAGGCGACTTCGGCAATCACCAGTGTCACCGAAAGCAATATTAGCCCAATGAGTGCGAATTCAGTCTGGGGGGTATGAATGAAGCGGTCAAGACTATACTTTATGGTTTGTTGAGGTATCATGCGGTTACTCAGTTTATCCCCAAGCCGTCCGCTATTCTATTTGCTTTGCTGGTTTGATAGCAACAATGGTTTGAATGCTTGGTAGGTTAATGCTTAACAGGCTGCTGCTGACGAAAGCGCCAGTCTTAGGTGGGCATTGGGGGGATGGCTCGGGGAGATGGGGAGATGAATTTTCTGGCTTGGAGCCTCCTGCCTTTGGTGGGGAGAGGGGGAGATTATTCTTTACATCATATTTCTAAGTAAAGTTGGATAATTTATTTCTTGGAGTTCCCTCTGGAGAAATTTTAGTACTTGGCGTTGGTAATCATCTCAATCAAGCTGTTAATTAAGCGATCGCGCTCTAGGGGTAAAATTTCCTTACCATGGAGTACCTCTTGCAGAATGACGAAATAAACTAATGAGCCAATAAAAATCCGTGCCGTAGCTTCAGGATCACTAAGCTGGAGTTCACAACGAGACGCAAAATATTGACTTAGAAGCTCAATTACGGGTTTGGCTAGATTTTCCACATAAGGCTGTGCTAGCTCTGGAAAGCGCCCAGATTCTCCCATAATTAATCGCATGAAAGACTGAACCTGTTGATCCCCCATCGCGTTATCTAGCATATTGGTTGCTAAACGTCGTAGGACGACCTTTGGTTCTCCTTGCAGAAACTGCGAGTCTTGGGGATTAAATACAGTCCGATACTTCTCCTCTGCCAGCCGCCGCACTAGGGTTGTAAATAATCCTTGTTTATCTTGAAAGTGACTATAGACAGTTGCTTTTGAGACACCTGCGGCTACAGCCACTCGCTCCATACTCGTAGCAGCGTAACCATGTGCCAAAAATTCTCCCATTGCCCCTTCCAGGATGGCATTGGTTTTCTCTGCTGACTTTTGACGACCTAGGTTACTTAACCCTATCTGTGCCATCTTCTATCCTACAATTTTGTTCATGCTTGACATTACTATACTAGTCGGTTTAGTCTATTTATAGCTAAACTATACTGTATAGTTTAATTAAAAAGGAATAGGGAATAGGTAACAGTGAGGAGGGTGAACGAAAAAAGAGTGGGGCAAGGAGTAAGCAGACGCTCCAGACGCGGAGAATTCAAATCCCACGCAAAATTTCGTTCACCCCAGTGAGGAACGAATGGTTTTATAGCAGTTTTCACGCTTGATGAAGTACAACGCCTCTTAGTTCTCGGATCAAGTCAGCTTTCAAGAAACAAGGCAGGAGGCAGAGGGCAGAAGGCAGAAGGAAAGAGGATTTGACTTGTTTATTTTATTCGTAGCGAGGTGGTTTAATAGTTTTGACTTTTGACTTCCCCCTTGTAGGGCTGCTCATAAGAATAATTTCTCCCCATCTCCCCATCTCCCCCTCCCCCCATCTCCCCCTTCTCTGGTTAAATCACTTATAGCTTCAATCAGGAGGCAATTGATGTCACAGGAAGCAGCAGTTAGAGGTTCCCCATCCTCCAAATCTTTTGTTCGTCAGTTGGCTATGCTGATAGCAGCTTCTACCCTGGCAGTTGGCGGGATTACCGCCTATGTATTCCAGCAATCCGATTGGCTTCAATCCAATGCAGAGCAAAGTTCAGAACTTAGCCTGCCTCAAATCAAAACAGTCACGGCACTAGGACGTCTCGAACCTCAGGGCGAGGTGATTAAAGTTTCTGCACCCACCTCAGCAGAAGGAAGCCGGGTTGAGCAACTATTGGTGCGCGAAGGTGATTGGGTGAAGGCACAACAGGTAATTGCGATTCTCGATAGTCGCAATCGCCTCCAGACAGCTTTGGATGAAGCCACCGAACAAGTAGGGGTAGCCCAGGCAAATCTGGCTCGCGTTCAAGCGGGGGCAAAAACTGGGGAAATTGAGGCACAGCAAGCTACAATTGCCCGTATTGAAGTTGAACGCCGCAACGATATCGAAGCCCAGATGGCAACAGTAGCCAGACTGGAAGCTGAATTAGAGAATGCTCGCATTGAAGATCAAAGGTATCAGATGCTGTATGGAACCGGGGCTATCTCTGCCTCGCAGCGAGATAGCAAGCACCTCGACTGGGAAACAGCCCAAAAGCGACTTCAGGAAGCTAGCGCTAGTCTAAATCGTATCCGCTTAGCACAACAGCAGCAGTTGAATGAAGCAAAAGCAACCCTGGAGCGGATTGCTGAGGTTCGCCCAGTAGATGTAGAGGTTGCCACAGCAGAAGTAGCAGCAGCTGAGGCTGCTCTCAAACGGGCGCAAGCTAATTTTGAGCAGGCAGAGGTGAGAGTACCACAGGAGGGACAGGTGATTGAAATTCACACCCGCCCAGGTGAACTTATCTCCAGTAAAGGAATTGCAGAGATTGGACAAACCAGCCAGATGTACGCAGTTGCTGAAGTTTACGAAAGCGATATCAGTAAAATTGAGTTAGGACAACAAGCGCGGCTAAGCAGCAATTCTCTACCCTATGAATTGCAAGGAAGTGTAGAGCAAATAGGCTTACAGGTACAGCGCCAGGAAGTAGTTAATACTGATCCTTCAGCTAATATTGACGCTCGCATTGTTGAGGTGAGAGTACGCTTAGATCAAGCATCAAGCAAGAAAGTTGCGGGGTTAACTAATCTTCAAGTCAAGGTGGTGATTAACCTGTGATTGGATTTATTAAGAGAATTAGCCGCAGAACTCCTCTAGGTTGGCTTCAACTTAAGCATGATAAAACTCGCCTTCTGACAGCACTAGCTGGGATTGCCTTTGCTGATATTCTGATTTTCATGCAATTCGGTTTTAAGAATGCGCTGTATATGACTAACACCTTGTTTCAGCGCAACTTACAAACTGATATTATCTTGATCAGTACTCAGGCTCGTGATTTAACTCGATTATTCACTTTCCCCCGCAGGCGACTTTACCAGGCAATGGATGTTCCCGGCGTGAAGTCAGCAGAGGCATTGTATGTTAACTTCATCGATTGGAAAAATCCCCAAACCTCTGGGAAAACAGCTATCTTGATTTTTGGTCAGAATCCTGAACAACCAGTGTTTAGTTTGCCGGAGGTTAATCAACAATTGGATGAGGTTAAATTACCTGATACTGTCCTCTTTGATCGAGCTTCTAGAGGAGATTATCAGCAGGCAATTGCCTTAATTGAGCAGGGGCAACCTGTGACCACTGAAATTGAACGACGTACTATTAATATTGCTGGTTTATTTCAAGTGGGTGCTTCCTTTTCTACTGATGGTACCCTAATCACCAGTGATCAGAATTTTTTGCGCTTATTTCCCAAACGGCGGGCCGAGACAGTTAGTATGGGCTTGATTGAACTCCAAGCTGAAGCTAATCCGGAGCAAGTGAGAGCGGCGTTAAATGCTTACCTACCGGAGGATATTCAAGCTCTAACCCATCAGGAATATATTGACTTTGAACTTAATTACTGGCAGAAGAGAACTCCGATTGGCTTTGTGTTCGGACTTGGCAGCACTATGGGGTTCGTTGTCGGTGTGGTGATTGTTTACCAAGTTCTGTCCACTGATGTTAATGCTCATCTGAGTGAGTACGCTACTTTCAAGGCAATGGGCTATCGCAATCTCTATTTACTGGGTGTGGTGTTTGAGGAAGCGATTATTCTTGCTGTTCTAGGTTTTATTCCTGGAGTGGCTGTGTCTTTGGGTTTGTACCGTTTGGCACGACAGGCAACAGCTTTACCACTATTTATGCCGATGGCACGGGTAGTTTGGGTGCTGATATTAACGATTGTAATGTGTGGTATTTCCGGTGCGATCGCTATACGCAAATTGCGTGCAGCTGATCCAGCAGATATTTTCTAAGAGCAAAGGGAAAAAAATGTTGCAAGTCATAAGTAATAAGTAATAAGTAATAAGTAATAGGGAACAGGATAGGAGTTGGTAAGATGCAAAATATAGAGACTATTAATCCAGTCATCTCTATCCACCATTTAGACCATTACTTTGGACAAGGTCAATTACGCAAGCAGGTACTCTTCGATATCAATATCGAGATTACAGCAGGCGAAATCGTAATTATGACTGGACCTTCTGGTTCTGGTAAAACTACACTTCTAACCTTAGTGGGTGGATTACGTTCAGCCCAGTCAGGTAGTCTACAGGTATTGGGAGAAGAACTTTGCAAAGCTAGTCCAGAACAACTTGTGCAGGCACGACGCCACAATGGCTATATCTTCCAGGCTCATAATTTGCACAGAAGCCTGACAGCACTGGAGAATGTACGAATGGGGCTCGAGGTTCATGGGAATCTCTCTAGAGAAGAGATGCAAATTAGTTCAGCCCGGATTTTAGAGCATGTAGGCTTAAGTGAACATTTTAATGACTATCCTGATCATCTCTCAGGTGGACAGAAACAGCGAGTTGCGATCGCTCGTGCTTTAGTTAGCCATCCCTCAATTATTCTCGCAGATGAACCGACGGCTGCTTTGGATAGTAAATCGGGGCGGGATGTGGTTGACTTAATGCAAAAATTAGCTAAAGAACAGGGTTGTACGATTTTGCTGGTAACTCACGATAATCGTATTTTAGATATAGCTGATCGCATCATCCATATGGAAGACGGGAAGTTAAGTGATAATATTCCTCAACTGGTCTGACTTTAAGTAATAAGGAATAAGTGATAAGTGATAAGTGACAACAAAAACATTGGGAGTAACTGTTGCTCAGCTTCTGGCAGAGGCTAAAGCAGAGGGTAGACTGGATACTTCCCAAAAGTAATTCGTGAACAAAAATTTTCCTTCGCCTGCAGGGGCTCCCCCTATAGCCCTCCGGGCATCCTTAGGCAGGGTAATCGCATCTCAAATAAACAATATTCATGTTGTCAAAGTTTTAGGTTTTGAGATCAAAACTCTGGCTCTCTACAACCTCCAAATAGCAAATAAACAACATTGGTTTTGTCAAAGGCTTGATTTTTAAGTTGAAATTATTGTTTTACCAGTATCAAATAAACAACCTTTGTGTTGTAAAAGGCTCAAGCTCTAAACAACTCGTGGATTGAGTTAATTGCAGCCTAATGCTATGGACATTAATAGGAAACATTTTCAGAGCATTAGGCTGAGTTGAAATAGGAAAAATAGTAATACCCTCCGACGTGCTAGCTATTTGTAAAACCTCAAATTTACTCTAATTAACAGTTATCAGTTATCAGTTGGTAGTCTGTGTAACTCATTATCGTCGTCAAGGTAAGTAGATGGTAATAATAGGCAACTTGAAGGTTGCTAAAATTTAAATTATAATCCAGGAAATAATGAATTTTATTAGTGCCAAAAACAACCAAATAGTTTCTAAACCCAAGGCGCTAAACCCTATGTTTTAAGCCAAAAATTTAATATTTCAAGCCTGGACATTTCTTAGGTAGAGACTATACTTATTAGTGTGAGTTGTTAAACCCAAGTCAAAACAATAACTCATAAGGAGTAAGGAAATGTTCAGAAATATATGCCAGAGACTTGTTGTTTCTTCACTAATTGCTAGTACAGCTTTCGGTATTGTAATTTACCCTAATCAAGCTACAGCTGAATCTAATAATCATGAAATTCAGTCAATGATAGAAATCAACCGCATGAGAAATCACTGTCCTCGACTGCTACGGAGGGGTAAACCAAGAAGGTCTTGCAATTACCTCTAACTATAGTGGTGAGACTATTGTATAAACTAGCTATCTTTGGCTTCACGGAGTTGATCAACAAGCAGGTAAAATTCTCCGTCGCCTAGTAATCCAACAACTTAGTAGTTTTGATCAGTTACCAATTGTTGAATTTATATCTTGGTTGACGCTACAGAGATTGATTGCAGTTGAAGCGTCAACTTGGTGAGCCACTAGATCAAAAGTACTCTGACAAATAATTTGCCAGAACTAAATATTTGTTCTCTTGAAATCTAAATCATTGTCTATTACTAATACCTAAGGTCTCCATCCCCTTTGATAAGGAGGGAAGTGAAAAAGAAAGGGGGAGAGGGGGAGAAGGTGAGATAAGTTGGATGGAGAGGAGTGAGGGAGTATGGGAGTTTTGTTAAACCTTTCCCCCTTCAACCAAAGGTTGATAAGCAAGATTTAGGTCAAATCTTCACTGCTTGGCGAAAAACTTGTCACAATTAGTGATTAGCGGTTGTTCGCTCAAGCCCAAGTAGTATGAAGATAGTTTTTTTCGGTACTCCCCAGTTTGCAGTGCCAAGTCTAGAGCGCTTGCTTCACCATCCCGAATTTGAGGTTAAAGGGGTTGTTACCCAACCTGACAAAAGAAGAGGACGAGGCAGTCAACTTGTGCCCTCTCCCATCAAAGCTGTTGCTCTGGCACATCAAATACCAGTCTGGCAACCGAGGCGGGTGAAAAAGGACGCACAAGTCCTTACTCAGCTGCGGCAGCTATCGGCAGATGTCTTTGTTGTTGTTGCCTATGGGCAGATTCTTTCCCAGGAAATTCTGGATATGCCCAAACTGGGTTGCGTCAATGTTCACGGTTCAATTCTGCCCAAATATCGAGGCGCTGCTCCCATCCAGTGGTGTTTGTATCATGGCGAAACCCAAACCGGGATCACAACCATGTTGATGGATGCCGGGATGGACACTGGGGCAATGTTGCTGAAGGCTTACACGCCAATCAAACTCTTGGATAACGCCCAGCAGTTGGCGCAAAATCTCTCCCATCTAGGAGCTGATTTGTTAGCCCAAACTCTTCTTAAGCTTTCAGCCCAAGCAATCACGCCAGTTCCTCAACAACAGTCCCAAGCAACCTATGCGCCACTGATTCAAAAGTCAGATTACCATTTAGATTGGTCGCGCTCCAACCTTGAGCTACACAATCAGGTGAGGGGCTTGTTTCCCAACTGCATGGCATTATTTCGAGATAAACCCTTGAAAATTAGCGCGACTGCTCCTTTGGCAACCGCCTACTTCCCACAGCTACCCCCTGAATTAAAAGTGCTTGAGCAACAATACGACTCTCTTGCCGAGAATAAGGGGCGTCTTGGAGAAGTGATGAGTGTGATTAAAGGAATCGGTCCAATTATTCAAACTGGCGAGGGACTATTACTATTGCGGGAAGTACAGCTAGCGGGTAAACGCCCTCAGTCTGGCTGGGATTTCGCCAATGGTATGCGTTTAGCCGCAGGAGAGGTTTTGGCTAATAATCACGACCGAGATTTTGGTTCCCAAGGTTCGTAGAAACGACAAGAGTCGCACGGTCCTGAAGGATTGACAGCACAGCGTACTAGCTCAGAATGAGCATTAAAGCGACAGTTGGCATCGCCAATTACCCAGCGCCCCCGAATCAGACTTTTCTCTGTCGGTTGTTGGGCAGACTGCACGTAAAGGGCAATTTTATGCAATCGATAACGCCCCAACCTTAAGCGATAGCGGTGGCGGCGTTCCAAAACTGCATAAGTTTGACCTTTAAATTCTAGGTAACTACCCGGTTGAGGAGTCCAATCGAGTACTACGTTACCAATTGTCTGATGTGGGTGGGTTAGGATTAGCTCTGCTGGTAAGGAATCTGGCTCCATATACTTATGTATTAATGACTACATTATTTGGATGTTATCGTAACTCGCAGCCTGAGGAGCTCCTACTTCAGGTTGTGATCAGATTAAAATCTTAATGGCTTTAGGAGGTTCTCAAATAGCTAAATCTCTCAACTAAATTAAGGCATATGAAATTATATCTTTCTATCTGTATACAACTGAGATTTCACCAACAGAAAGCTACTCTCCTAGATAAGCGGGCGGGTAGCAATCGCTGGACATGGAATTGGCCTAGGATAGTCTAGGTTTTACAGAGCTGATGAGTATCAACAAGAAGACTGGTAGAAGGCACTCATCACGTTCTGAGGGAAATCATGCCCTAGAACTATTCACGGGTAGGTATGAGTTTATTCGCCTATTTGCTAGATACCTTAACAGTGACCTACCCCACGAGCAAATCCTCTTTTTTTATGGTGATGGCGGCAACGGTAAATCCTTGCTGCTGAGGTTTTTGCGCACTAGATGCTGCAAGCGCTTCCCCAAGGATATCTGGCAGCAGTTAGAAACAAAATCGGATGCTGAGGTAGTCGAGTATATCGATAAACTTGCTGACAGTCGAGACTTTGTCACAGTAATCTCTGTAATTCACGATTTTGGGCAACAACCGAGAGGAGATGATCAACCTCAAGACCCTTTTTATGGTCTATTGATGCTCAGGCGTAACTTGGCAAATGCAGCTAAGGCACTGGGCTATCGCTTGCATTTTCCCCTCTATGATTTTGCCTGCGTTTGGTATCTGCACCAGCAGGGTAAACTCACTCGCGAAAGGATTAGGGATATTTTTCCTCAAGAAGAGTTGGAATTGCTCAACGAACTTGTAGAAATACTTTCCGGGATTCCAGGGGTAGGTTTAGCTAAGGCAGTTTTGGGTATTTTTAGTAAGTGTTTATCTCAAGGCTTTACGGTTCTACAGCGCAAATGGCGCGTTAACGAGGATGATGTCAGAACAATTCAGGCGATGGAGCCAGATTCGGAGTTAATTGACGAGCTGCCACGCCTATTTGCTGCCGATTTGAATGCGGCGATGAAACAGCCAGAGGCTCCGCCCAGAATTGTCCTCTTTTTTGATACTCATGAAGCATTCTGGGGGCAGGAGCGCCACTTAACTGGACAACTGCGGTTCCAGCGAGATGAATGGCTGCGCTATTTGGTGGGAGAGGTGGAACTCTCAGCGGGAATTATGGTAGTAGTTAGTGGGCGTGAGCAGCCCCGATGGGATGAAGCCAGCCGCTTTAATATCCCAGCGCGATTTATTGATACTCAATTAATATCCCATTTTTCGGCAATGGATGCTGATACCTATCTCAGAAGGGCCCGCATCGAGGATGCTAAACTACGCGAGGCTATAGTTACCTACGCCAGTGTTGGTCCAGGGCAGGTACATCCCTTCTATTTAGGCTTGTGTGCTGATGTCGTCTGGCAAGCCCAGCAACGTGGTCAAAATTTGACATCAGCTGATTTTAGAACGGCGGTGGATGCAAATCAGAAGCCTAAAGAACTAATTGAGCGGCTGCTAAGATACGTTGAGCGGGATATTGAGTATGCAGTTCATGCCCTCAGTGCTTGTCGGGCTTTTAATTACGAACTCTACCGTCAACTTGGTACAGCTTTGGAGTTTGATGTTTCTAAACCTGACTTTGAAATCCTCACTGAGTTTTCCTTTGTGTGGAATGATCAAAGACAGGGAGAGAATTGGTATCGCATCCACGACTTATTGCGCCGCCTTGATGATGAGATTAATAACCCGAAAACTCGTCAAGCTCATGTCATGCTGGAGAAGTACTATCGGGCGCGACGAGATATAGCAGAAGCAATCTATCACACTAACCGCTTAGATTGGGAACAGGGGTTAGAGGAATGGATTGAGGTGTTTGAGCAGGCGCTAAAGTTGAGTCGCTATGATCAATGTCGCATCCTCTTGGAAATTAGAAACGAACTCTCGATTAAGAGCGACTTTCATCTGGGCAGTGTTTCTCAGTTTGAAGGTGATTATTTTGTGCAGTTAGCTCGACATGCAGAAGCTAAACAGGAGTATTTAGAAGCAATTGCTACCTATGATCACTCCCTTGCCCTTGCCCCGGATGATCACGAAATTCTCAACAACAAGGGCAATGCTCTACAAAGTCTCGGAGATGTTTATACGAAATTGGCACAACATCCACAGGCGTTAGACGCTTACACCCAAGCCCTTGCTGCTTACAATAGTTCTCTAGCTTTTGAGCCAGATTACATCTATGCTCTCAATAATAAGGGGACTGTACTCCAGCGCCTGGGAGATTTACAAACTAGATTGGCACAATATCCACAGGCATTGGTATCTTACTCAGAAGCGATCGCCTCCTACAATCACTCCCTAGTTATTTCTCCCAATTACAACGAAGTTCTCAACAATAAAGGGATTGCCCTACAAAAGCTAGGGGACTTGCAAACGAAGTTGGCACAAAATCCGCAGGCATTACAATCCTACGAACAAGCCATCACTAGCTACAATAGTGCCCTCAAAATTGACCCCGATTATACCTATGCCCTCAATAACCAGGGCCTAGTGCTGCAAAGACTGGGGGACTTGCAAGCCAAGCTAACACAACATCCGCAGGCATTGAAATCCTATGAACAAGCGATTAACACCTACAATAATGCTCTGGCTCTAGCTCCAGACTATATCTATGCCCTCAATAATAAGGGCTTAGCGCTGCAAAGACTGGGAGACTTACAAACCAAGGTAGTACAACCTCGGCAGGCATTAATATCCTACTCGCAAGCAATTACCACCCATGACAGCGCTCTTAGTCTGGCACCCAATGATATCTGTGCTCTTAATAATAAGGCGATTGCTCTACAGCGTTTGGGGTACTTACACGTTAAGCTTGAACAATATCCACAGGCATTAGAGTCTTACTCACAGGCAATTGCTACCTACGATCATGCCCTAACCTTGGCTCCAGATTACATCTATGCTCTCAACAATAAGGGCATCGCCTTGCAAAAACTGGGGTATTTGCAAACTCAACTGGAAAAATATCCCCTAGCATTAGCATCTTACCGAGAAGCGATCGCTACTTACAATCGAGCCCTTACCATTGCTCCAGATGATGTCTATGCTCTCAACAACAAGGGTGCAGTACTACAGCGTCTAGGGTATTTACAAACCAAGCTGGCAAAATATCAACAAGCACTCAAGTCCTACTTGGATGCGATCGCATCTTATAATAGTTCACTCTCTCTTGCTCCCGATGATATCTGCGCTCTTAACAATAAGGCTAGCGCCCTTTCTTGTCTTGGAGATTTATATGATGAATTATCTCAGAACACAGAAGCAATGGAGTATTGGCAAGCAGCGTTGAGTGTGTTTTCTCGCTGTCTAGATATTGCTCCTAGTGATGAGTATATTCGGAATCTTAGGGATCAGTTGCAAGCATTTGTTAATAATTTGAAAGTTAGGAAATTTTTGGTTGACTGACAATGAGCTGCGCCAGCTAACACTTATGGGACTTGCAAAGAATAAATTATCCCAAAAAACCCTGAGTTCGACGTAAATTAATGTAGAAGATATGCCAGACAAAGGTTTTGATCCTTTTTTTAAGCTTTCAAGTGCTTTGTTATAGCATCTGACGGCTCAAAATCCTTGCACTTTTTAGCGAATCCTTGCGGAGCCAGAAGCCCACACCGTAATCTATGATTCGGTGTGGGAGATGTCACGGAAAACCCTTGGTACTTTTGGGAACCAAGGGGTGAAACTCAGATTTTACAGGCTGTGTAGCTTCCAGATTCGTTCTGTAGACTTATTCAGCAAACCCTACTTAATTCATCCTTACTTGTTTAGGACTACCAAATATTCGTGGATTTAGTCTTGGGTACTCCATTCCCTCAAATTTCTGATATCATAGCTAATGCGACAGTTGCGGACGTGGCGGAATTGGCAGACGCGCTAGATTTAGGTTCTAGTACCGTAAGGTGTGAAGGTTCAAGTCCTTTCGTCCGCATATCAATACAGATCTGGTAGTGTAGAGCGGTCGCTTCTTTAATGTACGGTTACACATTAGCCGCTTGTTCCGCTTCCCGTTTAAAAGCCCCAATTTGAGCCTCTGCTTGTGTCCCAATAATGGATAACTGTTGATTGACAGAGGCGATCGGATCACAAGAGGGGTTGAAGCTGTCAAGCTAAATCCGTAGAAAAAGTGGATAACAGTAGACAATGTTGACCGCGCGGTTGAGGGTGGAGAAGGAAACCAGAGGCGCGAGCGATTCCTTCTCATGCTCTTAAGCAAGAACCCAATGCTTCACAAAAAGTAAGACCAAATTTGACTTGAGGTGAGGTGCCGACTATGATATCGTCTATGTCCTCAACAGTCTTGATGAAATAGCTGTGACCGATAGTAAGGTTATAGGCTTCAGCAATTTTGATCGGTACTAACTTGAGTTCCATCAGTTTCTTATGCTCGACTTTCGGCATGTGGGACTCACTTGCTTGTACCTAAGCGAACTACTTTAGTTTCGCTAAGGCGTTAGCTACAAGTCTTTCAAGAGTATTGCTTAAACGGCCTAGAAACGGTGCACCACGCTTGTGCACCATTCTCTAACCGCAATTTTACTGAGTAAGTATTGAGAGATTGCAATGAATTTTCAGTAATTTTTCTGATCACAAACCAGGATAAACAGGATTAAAGTATGAATCGTAGTATATACCAAGTTTTATGGCTATCAAAACGGCTTTAGTTACCAAACAACCGGAAATCGGTCAGCTTGTTCGTGAACTCAGGCTCTCTACCGAACTTACACAAGAAAAGTTTGCTGCAGCTTTGGGCGTTACCTACCCCACGATTAGCCGCTGGGAGAATGGACATACCAAGCCTTCTCCCCTAGCAATACAAAAGATAGAGCTTCATCTCAGGCGGATGGGTGATCAAGGTCGTTACTTGCTACAGAGGTATTTAGAGAATTAGTTTAGTCAACAGTTACCAGTTTTCACTAATCAGTTCTCACGACTTATCCCCCCCCCCTGGTCCCCTCAAAGGAGATGAGTTGGAAACAAGGATCAGGTTTGCTTGCTTTATACTCCACAAAGGAAGAGTATCTCCACTGAGAATCATTTTTGCCATTTATAGCTGTTCGCTCTCGTCTATTTACAGTACAAATGTTCTAAGCCTTTGCTAATCAAGCCTCAATTTGTGATTTGTAAATACACCAGCGCGAAGCGCTATAACTGGTAACTGGTAACTGGTAACTGGTAACTGGTAACTGAAAAATATTTTGGCAATTGGTAGCCCCTCAACGAATTCTCTAATTTCAGTCCGGTTTCAAGAAAGCTAGGGTGTGGCAGACAATAATTGCGTGCTATACCCAAGATCGATAGTACTAGAGAGAGAGGGGTGAGCAAAAAAACCTGTGGGGAAATAATTAAGCAGACGCCCAGACGCCCAGACACCCAGACGCGGAGAACTCAAATCCCACGCAAAATTTCGTTCACCCGAGAGAGAGAGAATCACTCGCGCCAAGAACTTTCAGCGTACTCAGCTGTGCATGGGTTAAGCCTTTAACCCCAGTAATGTTCATCCCCTCATAAGGCCTCTGGGTCCTGAGGGTTTTAAGACACTTACCTGTTTTAACATCCCAAAGCTTGATCGTTTCATCTTGAGAGCCACTAGCTAGGGTTTGACCATCTGGGCTGAAAGCAACAGACCATACTAAATTGGTATGTCCTTGAAGAGTTTGGAGACATTGACCGCTACTGAGTTCCCATAATTTCACTGTATGATCGCTGCTACCACTAGCTAGAATTTTACCTTGAGGATTGAAAGCAACTGACCAAACTCGACTATTATGTCCCTGTAAAGTTTTGCAACATTGACTGCTACTGAGGTCCCATAGCTTCACTGTATGATCCCCACTACCACTAGCTAGGGTCTGACCATCGGGACTAAAAGCGACTGTCCAGACCCAATTAGTGTGTCCTCGCAATACCTGGAGACATTGAGCTTTGCTAATATCCCACAATCTCACTGTATGATCATAACTTCCACTAGCCAGAATCGGGCTATTTGAATCATTATTCTATCCCTTGCTTGAGGACTGAAGTTGCTTGATGGTTGGGAAAAGTAACTGAGGTGCTATTGCTTTGGGCAATACTATGTGTAGGCGGTT
Organism: Symploca sp. SIO2E9; assembly: GCA_010692645.1. GTDB lineage: Bacteria > Cyanobacteriota > Cyanobacteriia > Cyanobacteriales > Coleofasciculaceae > SIO3C6. The sequence continues at coordinate 73,105 of JAAHGS010000003.1, forward strand.
GAGTGAAGCTTGGAGCTAAAAGTGTTCGCAAGGTCGAGAGAATTTGATGTAATTGATTTTCAATAGCTTTGGGAGAACCTAGAATTGAGATTAATTTATCAATTACTGGTTGTAAAATTAGGCGGGTTTGAGTATCTCTAACATAATCTTTAGCTTGAGCCTTGACTATGGCATGACTCCGGAACAGGTCGATGTTCTGAGTGTCAATTTCTTCGCAAATCTGTTCAGTGAAGCGATGGATCAGGTATTCCATAACTACAGGTTGTTGGGTAAAACCTGCGGTGGTTTTTTCGAGTAATGAACGGCGCTGTAAAGAGGTTAGTGCCTGTAGGAGTTCACTGGCTGATACGACAGAAACAAAATCTGCTCGCAAATCAGAAAATGACACTGGCTCACGATTGATGGCAAGCCAGTACATGATTTCTTGTTCAATCTTGGTCAAGCGCTGAAGCTGCTGTTCTAAGAGGTCACGAATATCATCAAAAATAAAGGAATCATACTTTAAAAATTCCAGGAAATTGGAAATATTGCTATCAAAAAAATCTCTAACTGTAGCCGCCACAATCTTTAAAGCTAAGGGGTTGCCAGCATAGTGTTCAATTAAGTCCTGCCACTGGGTATCTGAACCAGTAAAAGTACCTTTAGTTTGAAAAATTTCTCGTCCTTCCAGTGCGTGTAAACCAGTTAATTGCCAGCAGCGAACTGGTAGAGATTCGCCCTCTAAGGCTGCCAATCCTTGGGGTTTTTCTCGAGATGTTAGCATCAAGCAGCTATTGTGGGGAGTTTCGCCTAAACAATTGAATAGTTGGGCATATCCCTCATATCCGTTGCGATAGCGTCCAGTACAATCACCACTCACTAGAATCGATTCGATATTATCTAGGACTAATAAACAGCGATGTTCTCGTAAGAGGGTAATTAGCTGCAATACTCGTTCATCAAAGGTTTCAGGTACATCGCATTGATGTTCTTTAGAAAGGAATTGAATCAAGTTAGCAAGTAGATCCTCCACAGGTGGTGTATTACGGAGGCTGCGCCAGATGACGTACTCAAACTTATGCTGAATTTGTGTTGCTAGCTTTACAGACAAAGCAGTTTTACCAATTCCACCCATGCCTAGCAGCACTACTAGTCGGCAATGGTCATTGACAATCCATTGCTCTAGAATAGCAAGTTCAGTGCTGCGATTATAGAAAACAGAGACATCGATCGCTTCTCCCCAATCTTGACGGGATTTAGTAATCCCACCCTCGAAATTATCCACTATGGGTGAAGAGGAAATCTGCTCACCCCAATCAGCAAATTCTTTCCACTCCAGTGCCAGTTTTTGACAGATTTCTACAAAAGTAGCAAAATCAACTGATTTCCCGGTGAGAAAATTGCTGATTGTTGCTAAGGAGAGTCCTACATCTTCAGCAAGTGCTCTTTGGCTACGAAAACCATTGCGCTTGAGAGCCAATTTGGCTTTTTTAACGTACTCTGTGTGAAGTTTGAGTGATCGCGACATCCCCGCTTCCCCTGAGTTGACCGAAAAGTTTGTTGGCTTGTTTATAAATCTATGGTTTTAGCTAAGATTCAGTTGAATTCATAGATAACTCTTGCCTCTGATTTTGTACCAAAAACAGTAAATTACTTCTTTAAGAAGCAACTGGATCTCCATTGGTACTGGGTATCTATAGTACTTATCACTCTTGATTTAGGCTTTTACGCATAAGTTAGAAATAAGTCAGTACATTCTTAGGTCTTAACTTAGTCAATTGCCGGTTTTGATGAAGTTATAGAACTCAGAAAGGAAGTAAAACAATGGCTGACGTTATTATCGGTGGTGCTAACAACGACAACTTGATTGGCTCTAATGGCGATGACCTAATCCGTGGTGGTGATGGTGATGATACTCTCGCTGGTGGTAATGGCGATGATACCTTAATTGGCGATCGAGGTAGCGATCTCTTTTTAGGAGGTTGGGGTAATGACCGCTTTATTTGGAACGACGGCGACGGCAGCGATGTTATGGAAGGAGACCAAGACTTTGACGTGACTCAGTTTAATGGAGCCGTTAATGATGGAGATAATACAGTTCTAGAAAGTAACGGAGTCAGGGCATCTTTCCAACGAGTTAATCTGGGTCAAATCACTCTTGATGTCGATAATGTAGAACAGTTCGAGATTAATGGTCTCGGCGGCGACGACACCTTGACAGTTAAGGATTTGTCTCCAACTGATGTGATCAAGGTTGTCTTTGATGGTGGTGACGGCAACGACTTCCTTGATGCTAGTCAGACAAATGTCGATATACTTGCTATTGGCGGTGACGGTAGTGATACCCTGGTTGGTGGTTCTGGTAACGATACCATCGTTGGCGGTAGTCTCGAAGACTTAGGTCAAGGTGAAATTGATTACATGAGTGGTAGCGGTGGTGCTGATACCTATGTGCTTGGGGATAGTCAGTCTATATACTATAACTACCAAGGTGATAGTGACTATGCTTGGATTACTGACTATACTTCTGGTGTTGATAGTATCCAACTCCACAATGGTATGAGTTACCAATGGCAAGATGTAACTATTGGTTCAGTTGCAGGTGCTGCAGTCTACTATAACAACGATATGATTGGTTTTGTGGAAGGACACACCTCAGATGCAGTACAGGTTAACTATGTTTAACTAGAAGATGTTAGGTATCAGGTTTTTGGTTTGAGGTTTTCTTGAACTTCAAACCTGACACCTTCGGAGTTTAATCCCTAACGAAATTGATACCTAAAATCTAATCTTGATTACCTAAATGTTTGCTACAAATACTTTTTAAGTAAGAAGTTTTAATTAAAAAGCAATCAATGTTCTTGTCCTCACTTATTACTTATTACTTATTACTTATTACTTAAAGCCAGACTATTTGTAGCATTCTTGTGATCTATTCAATTAACTTTAGAGCTAACTGCTGCCTCCCGTGCCTTTTGCTCTAGTACTTGTGCTGTTTTAGCCACCCTCCGAGCTAAGGTAGTGTCACCTCGGCGGGCAAGGGTTCTAGCAATAGCTTTGAGCCTACGAATGTCCTTAAAAGAAACTTTACTTTTCATTGGTTATCTCCTGTCAATGCCAACCAAGACAGTGACGAAAGAATCATTTTCTCTACTAATAAGTATAGCAAATCAGGAATAAGAAAGCCTGTAACTGATCACAAGCTGATTGTGACTTGCTACTTATTACTCCAAGATTTAACTTTTAGATTACGGCAAGTATTAACTTTTTGTAATATATTTTTTTTTAGTTGTTTATGAGCAACAGCATTTACTTTTGAGAAGTGTTTCTGACTTTAATCGTTTATATGGTAATAGTTTTCGGAAATCTTGAGTTTAGCTACCTTAACACTGAGAATCATTAAACTCAGCAATTAATTGAGGCTACATAATTAGAACACTGGCAACAACTAGATTGTGGAGATGCAGCTATATTACTTATCGAAATTAATTTGGGTTAAATACCCCACCGTCTATACGGTGCATAAAATTGGTTGGGGTCAAATCCCCATCCAATTTGTCCCCGCGTCCCCGTGTCACCGTGTCCCCGCGTCTTTAACGCCCTGTTGCTAATTATGGCTCTCCCGTACATGTGGTGATAATAAAATTTTATATATTGTAGGGTGGGTTAGGCTGGGGTCATAATTTGTGAATTCTAGTATTGTTTTCCTATCAGCGCCGTAAGCCACCAAAGATAATTTGTAGTCTGATATACAGTTTTCACCAATATCTCTGGAGAGCCGTAATTATTTACGCAAAGGCCTTGTAGTTCATAAACTGTCACACATTTAACTTGCATTTGTTAGATAGATGGGGAAATGGTGAATAATTAACCATGAACTATGAGCTATCAACTATGAACCATCAACAATAAACCAAGCTTGATATGATCAGTTAGTGTTCTCACAATCAATCCTTCGTGTCCCAAAAGCATAAGTCTTCTCGTTCACTGGCTGGAATTGCGGGGATTGTGGCAGTTGCCACACTAATCAGTAAAGTGTTTGGGTTAGTGCGTCAGCAGGTTATTGCTGCCGCTTTTGGCGTTGGACCAGTTTTCAATGCCTACGCCTATGCTTATGTTATCCCTGGTTTTCTCTTAATTCTACTTGGAGGCATTAATGGTCCTTTTCACAGCGCCCTAGTAAGTGTTCTTGCCAAGCGCGACAAGTCGGAAGCACCGCGACTAGTGGAAACTGTAACAACTCTGGTTGGGAGTATCCTCTTACTAGTCACAATTGCTCTAATAGTCTTTGCTAACGTTTTTATTGATATCTTAGCACCGGGTTTGAGCAATACACCAGAAGGTTTGCAAGTACGCGCGGTTGCAATTCGACAGTTGCAAGTAATGGCACCAATGGCAGTGATGGCAGGGCTAATTGGCATTGGCTTTGGAACTCTCAATGCTGCTGAACAATACTGGCTACCGGCGGTAAGTCCCTTATTTTCTAGTATTGCAGTTATTGGTGGCTTGGGTATTTTGGTGCTGCAATTGGGTGAGCAAGTTAACGCTCCCCAATATGCGATGTTAGGTGGTATTGTCTTAGCAGGTGGTACTCTTGCTGGAGCACTCCTCCAGTGGCTCATGCAGCTAGGAGTACAGTGGCGCACAGGGATGGGCAAGTTACGCCTGCGCTTTAACTGGCGAGTGCCAGGAGTTAAGGAGGTGATGCAGGTAATGGCACCAGCAACTCTATCTTCTGGGATGCTGCATATTAATGTCTATACTGACTTATTTTTCACCTCTTATCTTCCTCTCCAAGCAGCGGCGGCTGCTAGCTTGAACTATGCTAATCTCTTAGTTAATACCCCTCTCGGGATTATCTCAAATGTGATTTTAGTCCCATTGCTGCCAGTATTTTCGCGACTAGCTGCGCCTGAGAATTGGCCAGAACTAAAGCAAAGGATTCGTCAGGGAATGATACTTACTGCCCTCACAATGTTACCTCTGAGTGCCTTAATGGTGACTTTGGCAACGCCAATTGTGCGGGTGGTTTATCAGCGCCAAGCTTTTGACGCCGAGGCATCGCGGTTAGTTGCCTCTGTACTCATGGCTTACGGCATTGGCATGTTTGTCTACTTGGGAAGGGATGTATTGGTGCGGGTGTTTTATGCCTTGGGAGATGGGCAGACGCCCTTTCGCCTGAGCGTGTTTAATATCTTTCTCAATGCCGTACTCGATTACTTTCTCGTTGATGCCTTTGCTACACCTGGTTTAGTATTTGCCACAGTTGGCGTCAACATTACCTCAATGATAGTACTGTTGTGGATATTGAACCGCAAGCTTAATGGTTTGCCTTGGCGGGAGTGGATTGTGCCATTTCTCGGTTTGACTGCTAGCAGTGTGGTGGCAGCAATTGCGAGTTGGGGCGTCAGTTGGGGCTGCCAGCAAGTTTTCGACACCAGTAATTTGTTACTAGGACTGTTGCAATTGGGTTTGTCTAGTTTCGTTGGTTTGGGTGTTTTTTGTCTATTTGCCACAGGGCTAAATTTGCCGGAGGTGGATATTTTTGTTTCCCGTTTACGTCAGAAGTTTGCTCGTTGAATTCTTCAGTTTGATGAATGTGCAATTGATTGGAAGCAGTCTGGCTGAAAGCGAGTCATATCTTAAAAAAAAGAGATGAGCTTAATACCCATCTCTAACACTGACACGCGAATCAATTAACGCAACCCAGGATTGTGGCAAATTAAACTCATAAACTCCTGACGGGTTTTAGCATCATTGGCAAAGACTCCTCTAAGCGCACTGGTGGAAGTCCAAGAACCAGGTTTTTGGACTCCTCGCATTACCATACACATATGAGTTGCTTCTACTACTACAGCAACACCTAATGGTTGTAATAATCCTTGAAGTGCATCGGCGATTTGGGCGGTTAATCTTTCCTGTACCTGCAAACGTCGTCCGTACATTTCACAAATGCGAGCAATTTTTGAGAGTCCAATTACCTTACCATTGGGAACATAAGCCACATGAGCGCGACCGAGAATAGGTAATATATGATGTTCACAGGAGCTAAATAGGTCAATATCACGAACCAAGACCATTTCATTAGTATTTTCGTGAAATACTGCCCCATTAAGAAGTTCGTCTAAAGATTGATGATAGCCAGAAGTCAAAAATTTAAGGGCTTTAACCACTCGTTTTGGTGTATCTTTCAAACCTTCGCGGTCTGGATCTTCTCCTAATCCTAACAGTAAAGTCCTTACCGCTTGGCGCATCTCCTCCTCAGAGACAGGAGGGTGTTGTGTAGTAGTTAATAATGGTAATTTATTATTGATTTTGTCAACTTGATTGGGTTCGGACTGAGCAAAGGTCATGATTTTGAATTAAATTAAACGGTAACAGAAGTAGCCAAGCAGTTATTTAGCTGTCGGCGGAGTTTATCGGTATCTATAGCAGTGCGCGCTGGTATGTTTACAAATTCAGGTAAATAACAATTGCTAAAACCTTTGTTTGATAAGCTTTTCCATTCCCTGTTCCCAGCGCGCAGCGCTATAAATGACGACCAATAGACATCTCCAGAAACCTCAATTTGGGAACGTTCGCATAAGGGTTATAGCATAATTATTGGAGATGTCTAATAAAGACTAGCTGCTTGACAGGAGAATTAGACCACGCTTTGGACTTGATATCGTTGCGCTGTCAGCATAGTTGGAAAATGTGACGTAATTGGCTTCTTGCAGAATTTGATTGAGTAAGCTAGTTTCCCCGCTGCCGAGAAAGCCTGTAATGATGGTGACTGGAACTCCTTGCTGGTTAATCTCTGGCATGGTGAAGACAAGCAAATTGGTTTACAAAAATTGATTATAACGATAATTGTTCTCAAAAATCTAGTGGTAGTTCAGAAGGGTAAATTGGCTAAACGAAGTTAACATAACTTAATATCGTGTCCTATTTTGCACTTACTTCGGCTCTACCCCTCTAACTCTGCTAAACAATCAATAAGCTGTCGTTTAATTAAGGACTCATCCAAATTACGCCCGATGAATACAAGTTCATTTTTTGGTGCACTTGTCCAGTCATCTACTTGTAAATCGTAGCGAGGTCCACTCAGTTGAAAAATATGTCGAGAAGGACTTTCTTGAAACCATAATATTCCCTTGCCTCGAAAGACATTATTTGGTAACTGTTGGGTTAAAAAATGCTCAAATTTTTCAACTTTAAACGGGCGAGTTCTTTGAAAAGAAACGAAATTAAAATTATCCTTGTTCAAATGATTATTAAAAGCCGATTTGTTGCGTCGAAACTCGTAAACTTTACCTTGATAATTATCTGTTTGAGTTAAACCAATATCTAAAATTAACGGTAAAGGGACTTTACTATATTCACTGGGTAAAATTCTAAATCCTGGTTTAATATCTTCAATAAATCCTTTTAATTCGCTAATTTTATGTTCAGTTACCAAGTCAATTTTATTTAAAATAACCATGTCGCCGTATCTGATTTGACTTAAGGCAGCGTCACTATTAAAATATTCAGCGTCAAAAGCTCCTGCGTCCACAACTGTAATTACCGCATCAAGGCGAGTTAAAAACTTTAATTCTGTAGCGAGAAAAGTCATAATAATTGGCAAAGGATCGGCTAATCCTGTAGTTTCAATTACTAAATAATCTACTTTTTCTTCTCGTTCTAAAACCCGATAAACCGCATCTACCAAACTGTCATTAAGAGTACAGCAGATACAACCATTATCCAGTTCTACCATATCTGATTCCACTGAAGTCAGTAGTTGCTCATCAATATTAATATCGCCAAATTCATTAACTAATACTGCTATTTTTAAATTGTCTTTGTTTTGTAAAATTTGATTGAGTAAAGTGGTTTTGCCACTGCCCAAAAAACCAGTAATAATTGTTACTGGCATTCCGCTTTTAGGTAGAGTTGGTAAAACATCTGACAAAGTAAAGCTTAGAGACTTCATATTTTTTAAATCTTTTTAAAACTTGTCTTTGGTGACATTAACACTTGCTCTGACTACCGCAATATCAAAGCTACTTGCTTGGTAAAATTAAGTCAAAATAAAATCTCCCCCTGGCCGTTTCATACTGGTAAGAGTTTCTAAAATTACTTGCTTTTTATCAATCCCACCTTGCTGTGCAGCAGCTTTAAGCATGGCATATTCCCCACTATCGGTAATTTCTTGTTTAATTGCTTTTAGACTACATCGTTAACTGTTAATTGGTTTTCCCGCACCATTCGCCGTCAAGATGCCGTGCGACAGAGGCAACGAGGGCAATGAAATAAAGAGAGATGTTGATTACTAGAAATCATAAAGCCTAGTTAGAAGTTCCTCAATTAAAATAATAATCATTATCATTATGTTCCGCGAGTAAAATTACCCAACTATGCCTAAACCTAACTTTTCAGTCATGATGAGTTGTCAAGTGGGAAGCAATAAGTTTTCACGGGTTAGCCCAAGCTGGCGCACGCGCTTATTTCTAAATCCTAGGAGTTACGCACTGTACAAATCAGCAATAGTGTGCATCAGGCAATTCGGTCATTTCACACGCTTCGACTAACTCCAATTTGCTCACTGCTTTTGCTGTCTCAGGCACTATAAATGGCTGAAATAACAAAATCTCGTATAGTACGAATGTACAATGCGTAAGTCCTAAATCCCCCAGGGCAAACGCATCTAAATTTTCTTGACAAATTACTATTTATATGTATCGAGAACTAAAGGGTGCTCGCTATTTGCCAGAGAGCGAACACTAACTCACTGGTAGTACATCAAGAAAGTGTGGGAGTGATATTAAATCACGAACTACAATTATCAAAGGCTTGTGATAAAAGTTGCACAGTAATGTCTTTGGCTTGTAATAACTTATGCAGGAAAAGAGACAGGCTCCGATTTACGTTTCATTTAGAAACGCTATAGTTAATTAAAGGACATTCCTGAGAGTATCTGAGAGATGTCCCGGAAAAAGGTCAATACCAAGTGCTGATTTGATTAAGTAGACAAAAAGTAAGATGAAGGCGCTCAAAACAAAATTGAGACCTATCAGTAATGTTGTTGCTGCCATGACGTTACCAATTCTGGCAATTTTACCAGGGTTGTATTGACGCTGTTTTTTCCTTCTGTCTTTGCCAACAAATAACACTATGTAAAACCGAGAAAAGATGAGATCAACGATAAATCTTAAGTCTACTATTTTTGGTGAAGGCTTAGGAATAGCCTGGTTTAACATACGTGTAATTGCTTCTATTTGCTCCGAATTAAAGCTTGCTAAAATATCTGAATTCAACTGCTGCAAGTAATAACTAGGAGTCCTTGATTGGTAGTCAGGCAAACTCTCTTTGATTTTAGATGAAAGTTTTTTTTTCAAGAAGATAATTTCCTTTTAATGGTAAATATTATGCTCGTAATATTAGTAGCATTTTTAGATAATTTTCTATTTGAAATTAGTCAATTAAACCTAGCATAAATATATTGTCCACTATCCAGCCAACACCGAATCCTACCCAGGTGATGAGCAACCTCATCCAGAAAGCTTCGGCTTGTCTAAGATTCACAGAATTCGTTACTCTTTTGGCAAACGCCAAAGTCAAGACAAATGCCAAACCAAGAAGCCAACTTAAAATTAAAGCCCCAGCCCAAACAGTAATACTAGCTTCTTGAACACTCCTAGGAATAGAACGAAATAAAGTTCCACTCCAGACAACTGCAACTACCCAAGCTACAGCTAAAGCGATAGCATCTGAACCAACCCAAGCCAGGTAAAAGCTTAGAGTTTGAGTACCACTCCAAATCAACCAGTGCGCTTTATACTCAGATAGGAGCCAGCCCACCAAGATTGATTCTAGGAAAAGCATCATTAAATAGAGTCTTGAAGACAACTTCAAGCTTGGCAGTAACATCAAAGTATCAATAATTTTGACTCTACTACATCGTAGCTACCCTTAATCTCAACTGTAATCGGTGAAAACACGGTATATCTCATAGATCATTTATACATTGGTGCAAACGCGATCGCAAACATCAAGGCTAGATACTGAGAATATCGGCTCAATAATTTTAGTCAGAGATAAACAACTAACCTAAGCTGTTTGCTTGCTTATTTTAATAGGTTTTGCTTATCACCACAGGTATGGGAGAGTCTTATCTTGTAGGACCTTGAATGTAATTTACAGAAAAAATAATTTTCCGCAAATCTACTGAGTACATAACAGTTTACCGAAGGCTAGACTGAGCAGATTAAATTCTGAACAAGTCAATAAATAACTATGGTTACTCCTACTTCTATAGGAGTTATTTCACCTGTTTACTTATCTGGTAGCAACTACATCGATAGTCTTCTTGCCGGAGCTAAATGGGGAGGAGAAACAGGGACTTCTGCAACTTTAACCTACAGTTTTGGTTGGTCAAACTCACATTATAAGCATAACTATGGCTATGGAGAACCTTTAGATGGTTTTACTCCCTTCACAAATATCCAAATAAACGCCGCTAAAAAAGCCCTCTCAGCATGGAGTGAAATTGCCAACATTCAATTTACTGAAGTCATCGATTCCTCCCAAATTATCGGTGAACTCCGATTCGCTAAATCAAATAAAGTACCTAGAGGATGGGCTTACTATCCCTCAACTGCACCAGAAGGAGGAGATGTTTGGTTTAGTCATAGCAATATTTATGATACAGATATCAAAGGTGATTATGGCTATGCAATGTTTCTACACGAAATTGGGCATGCTTTGGGATTAAAGGAACCTCATGTTCAAGGCTTTGGTGGCATTGCTGATGCTAACATAGACACTACTGCCTATTCAGTGATGAGTTACCACTCTTACGTTGGCTCACCTCTGGAACATCTCACCCAGAATTTTTACCCCACTACACCAATGTTGCACGACATTGGAGCCATTCAATATCTCTACGGTGCTAATCTCAACACTCGCAGCGACGATACAGTATATTCTTGGCAAGTAGAACAACAGCTGCTAGAGACAATTTGGGATGGAGGTGGTGTAGATACCATTAGCTGGGCTAATCAATCCTCAGCTGCCACAATCAATCTGGGTGCTGGCAGTTGGAGTGAACTAGGACCAGCCTATTGGAATGGTGTAGAGTGGGAAAATAAAACAGTAGCGATCGCTTACAATGTAACTATTGAAAATGCTATCGGCGGCTCGGGCAATGACACCATTATCGGCAATCAAGTCGCTAATGTTCTGCAAGGTGGCGCTGGTAATGATACCTTGCTAGGGGGTTGGGGTAGCGATATCCTTACAGGTGGTACTGGTACAGACTCCTTTGTCTTCAATTCCCCAGTACAAGGGATTGACGCTATCACAGATTTCCAGCTGCACGAGGGCGATAAGCTTCTAGTTTCTACTGATGGGTTCGGTGGTAGACTGGCAGCGGGTACCTTAGCTGCCAGTCAATTCACTATTGGTTCTGCTGCTACTGATGCCAATGATCTTTTCATCTACAATCCCTATAGTGGGGAACTGTTTTTTGATACAGACGGTATCGGTTTACTCAGGCAAGAGAAAATTGCCACCCTATCAGTTGGTCTCAACCTGACTAGCAACGATATTATCGCATTTACCTAAACTTCAAATACCTCACTGTTGAGCCACCTTGAGTAATAATCACCAAAAATATCCAGGCTCAGCAATAGTTTGCTGTCTACCTGAATCATATTTTAACAGATATTCCTGTGCGATCGCACCTACCTCTCTCAACCTTTCCACTTCAATTTTGCCAATTTCGGTATCTGTAGAAAGCAGAATCACTTGCTCAGAAGCAGCGGGAAAATAACGTTCAACCAAATTAGCCCTGTGAGAAGAATCTAGTCGCCCTAGAGGAGTATCAATTGCCACGGGCAAGTTTAACCCAGAGACGCGGGCAAGTCCCCACAAAAATGCGATTGCCAATAATTGTTTCTCTCCTGCTGAAAGGCGATGCTTGGGAACTAATTGTCCCTGCAAATCGTACAAAGAAAGGCTAAAAGTATGAGTATCAATTGCCACCCTATGTACCAAATCTGATTTATGTAATAGATAAAGAAAACACTCGGCAACAATCAACTCTAACTGATTTAGTTTGCGCAGGATTAACCTTTCGCGAAACAGTTTGAGTGTCTTTTGAACTTTGACTGAGGTAGTGATAATATGTTCATCGTTTTGGCTGTCAATATTTTGCTCACCATAGTGTGCTAATTCTTTCTTTGTCTTTCTAATTAGATCATCTAATTGTTTAGATCGACGTGTGCCAACTTCATAGGCAGCTTGAGCTTGAACCAGTTTAGCTTGTGCTTCCCTTACATCTTGTTCTAGTTTTTCATAAACTTCTGGTGATGCTGCTGCTGCCTTTTGTCTTTCTTTTGAATCAATTTCTTGTGCTAATTCTTTGAGTTCGTTGAGTTGCTTTTGAGCTTGTATTACCTGTGTTTGCTGATGGTGATTGAGAAGATGATGAAGGTATTTTAAGCTTTCCACATCAGCTGCTAACCATGATTCTTCATGGCTTTCTGCTTTTTGCTCAAGGGCGTAGTTTTCCTTGTCAAGCAAATCTCTAATTTTGTCAAGTTTTTTAGCAGGTAACGCCAGCTTATTAAGACAATCTAAGAGGCGTTTGTCTCGATCTTTTAAGACATCCAAGGCAATTTTTGCCTGTGAGGCTTGGGCTTCTTGTTCTCCTTGAGTTTGCACTTGAGTAAGCAGAGACCCAATTAAGCTTAAAGGCAAGGTTCCAGCTGCTAATTCAATCAGGTTTTTACGGATTTGTTCAGAATCAGCGTGGTAACCCTTTAATTGACTTTCTAATTGACTACGTTCTGCTGCAATTTTACCGCCTTCTGAGATAAATTTATCAGAGGCTTTACGTTGCTGTTTATGTTGTTTTTCTAAATCTTTTTGAAGTCTGGCTACATCTTGTTTAGCCAATTTTTCTGCTTCCTGATATTCCTGAAGATTTTGTTCAATTTTTTCTATACCTTCCAGTTGCTGGGAGTTGGCAAGAGCTTTGCGTTTGCGGTTGACTAGAATATCAAGATCGATGGATAGACGTTCAGCCAATTCTAGTCCTAGAAGTGATTGAATTGCTTCGATAACCACAGGAGGAGGAATCTCAAGTTCTGCAAGCTCCTTGACTTGTTCTCCATCAAAGAGAAATAGATTAGAAATTCCTAAGGGGAGGAGATTTTCTATATATTCATCCCAGGTGTTAGCTAAAGCTTGATCAGGCCACTCATACTTGATTCCATCCTTAATTAAAATGCCTAGTTTATCTTTCCCTTCCTTGGGTTCTTTCGTCCAAGTTCTGACAATTCTTAAAATCGTTGCTTGATCATCTTTAATGATTTCAAACTCTAGTTCAATTTGGGTGTTTTCGGTTAGTGGAGTATTGCGGTTAACTGATTGGCTAAGAAACTCGCTGTAGCCTAAACTACCGCGAGTAGAACATTGGGCGCGTTGTCCGTAAAGTGCAAGGCGAATAGCATCCATGAGGGTAGTTTTACCACCACCATTCATGCCACCGAAGAGAATAATTGGACGATAATTTTCTTCGCTGTTGGGACGCAAGTCTATAACCTGACGCCCAAGATAAGGACCAAAATTTTGCAGGACTAGTTCGAGAAATATCACTGTAAATAGAGTCTGGGAATAAGAAAGGTAAGCAACACTTACTCTAGTGCAGGTTGAGGGTAATTAAGCCATATTTTCCAGATTTTTGTGACTACTGTTAATAGATTAAAGTAAAGCATAAGATTATTTTGAATAAACTAACAGATATCAATTTATTCCTTAAAATAGCAGGTTATTGGCTATTTAGTTTGAATTGAAGGAGAACTTGCCAGAGCTTGCGCTCCTTTTTGCATAGCTTCAATATCTGATGGCAACCAAGAACGTGTATGCTGGCAGTTATGAGCAATTAGTAAACCCCATAACCCTCTCTGATTCAAAACTGGCACAACTAAATTAGCGCGAACCTGGAGGCTGCGTAGGAAATCTCGGTGGCAAGTATGGATTGCTTCTATTTCAACATCTACGATCGCACGCACCCTTCCCGCTTCGTACATTGTGGCATACTCACCATTAAAACAATCATCAGGACCAGTTGAACCAAAGATAGAAAAATTTTCAGAACTCAAAGATTCAAAGGTAACTCTCCCATGCCATTGGCGATAAAAGTAATACAAAACTACACGATCAACCTTAAGAAATTCTTTTAAATTGTCCACTGTTTCTTGAACGATGATATCCCTTGCCAAACTGGCAGCAACATTATCGAAAACTCTTTGCAAACCAGGATCAGACATGTGACTTATGGAAATTGCTAGGACCGTTAGTTTAACTTCTATATTACCTGCTACGGTTTCAGAAAAAATCATTTGACCATTGGGGCTTAGCATCAAGTTTTTCTATCTGCTGCTGAATGTAGGGATGCATTAGGGACTTCCAAATAAAAAAATATCCCATCGAGGAGAGAGGGGGAGATGGGGAGATGGGGAGATGGGGAGATGGGGAGAGGGGGAGATGGGGGGATGGGGAGAGGGGGAGATGGGGAGATGGGGAGAAGATTCTAATGGTCATATTTCCAAGTAAATTGGATAATTTATTTCTTGGAGTTCCCTTACTGTGCGCCCTGATAGCAAGGTTCTTATAGCTCCCCCAAGCCACCAACATCAGATAAAATTTGAGAGAAAAAATCTTAGTTAATGTATGACTCATCCACGAGAAATTTACGATTTACTGCTTGATTATGGCATTACTGATACTCAGGTAAGGGAAGTATTCATAGGCTTAACTTGGACTTTTTGTCAAGCAGAGGGTGTAGGTTTGTGCATGAGTGCTCTTAAAGCCACTCGCACATTACCATGGTCGGGAACATTAGTTAACAAAGCAATCGCACAATTAGCACCCTGGCTGCGTTCGTGGGATAGCCACCAGGCAACTATCGGGATGGCAGCTATTAATTCTATCGTGAATTCTCGCTCACCACTGCCAGGTAAAGCAACACCTATATCTCCATCAGGAACTGCTAATTTAGCAGTATTTGAATATTTTCTACCGCAGATTCGCAATAAAAAAGTTTGTGTCATCGGTCGCTATCCTGGGCTTGCTCATTATGCCCAACAGATGCAGATGAGTGTGATTGAACTCCAACCAGGCTCAGAAGACTTTCCTGCTCCAGCCTCAGAATATTTGCTGCCAGAAGCCGAATGGGTATTTCTTACTGCTACCTCTATTGTTAATAAAACCTTTCCTCGTTTAGTTGAGTTAGCCAAGGACTCTAAATTAGTATTAATGGGACCTACAGTGCCCTGGTTGCCAGATTTAGCGCAATTGGGAATAGACTATTTAGCTGGCGTAACAGTTACTAACTTAAGTGCTTTGAAGCAAACTATTGCTGAAGGAGGTGGGGTGAGAATCTTTGAGACAGGTATTCAATACCGTGTACTTGAGTTATGAACAAGAAAGGCTCGAGGGCAGAAGTTAATTAAAGCCCAATTGCCATCTGCTCTTCGTCAATCGCCCGAATCTCCATCAGTTGTATCCTTAGTTGGGAATTTCAAGTTTGCCCAACTTAACTGTTTAACAGTAGCAACATCACCTTGAGCAGCAGCAGTTTTCAAATCTCGTTTCAAGCGGGCGTTGGCAATTGCTTCCTCTTCGGAGCGAGAACTGCTCGCAAAGCATTTCTCCAAAGCCTCATAAATTCCAACACGGCGAGATCTAGTATGATATTGGCGTTCTGTATCTAGCAGCTTTGCCATTAGTTCTAGGTGCATGGCATCACCGTTGCAAATTTCTTCTAGTACCGTCCATTCATCGCTACCTAGCAGACTATTACCAGCGCCGAGGCGAGTATCTTGGAAAGTTTCACCAGTTATTTTCTTATAAATACGTGGTAAGCTGTCATCAAATTCGTGTTTTTCTTCAAGCCAGATGTGGCGAATTTCGCTCAGTTCTTCTGAGGTGATTAGGATGATGTCGCGCATTGCTTCTGGTGCCGTGCTACGGATTTGGGTTTGAGCTTTTAAGACTCGCCTGAGCCAATATTCTCGCCAATATTTAGTATAGGGACCAGGAATGTGTTCAACAGAGGTTTTACCATCAACATTACGCTCAAAAAGTTGAACACTGCCCCAAATACGGCGGAAATCTCTCTTGTCACGATCATCCTCAATATCCAATTCATTGCGAATATCTAATAGAGGCTGCATCCATTCTTTCTCTTCATCATTTTGGATCATTGCCTCCATTGATCTATCCTTATTCACCATTGTGCAAACCCAGCAGCCAAAACGAGAATCACCACAGCTAGGGGTAGAGGTGTCAATTACCAAGGGACATTCATTATCTGCTGTTGCACCTCGATACATCGAAAATAGGTCTTTGTTATTTTGTCCCCAGGGGTTTTGCCACTGATTTAAATAAATCCAAACTTCATCAGTGCGCCAGTCTTCAATAGGAGTGTAAATTAGGGAATTAGGTAAACTGGCGTTGGGGCTTAGGTGTTGGCGTATTCTACCAGCTTGATGTTTGCGCATGGTGGCAGCACGTTTGGAACTTTCAGCCTTGCGAGTACCCAAAACTAGAATTACTTCACCGTTTGCTCTCACCATTTCACGTATAAATTGGTTAGCAGGCTGGATTTTGAGGCGTTCAGTACACCAACGAAATTGGTTGCGAGGTGCTGGATAACCTTTACCAATTAAATTTACCCAGAAGGTTTGCTTAGTTTTGGGGTAGAGCAAGTGGGGCTCAACAGGCATTTCTTGTTCTTGAGCAGCTGCCTTGAGCTGAGCCAAAGATTTACGAACCCAAGCCGAAACTATCGGATTTTCTACCAGAGTATCTGTTGTAATTACATGAATTGTTTTAGTCCTTTTTTCTGGTGGCAACGCTGCGATCGCATTCCAGATTAGCTGTAAAACTGTACTAGAATCTTTTCCCCAGGAAACACCTATAACCCAGGGGATAGCATCTAGACAGTATAGCTCTTGAATTTCAATGGTAAGAGCTTGTATATCTTCCACTAACTCAGTAACAGTGCGCGGTGGAAATAGGGGGATTTGGTTTCCTGTCATCTCTGTTAAGTCCGTATTTTTCCGGTTGTCTGCGTTATGGGTTTGTAATTATGATCTTAAGTGGTTTTTTCTGATTTTATAGGTTTACATGTCTGAAAGTAACACCTCCGATTTTGAACTTAAGCAGAAACTTGATCAAGTTATTGAGCCGTACTTTGCTAAACATCACCGTCAGAAATGCTATCCAGGGCTAGTTTTTCGGCAGGGAAAGCGGACAATGGTACAAATCAATGTTCCTGCTGATGACTTGCCAACTCTGCTCCAAGCCAAACCCTCTGTTGACAACAATCCCGATTCTGGGAAAAATCGCCCAGAAGTCAAAGGTCATGCTGAGGAAATCAAACAATATATTACCAATCGCGCTCAAAAAGACAAACCTTGGATTGTGGGAACACTGACTGCCAATGTTTCTCCAGACAAGATTGAGCTAATTGAATTGAGTAGAGGCATTTGTTTAGTAACTATTCCTCGCCATGTTAAGTTAGACATCACTGATGGACAACATCGTAAGCGTGCAATTCATGACTTGATTGAGGGTTCTCAATACGACTTAATTGCTGACAACGATTTCCCAATTACACTAGTTTTAGAAGGTGATTTTAAGCAGTGTCAAACTGATTTCAGGGATATGGCACAAACAAAGTCACTGGATAAATCTTTACTTTTATCATTCGGTGAATTTGAGGGCAGAGTTGGTATTACCAAAAATTTAATTGAGCGAGTTAAAATTTTTGAAGATAAGACAGAAAGAATAAAAAGTTCTGCCAACACAAAGTATAAATTGATTTACACAACTAATTATATAGCCAAAGCTGTAAGTTGTGCTTTTACTAATGACCCAAGCGACGAACTTCAAGGTTATGCTGTTGAACAGTCATCTGAAGCTTTGAGCAGTTGTTTTAATCAATTTTTCTCTGAATGCAGTCATAGTAGGCACATTTTTGACACCAGCATCGAAGACTTGACAGTTGATGAAATTGATAAATTCAAGAATGAATGTATCTTGGGTAGAAGCGTAGGAATAGAAATACTAGGACGATTATTACACTGCACTTATGACCAATATAGATTTAATTTTGAAACCGAAAGGGTATCACAAATTGCTCAACTGGATTGGTCAACTGAAAGTAAACTTTGGCATGGAAATATAGTGAATATAGACCCCAACCCCAAGAATCCCGCTAAACGTTATAAAATTTCAGCTGGTGCTAGTCCTGTAAGAATGGCTGTTAATGCAGCTAAAGCTAGTTTAAGATGGATGTAAACTCCTGATGTATCTGGCAATTTTTTGAGACACTGGTTCTGGTGAGCAATGTAGATGTGTTTACATATTACACATCTAAAGTAGTTTTTAAAAACTATTGTTTACATAAATCGTTATAACTGGTAGTTTTATAAAACTACCAGATTGCGCTATCTAGTTGCCACCTCAACCCCTGATAGGGATTGAATTTGAGCCCAAAATGGGTAAGCGGATGCTGCAAGATGTGATTGAGCCACTCCCACGAATTGAATTCCTGGGATTCAGGCATCAAGGGTGAGATTGCAGGCACAGCCTGTCTAACATCTCCTACGCCTAGGGTTGAACTCCCAAACCTTTTAATAATGATAGTATGTCTACAATCGAGGATCAAGCAAACATCTAACGCGGCTTGAAAGCCTTAACGCTACATCCCACGCTTAAAAGACGTGGGATGCAGCTTACTTCTTTGTAAAAATAGCTTAATCACCTAAAACTGCTCTCTTCAATGAACAGCCCCAAGAAGCCAAAGTCTGACATTGCCAAGCAAATCCTAGAAAGGGAAAACCAAGACCGACAGGCACTAGCACTACTACTGGAGCAACATCTTACCAAAAATGACCAAATCCTGGTTCAAAAAATCGAGATGGGGGGTTCTGAGGCGTATCTGGGTTCAGTAACCCTGGAGTGGTTTGCCCGTAGGGTGCGCTTTGCTTCTCGCCTACCCCTTTTCCGAGAGAAATTTAACTCAGATACTGATAACGTAGAAATTGACGCCGAAAGCATTGAAGAGATTCAGCAGCGCTCTCTAGATTGGTCACGTCAAGCACCTTTGGCTCAATATTTGGCAGTTAGGAAAAACCACAAGTTTCCACCAGTACTGGTAGTTGTAAATCAACCGTGGGTAGATAATCCCAAAGCTGCCCAATGGGATACTAACAAACAGGCGCGCCAATCTGCCACTGAGTTTACCACCCTAGATCAAGAAGGTAGAATTGGTCTGTTGAATGTTTCTGAAGAGGTGACGATTTTTGCCTTGGATGGTCAACACAGACTAATGGGAGTGCAGGGACTGATAGAGTTGATCCAAACCGGTAAACTCCAGCGCTACAAAAAGGATAAAAAACCTTTAGGAGGATTAATTACAGTTGAGGAACTTAGCAAAGAATACCAAGTAGATGCTGCTTATTTGCAAAACTTGGCAACCGAAAAGATTGGCATTGAATTCATTTCTGCCGTTGTTGCTGGCGAGACTCGCGAACAGGCAAGGCGAAGAGTAAGATCAATCTTTGTACACGTCAACCTCATGGCTGTACCCTTAACTAAAGGTCAATTAGCACAACTTGATGAGGATAATGGTTTTGCCATTGTTGCCAGAAAAATTGCTGTCACCCATCCTTTACTCAAAGATCTAGAAGGGCGCAATCCCCGCGTTAATTGGAATAGTGCTACAGTTGCTGCCCAATCAACTGTTTTGACTACCCTTCAGGCTCTCAAAGATATGTCTGTACGCTATTTGGAATACAAGTTTCCCAAGTGGAAATCTTCCAATAATAAGAATCTCATTCCTATGCGCCCTGAGGATGAACAACTGGAAGAGGGAATAGAAACTTTTAAAGAGCTTTTCGATTATTTAAACAGCCTACCAAGCTATCAAAAACTAGAACAGGGAGTAGAAACCTATCAATTGCGTCGCTTCAGTCACGAAAAAGGGGCAGGAGAAGGAAATATGCTTTTTCGTCCAGTTGGGCAAGTCGCCTTTGCTCATGCTTTGGGTATCCTAGTATTTAAAAAGGGACTATCTCTTAAAACCATCTTTAAGAAACTACGCAAATACGATAAAGAAGGCGGTTTTAGCGCTATGGATTATCCTCAATCCCCCTGGTATGGAGTTTTGTATAGCCCCAATCGCAAACGGGTGCTAGTTTCGGGAAGGGATTTAGCGACTAAACTGATTGTCTATATTCTCGGTGGTATTGAGGATCGAATGGAACGTGCAGAACTACGTATGGCAGTGGCAGACGGGAGGGAGGTTGGGAGAAATCAAGCCATGAGTTTTGAGGGCACATTTGTGAAACCGAGAGAGGTGGGATTGCCACCTATTTTGTAAATTTACCAAAACTCTTCATGCCCTACAGTCAATTCACTATTGGCAAAGTCAAACAAGATTTTCACCTCACAACAGTTGAGGGGGTTCGCTTTTTCCCAAACACGCTAGAACCTATCGTACCCAGTCCAAGACTACAAGGCATTTTAGAAGATTTACCCTGGGCAATTGCAGTTGATACAGAAAAAGCTCGTTCTGAAGTTATTATCAATCCTGTCCTTTTAGAAGTGCGGCGCATTCTGGAGCAGCAAATCAGCGTATTTTCCGGGGAAGAATTTAACGTTGATGCCAATGTCGGACTCAATGGAGTGTGCGATTTTCTAATTAGTCGTTCCCCAGAACAATTAACAGTAGAAGCCCCCGCAATTGTCATTGTTGAAGCCAAAAAATCAGACCTGAAATCAGGGCTCGGGCAATGCATTGCTGAAATGGTAGCAGCACAGCGATTTAATCAAGCCCAAGAGCAACCTATTACAGCTGTTTACGGAAGTGTTAGTAGTGGAACGCAATGGCGATTTCTTAAACTAGAAGGACAAATAGTAACCATCGATTTAATGGATTACCCGCTTCCTCCTATCGAACAAATTCTGAGCTTTTTAGTGTGGATGATCAAAATTGGATAAATTTATAGACAAAGCTATTTGCTTACTTGATTATGTAATCATGTAAACACAAACTTGAAGCCAATAGGCGATCAGCTTATGATTAGAGTCTAAGCCCTTTGAGAGACATAAATCAGGTGCTTATATGGCAAGAGAAGATTCTTCTAAAAGACCACCAGCGCCGGAATCTCGTTCAGACTTGGTTAGCTTTATTGAAGCTGCCCGCGCTCGTGGCGCATCTGATGAGTTTATCAGTAAACTACTGAGAAGTTTTGGCTGGTCGCAACGAGAGATTGAGAGGGCATTTTTCCTGGTTTATGAACGTCTCACGAACCAATCTATCCCTATGCCAGCGGGAGGCTCGATTGAGTCGGCACGGGATGCTTTTTTCTACCTATTGTGCTTCTCAACACTCGCCATCTGGACTCAAGCCTTAGGAGAATTAGCATTTATTTTCATCAATACTTACGTTCCTAATCCCTTACAGCGGTATTTTGGCAACCCTGCCTCCGAGGTGGCTTTCTGTCTAGCCCGCCTGATTGTTAGCTATCCTGTTTACCTAATAGTCATGCGTCAGATTCTGCGAGAGCTATCACTTTATCCTGAAAAATACCAATCAGGGGTGCGCAAGTGGCTGACTTATTTAACCTTGCTGGTGGTATCTTTAATTGCGCTAGGGACGTTAATTGCCTTTTTGACATCTTTTCTGCGCGGTGATCTCACCTTCCGATTTATCCTCAAGGTTATAGTGATACTGGTAATCGACGGCGGTGTACTCTGGTACTACTTTGTATGGCTACGACGGCAACCTACAAGAAGGCGCTCTTAAGTTGTCCTCAAGGAAAACCCTAAAGGTCAATTATAACCAATGCAGTCAACTATGAGTCAGTCTACTTTTGACCGTACCTTTTCTTTTGTCGCTACAGTTGCTGTAGTAATTGGGATCGTGGCTGGTTTTTGGGTAGTAGGCACTCCTAACAGACAACGCCTGATTGCTGCTGATAGAGAGCGAATTCAGGATTTGGAGAGGATTGCCCGCAGTCTCTACCAGCAAGCTGAACAGACACAAAATCGTGGTAAAGTTTTCGAGTTGCCGGAGTTGCTGGAGGAACGAGATAGTAACACCGATCTCATCACTAACACTCCCTACGAATACCGCCGCCAAAGCTCTACAACCTATGAATTATGTGCTAACTTTGACACAGATAGCGCCACCTATCGCTTACAGCAAGCCCCTAGTGGCAGTTCACGAGAGAATTGGCAACACCCGCAAGGGCGTCATTGCTTTGAATTCAATGTTTTGGAGGAACCGCTTCCGCTGTTTCGTTAAGTAATAAGTAATAAGTAATAAGTAATAAGTAATAAGTAATAACAAGAATATTTATTGGGGAGCATGTGAACTTTGTAGGTTTGGTTGAAGGGTGTGAAACCCAAACTACCTCCTTGAAAAGGTATTTGTAGTAAATTTTTAGGTACTCAAGGTTAGCTTATTTTAGATTACAAAAATCTACTCAAATCAAAATTTTCTGGCGGAGGTTCTTGCTTGAATTTCTCAGAATTGAGAATCAACAAAATTCGCTCTGAGTAATCTACAGATCCTCGTAACTCATCTCGCAACACTTCCAAGCCTCCATTAGCATACTCTTCAAAAATATGGACGCGCTGTTTCTCAAAGTTTTCCTCAACAGAAGAGAGAACCTTAGTATTTTTTGTCTCGGCGATCGCTAACAACTTAATCACCCAATCATATCCCCTAGAAACGAATATTTCTAACCCAATGGGATGAGGTTCTTTTTTAGATATTAACCCCAGAGGTGCTCGCTTCTTTCGCTTTACCCCCAAGGCTGCTGCAAATACCATTACATCAGCGTAAGTTTGGAAAGGTCCAGTAGTACCATCTGATTCTACTAAGGACTTGACCAAATCAGCTTTATCCTGAGCCACCCTAATTCTATTGGCACCCATTGCTACTTGTAACTCTATCTTTCTCAATTATGACTAACTTTCAACTCATACAGGTTCCATAAACCTCCTCCTAGGGCAGAAAATTTAACATTTTCGACGTGATCACGCACCGCTTGTAAAGAAAGTGGATTCACTAGGAAAAATAAAGGTAACTGTTCGGCAACAATCTGCTGAAACTGAGCGTAAATTTCCTTACGTTTGCTAACATCAATTTCTTTGGATCCAGCCTCAAACAAGCGGTCAATTTCGCGCTCCCAGTCAGACACTTTCCAACCCTTAATTGGAACTTGTCCTAGTTGAGGGCCTTGATTAAATTGATGAAACGAACCTCCACTGTACCAAAAGAAAAATAACCTGTGAGGCTCAACTTCTCCTCCCTCAAACGAACCCACATAGCAATCCCAATCTCGACTCAATAATAGCTTTTTGATTACAACATTGAAGCTGAGCACCTGTAAATCTGCTTGCATCCCAATTTTACTCAAATTTTCTTTAATCTGAACTGCGGTATCTACCCGAGATTTATCCTCTGATTTTACCAAAATAGTAAACTTGACCAGGTTGCCATCCTCATCTAGTAGCTGTCCTTGAGAGTTATATTGGAAACCAGCCTCTAGTAGTAATTGCTTTGCCTTCTGTGGGTTGTAATTATAGACCTTTAACCCTGCTTCTGGAGCAAGGTAATAGGGACTTTGCATACCAATTGGCGAATGTTGCAACTCACCTAGTCCCCGATAAATATTAGTGTTCATCCTTTCACGATCAATAGCATAGGCGACTGCTTGCCTAAAAGCCAAGTTATTGAACCAGCGAGACTTGATTGGTGTTACAAATGGCTTATCTTGAGAATTACGACCTTGATTGAGGTTGAAACCTACAAACTGAACACCATTGCTTGGTCCTCCGTTGTAAATAGTATATTGCCCTCGCCTCTCCTCTCGCTTGAGTAAAGCAAAGGCATCATTCCTCACCCGTAGACTATCAAGTTCTCCTGAGCGAAATCTAAGCAATTGGTTATCGGTATTTTCGATAATTTGCAAGACAAGGCGCTTAATATAAGGTTGGGAATTTCCCTGAATATCTTGACGCCAATAGTAGGGGTTGCGTTGGAAAACTACTCGCTGAGAAGGGATGTAATCTATCATGCGGTAGGGTCCGTTGCCAATAATTTGGGTAGGATTGGTATCGGTTCCCCAGATGGAAAGAAATTTGAGATTTCCCTTGGCATCTGTAGTTTCCACATACTCCCGTAGAACATGGGCTGGTAGAATTGGCAGTACTCCTGTATACCTTAAAAAGGGTGCAAAGGGTTCGGGAATAGTAAATTCTACTTGCACAGCATTAAGTTTTTTTAGTGACGGGAAAGTCTCCTTAATGCCGATGCGCAGAAAGTCTCTAATTACAGTAGGAATTTTTTGATTGAGGTAAACCTGCTGAAAGGTAAAAATCACATCATCAGCAGTAAGTGGTTGACCATCAGACCACTTCAAATTATCACGTAGGGTAAAGGTAATTCGCCGCTTATCCTTAGAGATTTCCCAAGACTCGGCTAGTGCTGGCTTTAACTCAGCAGTGATACCATCTTCCTGGAGCAATCCCTCGTAGATAAAGGGAAAAACACTGTAGGGAGACTGATTGAGAGGATAATTAAAACTGTTAGGATTACTGGGAAGAAGTAAAACTAATTGAGATACCTGTGCTGCTTGAGTTTTCAACTGGCTAGGGCTACAGCCAGTCAGAGTTAACAGACAACAGAGTACTAGCGTGACTAGCAGAGAAAATGGTCGAAACACAGCAAGCAAAGGACACACCCAAAATTGAGAATACAACTTCAATTATCTCTCTTGTCTAGCGGTTAAAAGAGTCGCAGAAGCATCAATCTCCACCCATAATATGCGGATTTAGCTCGAGAGCGTCAAGAGTGGAGAGTAGGGAGTAGCCCAAATTTAACTATTTTTCACTCCCTATTCCCTTTTCCTTTCCCGACTTCTGCAATTAGTCTCAACTAGATACCCTTACCCTGGATTACAAAACTGGTGTTGCCTCCTTTTTCACCACTACTTGGCTTCTCCTCATCAGTTTTTCATAGATAGTTAGGCGATGTTGGTGATGCGAGCTACCTTGAGTACTGCTGCCTTTTGCACCCACTTGCTGAAGTTCTCTATGCTGCCATGCTTCTCCCCAATCTAGATACTCACTGATGTGATTACTAAACTCATGCTCTGACACAGATTTTGTTTCTAAAATTTCTTCTAAATCTGGCATTTCTACGTGGCAATGGCGGCAAAACCAGTAAATTCCTCTATGGGAGATATGACGAAGTAGAGGTTCTGAACAACAACAAGGACACAAATGTTTATTCATAAGCAAAATCCACGGCAGAATACACCCAATGCGCTGCGACAACTTAGTTGCAGTAAATAGTGCCGTGTCTCCATGTAAATTGAAGTTCTTAAAATGTTCTGACAATTTATAGATAGAAATTATCGCGTCTTTAGACTTGGTAATTTTTATCTACATTTATATTTTCTTTCTTTTTTACGGTAAGAAACATATATTTTTGCAAATTTTAGTAAACGATTGTTAATCGTAGAGCATGATTAATCAACTTAAATCAATTCTCAAGTTTAGATTAATTCAGCAAGCCCTAGATAATCAGGTTTCAAATAAAACTTCACAATCATCCAAGCCCTTCTCTGAGCTTGCGCTTTAAATCATCAGAGATTGGTAATCTATTAATTTCTTTAGCAAGAGCGTCCAAAGTTTCTCCTTTTTCGTAGCGTTTTTTATATACCCCTAGAAGAAGTGTTTCCAATCCATACTTAGATAGAGGCTCTGCGACTAAACCTATAACTCCGAGGAAAGCAATGCCTCCAAGCATTCCCCCTGGGCCTAACATTGCCAAGGCGGCTGTGATTGCTGCTGCACCAGTTAAACCTGTGGTTGCCATAGTGATAACAAGGATTATTCCCGGCAATCCCAATGCCGCTAGCTTTCCGACGACTTCATCCATTTTTTGTTATTGTTATTCCAATACTGTCTTACTATTCCCAGTAGACAAGATAACTTCAGGAAGCTTTGTGCAAATTTATAGTTTGATTCACTCTAGGTTCTCCCTGTCTGTTCTGACAAGATTTCTGCAAGAATGGGATTAACCCCTCTCAGGCTCTAAACTTAAAGTTATGAACCCACCAAACGATTGGCAAGCAAGACAAACTAATTCAACTTCTGTCGAACCTGAAGTTGAATCGTCAGAAAAAGTTAAGGTAGAGGAATTTGAGATTAGCGGTGATAATCTAGTTGATAAGGTCAAAGAACTGATTCATCAAGGTAATATTCGTCGGATTACCGTCAAGAAGGCACAAGGGCAAATCCTTTTGGAATTTCCCCTCACAGTTGGGGTAGTAGGTGGCTTGATTAGCATTACCTTTTTTCCAATCTTAGCAGCCCTAGGAGCAATTGGAGCCCTTGTTGCTCGCCTGAGGATAGTTATAGAAAGAAAAGGTTGACTTCTACACAGTTTTTCCAAGTTCCCCCTCTAGACGACTCTGTCGAGTCGCCATTGGCAGCAAGCGCAACTACTACACTTAGTCTGCGCCTTGACCGCTATCTTTCTGAGCAATTACCTGATATTTCTCGCTCTCGCCTCCAAAAACTAATTGAACAGGGCAAGGTCGAGATTAACGGTAAAGTCTGTACCTCTAAAAAAGCAATGGTGCAATTTGGCGATCGCATTTTCCTAACTATACCCGATGTCCAACCTGTGGATTTGCAGCCTGAAGCCATCGGCTTGGATATTCTTTACGAGGACGATTCCCTGATTGTTGTTAATAAACCTGCTGGCTTAGTGGTTCATCCAGCACCAGGTCATCCTAGTGGCACTCTCGTCAATGCTCTCCTTGCTCATTGCCAAAATCTCGCTGGCATCGGTGGGTTTGAACGTCCTGGAATTGTCCACCGCTTAGATAAAGATACCACTGGCGCGATCGCGATCGCTAAAACTGACCAAGCTCATCAAAGCTTGCAAGCCCAAATCCAAACTAAAACTGCTCAAAGGGAATATTTGGGCGTGGTGTATGGTGCCCCTAAAAATGATCAGGGTATAGTTAATCAACCAATTGGGCGTCATCCTCTAGACCGCAAAAAAATGGCAGTAGTGCCAGTGCCAAAAGGAGGACGCTCAGCTGTGACTCACTGGCAAGTTAGAGAAAGATTGGGAAACTACACCCTGATCCATTTTCAGCTAGAAACTGGTCGCACCCATCAGATTCGGGTTCACAGTGCCTATATGGGGCATCCCATCGTCGGCGATCCTGTTTACAGCAGCGGGCGCTCTTTAGGTGTCAAACTAACTGGTCAAGCACTCCATGCTTGGCGACTCAGGTTGCAGCATCCAGTCTCTGGGGAGTGGCTCGAGTTCATCGCTCCTCTCCCCCCAGTCTTAACCACTCTCTTGAGTGTTCTACGCCTCCGTTGCAGCTAGTTCAGTACTCTTGCGATAAGGAACAGAAGCTTCGATATTGATGTTTTGAGCTGAAACCCTTGGTATGGGATTGTTGGGTATAGAAAGTCCCCGCGCTAGATCCGCGTACAGAGCCGGATCTCCTTCCTTCGGCTTCTTGTCTTGTGGGGTATAGCGAGTGACCTGTGTCTGCCAAATGATTTGAGGGAAGCCTAATACTGCGCGGTAGTAACCATCGTAGCGCGGAGATTTGATATTGAAGGGTAATTCACCCTGATTGCGACCAGGCAACACTCGACGACGTTGATAGGGAACTGTATTGTACCCGAAGTTGTCCAGGTACTCATCGCTACCTAGCAGTTCATCGACGAAACCTTCAATGCCCTTAGTAGCAACTATAATTGCCCAGGCTAATTTTTCCTGTTCGCCATGGATATCACGCCCCAGAATCCGCTGCACACACTGCTCAACAAAGCGATAGTTGCTGTTTTTATCATAGAAACTGCTCTTGAAGGTCTCAGAAAGCAGCAATCCGCGAATGAAGTCCCGCACTGTAATTTGACCAAAGCGGAGTTGGGACTCGAGGAAAGGTTCACGATCCGAAGCAAAGGCATGGAAGAAGATTTGACGGTACCCTGCTTCGATCAAAGTCTCGATGTCTCCAGGTGAGAGCAGGTTCTCGGTTGAAAAAATCCTTGGTTGGTCATCACCTGCTATTTCATAGCCACCTACTCGCGGATTTTGAGTCACTAGAGGGTAGTTTAATAAAGGTATAGTCACTTTTGAATCTCCCTAATCTTAGAAAACCTTACAAAGCTTTACTTTAGAATATTTGACGCTGCTACGAAAAACTTACTCAAATCTGCCTAAAACTAATCAAAGTTAGGCGTTTGATGTTTTCTTCCTGCTGAGTTCAGAGGTCCAATCTGCTACGAAAAACCTACTCAAACCTACTCAAACCTGTTCAAAGCTAGTAGTTTTGATGTTTTCTTCCTGCTTCAACCAAGGGAGTCGGCTCCTTCTTGTCCACAGGCAAACCCCCTATAGCCTAGGGTTCTAATGGCTTTAACTTGCTAATTGGGACACTTGCTAAGTTAAGCGCGGCATTTAAGTCCCTATCAACAACATGACCACAGTTGCAACACTCGTAAAATATCCCATTGAGGAGAGAGGGAGAGGGGGGGGATGGGGAGAAGATTCTAATGGTCATATTGTCAATGCGTATTCCCTAACTACATCAAGATTGATGACATTTTATTATGCCTGCCTTCTTTGTACAACTCATTACGAATTGCTGTGAGCAAATCATCCTCGTAGATTTTTGGTGGTGTTCGTTTAACTGCCTTGATGCAGGCGTACTGTAGAATATTAATAATATTGCCACCCGTCATCTCGTACTCATTGGCTAACTTTTCAAAATCCACCTCTTCGGCAACATCGAATGGCTTGTTCATGAAATTATTCTGCCATAATTGTAAACGCCGCTCGGCATTTGGTATGTAAAACCCAATCATGGACTGAAAACGGCGTGCAAATGCTTCGTCTAGATTAGAGTTCAAATTGGTTGCCATTATTGCTAGACCAGAATAGTTTTCAATGCGCTGCAATAGGTAGGAAATTTCTTGATTAGCAACACGATCATTAGAATTTTTGCTCTCAACCCGTTTGCCAAATAGGGAGTCTGCTTCATCAAAAAACAGAATCCAATCTTGATTTTCAGCTTGATCGAAAAGTCTAGCCAGATTCTTTTCGGTTTCGCCGATGTATTTGGAAATAACTTGAGAAACATCGATCTGAAACACAGGTAAACCGGACTTTTTCCCTAGCAAGCACGCAGTCATGGTTTTTCCCGTTCCAGGTGGACCATGAAAAAGGCTGCGAAAACCAGGCTGGATATACTGTTTCAAATTCCATTGGTTGATCAGAACATCCTTGTTTTGAACCCAGGTGAGGAGATCATCAATCTTTTCTTGTGTGCCTGGATTGAGTACGAGGTCCTCCCATTCTAAGTTGGTTGTGATGCGCTGAGCAGGAAATGCTGAACTAAAGGTGGGAGTATAGGATTGTCCGCTTATGATGCGCTGGCGATACTCTGGACTCAGATGGAGTGCGGCTGATAATGGTGGTTCGTTGAAGTGTTGATGATCGAGGTAGAGGATTCCCTGGGCGAATAAGATATGATCGTTCCTGAAGAGGCGATCATAATTAAGTCGGGCAGCGAGGTTGTCATCAGCTAATAAAAACATGGCTGTTTCACAAGTTGGTAAAAAGCCACTGTGGGCATTTCCTATCAACCCACCAAATTCGGTATATCCTCGCTCTAGGGATGGATTAGGCATCAAAAATGTATCGAGTAAATTGGGTTTGATATTGGGAATAAAGCTGAGAATAAGTATTAGCCGTTCGGCGGGTTGTAGGTTGAATTTGTGTATTACTTCGGCGTAGGGTATATCTGTCTCTGGCAATTCTGGGGGCACAATTAAGTCGAACAAGTATGTTTGCGCTTTTTTCCCCTCAGCACGAAGCTGAAACCGATGTTCTAATATCTGGCTGAACCAAGTTAGTTCGCGATCGATGCAGTCTGCGTTTTTATCGAGTTTAGTTTGGTTCATAGGCAATTCAGATGATTGGTTAACAGGGACGGGGGAATCAGCGATCGCACTATTTTATCTTCCTATATTGGTCTAGAATAAAACGTAGGTTGGGTTGGGCGATCGCCAAACCCAACACCCAACAGTTAAATTCCGAAAAACGCCACCATAATCATCAAAGAGAGGTTATTTTGTTGGGTTTCGTTCCTCAACCCAACCTACAAGCGATCGCACTATGAGTTTTGGATTAGGTGTAAAAAGACCGATATCAGCAATGTTTTTATCGAGCTTAGTTTGGTTCATAGGCAATTCAGATGATTGGTTAACAGGGACGGGGGAATAAGCGATCGCAATATTTTATCTTCCTATATTGGTCTAGAATAAAATGTAGGTTGAGTTGCGCGATCGCAAAACCCAACACCAAACAGTTAAATTCTGAAAAACGCTACCTTAATCATCAAAGAGAGGTTATTTGGTTGGGTTTCGTTCCTTAACCTAACCTACAAGCTGCGTTTTGATCTAGTTGGGTGAGCTTCATAGGTAATTCAGATGATTGGTTAACAGGGACGGGGGAATCAGCGATCGCACTATTTTATCTTCCTATATTGGTCTAGAATAAAACGTAGGTTGGGTTGGGCGATCGCAAAACCCAACACCCAACAGTTAAATTCCGAAAAACGCCACCATAATCATCAAAGAGAGGTTATTTGGTTGGGTTTTGTTCCTTAACCTAACCTACAAGCTGCGTTTTGATCTAGTTGGGTGAGCTTCATAGGCAATTCGGATGATTGGTTGAGGGGGAGGGGGGAATAAGCGATCGCACTATTTTATCTTCCTATATTGGTCTAGAATAAAATGTAGGTTGGGTTGGGCGATCGCAAAACTTAACACCCAACAGTTCAATTCCGAAAAACGCTACCTTAATCATCAAAGAGAGTTATTTTGTTGAGTTTCGTTCCTTAACCAAACCTACAAGCGATCGCACTAAGTAGCAAGTAGAGATCCACTTAGTACATGTTGTCGGCGTTCTTCCGGAATCTTGTGAAGCAAATCCTGATTTATGGAATTATAGTCAAAGAAATCGTATAGCTCTTCAGCATTCAATGCAAGGAAGTCTGCTGTGGGTAACACCGTAGTTTGAAGAAAAGTCATCACTTTGTGATTCGCCCAGAGCGCACGATGTTGCAGGAAGAATGCAGCCACATTTGTTGGAGTATCCTGACCGATTAGCTTGTCAATATCCCGGTCTTTGGGATTGCCTAGTATTTCTTCTTTAAGAATCTTAATAAATCCTGCGTGGGTAAAATCATCTAATCCTTGCATTGGATGATCTGGATCATACGCTATTCCAAAGTCAGGAGCAAAATCCATGATCTCGTGAAGAGTGTGGTAGGGGATACTAGTATGATCGTAATTTTGTCGCCAATACGCCATGATTGCCCAGGCCATTGCTGAGATTTGCTTTTTTGTGCCATCCGCGCCTTGTACCATTGTCATCATTCGAGCTGCTGTGAATGAGTGCCGCCCAAACATTGGCAAGTTTTTCGACCTCGCAAATTTATACGATTTATGTGATTCCTCACCACTGACCAGCACAGGATTAAGGGTACCTCCTGGCAAGTGTGCTGGATTTACGAGCTTGAGTGCATCTAATTGATTCTCTCTAATCTGGGAATTCCGGGGGCGATTATACGGAACTCGGCTTGTTCCCCCGGCTGGGTTAATTTCAGTTGCATTTAAGGCAGGCATACCACCCAAGATATTTACGGTTGGTTCTACCTTTTCCTTTTCCATGAAATAATGCATAATGTCGTGCAGTATTCCCGTTTTCTGGCGAACATCATAATTCTGAGGATTTATTATGACATCAGTATAGCTAGCAGGTAGTTTGGTCTTATTCCCTTTCCCAGCATGTTCAAAATAATTTTGGTAGATATTCCAGCTATGACCGTTAATCGCCGTTCCATGATTTTTCAGATCGTCTTTAATTTGTAGTTTACTAGTGTGACGTTCAATCCAACCATTAATCAATAATAATATCGAATTTAGATGATAGTCGATGGCATCATTTGCCTGAACTTCCTTGGCCTTCTCCTTCTCCTGATGCCTATTGGGCTTGGCACTCACCCAGCCATAGAGTGCAAGTGCAAGATCTTTATAATTGGCATAGACCCTGGTCTGTCTTTTCCTACCGAAATCCGGATGACTTTTCACAGAAGATTTATCGCCTGGATTATCCACAATCCATTTGGTGATCTGTGACCTCAACTTATTAGCATTAACATTATCTGTTCTAATTGCTTCAATCACAGTATTTTCATAAGCATTCTTTGCATCTAAAGCATTGATCATTTTAATTGCTATGTTGGTTATTGCCATGTTGAGGTCGGTCTTAATATCTGCATCTTTTACTTTAGTTGCCGACATTTCTCTATACCAACGGGTATAATCAGTATTATCTACAATCAAATATCGTTGCATAACACCTTTTTGTACTATGCTACTACTGGTAAGATTGGCAATGGAATTGGTATTCATCTGCAAGGCTTTCGCACCCATCACCTCCGCTTCTTTCTCCAATCCTGCATCATCATTAATATTCACTTCACCCTTCATTTGCATGGTAGGTTTTACCCTTCCTTGTTTTTGCTGCACCACATGCCATGCTTCATGGGGCAGATGTTTTTCCTGTCCAGAAGCTAAATGAATATCCGTTCCTTGCGCATAAGCATGAGCATTCAATTGAGCAGATTTATCAGAATTGAAATGAACTTTAACATCATCCATGGAAAAACCAGATAGGTTTTCAATTCCTGATTTTAAGTTGTCAGGTAAGCCTGTATTATTTTCCTTTCCACCAGGCTCAGGGCTTGCTTTTTTCTGACTGGGTTGCTGTTGTTGAGCAGGATAATTATCAGCGATCGCATGTAACTGAGCCGCTTGTTTAGCTTGCGGACTATTATTCGCCATCTCTTGCAGTTTTCTTTGAGCAATGGCTTGAGGCCGATTATCTACAAACTGAACATTAGAAGTACCACTAGTCTTCTTCTGAGCAACCCTATTAGCCACCGCTCTCGTTTTATTTTGCTGCGTCTTGTTAGCGTAAGTAAACATAGTTTTTATGAAGTTTTTTGTCTAATGCCTGTAATAATTGTACTAAAAGCCCTTAAAAATGTCTTTGAAGAAAAATAACAAAAACGTAGGGAATAAAGCGCGATCGCATAACATTGGTAATCATTAGGACTTACGCACTCTACAAATTTACCACCATATGTATCAACGATATTATGTTGTTTGAGGCTTTTGAGGGTAATTTCGAGATAGGTAGCGCATGCTAAAAATGGTCAAAATACCAAGCTCTAACGCCCGAAATCCCATATACATAGTTTATATTTTTTGTCAATGCATAAGTTCCAAATATAATATTACTTATTACTTATTACTTATTACTTATTACTTATTACTTATTTCACCGACAAACTGCCACATCATTGAAGTTTCCCTGGCGGATGACGGTGCCAGTATTGTTGTTATCAACTACATTGAAAGTCCCAGCATTTTGCTGTAGCAGGAAGTCTGTATTACTATTGTTACCATTGAGTGCTAAACACAAGGTTTGAGAGCTATTCATAAAGGCAGCTAAACCTGGTACATCGTTATCCTGCAAGAGGTTGAACTCAACATTGCCAAAAGCTTGAGCAGTGTTATTAGCCTGGATGAAAACACCCTGGCTAGCACTATTACTTACCTCAGTATTGGTAATAGTAAATTCCTGTCTGACTCCTTCATTGGCTTGGATAAAAATCCCTTGACCACCGCTACTATTAATTCCAAATCTCGTATTATTAACTGTAATATTATTGAGGTTTATTCCCTGTAGGCTATCCCCAGAAGCTTGAATAAAAATGCCCTGACCAATATTATCACTTACAGTTGTATCACTAATAGCAATTTGTTGTTGGGAATTATTAGAAACCTGGATGAAAACACCCTGACTATCACTATCATTGACGGTGGTAGTATCAATATTTAATTCCTGTTGAGCATTCTCAGCAGCTTGGACAAAAATACCCTGACCACCACTGTTGTTGCTACTTCTAGTACTACTGATTTTACTATCTTGGATGTTAATTTCCTGTAGACTATTGCCAGAAGCCTGCATAAATAAACCCTGGACATTACTATTACTAATCGCGTTACCGTTGAAATTTAAATTCTGTTGGGCATCATCAGTAGACTGAGCAAAAATACCTTGAGTATCATTATTCCTGACTTCGTTTTTAGTGATAATCAAGTTCTGCCTGGAATCCTGAGTGGCTTGGAGGAAAATACCCTGACCACCACTATTGTCGCTGCTGAGTTTTGTGCTGTTGACCTCACTCTCGTTTATGGCTAAGTTCTGTTGGGTATTGCCAGAAGCTTGCACAAAAACACCTTGACCAAGACTATTACTAACGGTTGTATTATTGAGATTTAATTCCTGTTGAGAATCCTCATTAGCCTGAATAAAAACACCTTGACTAAGACTATCATTAACTGTCGTATTGTCGAGGTTTAATTCCTGTTGGCTATTTTCAGAAGCCTGGACAAAAATACCTTGACCACCGCTGCCATTACTACCAACCCTCGTGCTATTCACCGTACTATTATCAATATTAATTTCCTGTAGAGTCTCACCAGAAGCCTGAACAAAAATACCTTGACTACCGCTATCACTAATGGCGTTATTTTTGACACTTAAGTTCTGTTGAGCAGTTTCAGAAGCCTGAATAAAAATGCCCTGACTACCACTGCTGCTAATCAAGTTACCGTCAAGGTTAATTTCCTGCTTGGTATTACCAGCAGCCTGAGCTAATATGCCCTCAAGATTGCTATTGCTAATTGAGTTATTAGTCAAAGTTACTGTACCAGCAGTATTATCGAGTAAGACACCAGCTGCCATCGAGCTAGCGATCGCATTATCTCGAATTACCCCATTGCTGATATTTCTCGCCTCAATACCAGGACCACTCACAGCTGTAATCTCAAACCCGGACAACACATTATTATTCCCGAGAGTGACAGTATCGGCAACCCCTGGCAATATTCCAGCACCCGATAGTGGTAGTTGCAGTAAGCCGAATTCAGTAGTATTTATCTCCTGCAGTGGTCCTGTAGATAGTACCTGTACTTGATCACCAATTGTAAAGCCAGGAATACCAGGATTTGCCCCTGCTTGCACATAAACAATATCATTACCATCAGATAGCGTAGCATTGAGAGCATCCTGGAGAATGCCAAAGGGATTTTCAAAAGTACCATCTCCTCCAGCGACTCCTAGGTTCACCTGCTGGAAAAACCAAGGTTCACCTGTCTCTGGATTGGTTGCCTCAATAGTAAACGCTTCGCTAAAAGATTCAGATTCCTGCTGCGAATCAACAGTAATACTAGCCGTGCGAGCAACAGATTCTCCAATACGGGCTAAAACAGTTTCCTGCTTGTTAACTCCCCGAGGACGAGTTCCTGGAAAATTCGCCCCGACATTAAAGACAACATTAGTACCAAAAATGGCATCTTCTTGGAAAGACAAGCCTAAATTTAAGGTATCAGCAGGATTAGCCTCTAATCTCAGTCGCCAACCTAATGCCCCATCAGTGCCAGCAGCATCATAATAATACAATCCGCCATAACCGCGCAAATCCCCTTGCTTACCAAGTCGCGCCAGTTTTATACCTGCTTCCAGCTCAAAACCAGCCATCGCTGCTTCAAAACTGGTGATTTGCTCAAGTTGTCTTTCTCCCTCTGCTACTAAAAAGTGGTTTTGAAAGAAAGGTTCTCCGGTAATTTCTCTAGCTATTTCTACAGTACTCTGATCAATGCGCTGACGGGTATTGCCAATTGGCACATAGGCATTGGCACGCAAGTCCCAAGTTTTCCCCAAGCTTTCCAAACCAGCCCCCAGTTGATTGAAGACTGAATTACCAGTGTTGCGGTTGTCATAGCTGAGGTAACCACCGAAAATTCGGTTATCTTGGTTGCTATAGAAGCGATGTCCTAAGAGGATATTGCCGCCTAGGTGAGAGCCATTGTCTAAAAGCAATTGCCCTTGCAGGAAAGTGAGAGTACTGCCAGGAGTTTGCTGTAGGGGAACAAAACCCTGAAAGCTAGTAAAGCCATCGTAGCCAGCGCCAGAGGTACTGTAGCCTATTCCCAAGCGAGGAGAAACTCTCAAATCTGCAGCAGTACCAATAGATGTTTCAGTTGTCTGAGCTACTACAGCAGAGGAAAAGGCTTCAGAGAGTAGTAGACTAAAGCCAAGCAGTGGCGCTAGCTTTTTCATTAAAAATTATGCTCAAAACTCTGAAGCTCTATTTCAGTAGCTACAAAAGGGCATCAGGAAATACTCTCAGGAGGCAATAATATTGTCTTCATTTCACGATTGAAGGTTAAACCACTTGATAGATAAAACTCAGGGTTGCCCAAGCCTTTAAATCCAATGCATAGGCATCAGAAACTGTAGCGATGGAATTTGAGAGGTTAGCACTGGCTTGATGTAAATCTTCTAAGACTGCTCGTGTTACCTCCAGAGGCTGATTTAAATCGTCAATTCTCCCTTCATCTCCCACAGGACGCCCAGAAGCTTCCAATGCCATACTCGTGTTTTTAAAAGGTGCTAAGCTGCAAATCAGTTGAATTTCCCAGATTCCAGCAGCCCCTCGAATAACCCAATCAAAAGCAGCAGAAGGTTTTGGCAGTGTCAGGCTTGCCCCTGATGGCAGGGCCCCATCTGCCATTAGGGGTTGGTTTATATATTTGCTCTTATAAAGGGCGATCGCATTGCTGCTGCTATCAAAACCGAGTAGCATAAAATATATTGGGGAATTGCCGTAATTTTCTAACCGATACTGAATACGACTTCCTATTGGTACAGTAGGAATATTGCCCTCAGAACCAGGAAGTATAAGACTACGGTTGGTCTTTGTGTCTGAAGAAAGTACAGAAGCAATTGCTTCTTGTTTTGCTTTTGAGGAGTTGCACCAAGGGGGGCATGGTTTGAGCGAGGTTGATGCCCGCCAAGCATATCGCCGCATCATCAGCTGCTGGTTAGGTTCGACTATCTCTAGTGAAGCCCTTACACCTAAACGTGAAGAACCCTCATTTGCTGTCAAACGCAGGAATTTTGCTGCTAGCAAGGTTTTTAATTTGGGAGTTAGTCGATTAGTCGCCGACTTGACTGCCTCCCCAACTTCCCCAGTAGTATTAGGAATCGGTTCATTGGCAAGATATAGAAGTCCATAGCCCTTTGTCTGGGTTTCCGACTTACCCACAGACTTACTAGTTTTGTCGGAATTAGCTACTGAATCCTCAGCTACCTGTGCCGTAGATTGAGACTTACTTACTTTCCCAAACAGGTAATCGGCAGATTGTTCACCAGCTATAACTACCGAAGATACAGAAGGAATGTTAGCAAAGGCGCTAGTTGCATCCACACGTTCAATTCTTTCCAAGTCCAAATCCAGAGCAATCGCCAAACCAAGATTGCGAGGCAAAACGCGAATTACCTCCTGCAAGCACTGCCCTACTTGTAGGGGGTAACTCTGAGCAACACTAACGTCAACCACTCGTGCCTTAGCTCTTAAACCTTCTCTAGAGCGTATTTGCAGTTGTAGTAATTTATCAATCTTGTCGGCTTGAGGCTCAGAAGCTTGTGCTTCGGAGTCTTTGTCTGAGGGGAGTTCAGAACTTTCTATTTTTAACTCTTCTTGCCTAAATTCAGGTAAACCAGCACCAACTACTTGCAGGATAGAATTAGCCCCATAGTACTCCAAAACCTGAGCTGGAAGTCCTGCTAACCACAATTTTGCTGCTTTGCCATTGTCTTCTACTGCTGTAACCACGCCATCTGCTCCCGTGCTGAGATTTGGCGGCAGGTAATAGGCAAGCAGTGGCTTGAGCCTTTTTTCACCCATAAGTTTCGGTTGTTGCTCTTTACCCACCAGCTGATTTACTGTGCCAGCAGTGCGAGACAAGCTAATCTGAACAGTTGTTGCCGGCATAGCTTGCCACAGATACTGAGTAAGAGCGTAGGTAAATAAGCCAGCACTGAAATCGTCCCAATTCGTCTCCGTTGCCATTTGACTAGAGCCAGCTGCTGCTAGAACCACTCCCGGCATTTGGTTTAGAGTAGGAGAATTAGACCACTGTCGTCCTGCATCTTTGAGACGACGCCGGATTTGTTCTTGAAAAGCCAGCTCTCCATTACTGGGAGCTTCTGCTGGTGGGTTCGGACAAGACCTAACCCGTAAATTCCCTTGTAACAGTTTACTTGCTTGAATGTGACTGGTATCGAGAACTGTTGTAATTTTATCTGTCGCTAAGGTGCGCATCAGTAAAACTAGTGTTTCTTCCAGCAAATCGTTGGTTGCAGGTTTCCCCTTGTTGGGCAAGATACCATCTACAGGCACTAGACTGTTTTGAATATTGGCAGGGCTATCTATGTCCGATTCCTGAGCAATTTTAACTTGGCTACCATAGCCACTAAAGTGGAAGAGTACGACATCACCAGCTGAGGCTTGTTTACTCAGATGCTCAAGAAAAGCCTCTTCAATATTTTCCCTGCTGGCTTGGCTATCTGTCAGCACCAAAATATCACTGGCTTTAACCCCAAAACGGTGAATTAACAGTTCTTTTTGTAATTCTACGTCTGTCAGGCAACCCTCCAAAGCTGTACTGCGAGGATACTGGTTAATTCCTACCAGTAGCGCCAATTTCCGCACACCAGGTTGTGCTAGCGCCTGGAAATAGCGGTCTAAGGCTGGTACTGCTACACTTTTAGCACCTAGGAGTGATAGCGCAGTTTCACTCACTCCTAGTGCCGCCAGCCCTAAACCAGCTTTTTGTAAAAAAGTCCGCCGATCAAGTCCCATATTTCCTATCAGCTCTCAGCCTTCAGCTATCAGCCTACCAGGAATGAGTGAGCTATTTGCTTTCTAATTTGAGATGAACTAGACTATCAAGTCATTTGAGCAGTACAGACAGTTGAACGCTCAATGATCCCCCCACCTAAAAGAATTTCCTCATCATACAAAACAGCAGCTTGTCCTGGAGTAATGCTAAATTGCGGTTCATCAAATACTAGCTTAATCTGGTCTTCTGCTAGGGGGATCACTGTTACTGGTACAGCAGCAGAGCGATATCGAATCTGCACTGATGCCCGGATGGGATTAGTAGGGGCAGGGATTGATACCCAGTTAACTCGAAAAGCACTACATTCAGTCTGATTGGCGCTGTCGCGATTACCCACAATTACCCGGTTGCGTTTCGCGTCTAGAGCAATAACATACAGAGGTTCAGCAGCAGCAATACCTAATCCGCGACGTTGCCCAATTGTGTAATGGTGAATACCTTGATGTTTACCTAAAATCTCTCCTTGTACATTAACAATATCACCTAAGGTTGGAGTGATATATTTGTCAAGGAATTTTTGCATTGAGCCATGAGATTCAATTAAGCACAAATCCTGACTTTCTGGTTTATCAGCAGTTTTAAGTTTATACTCAGCAGCAAGGCTTCGAGTTTCTGTTTTCTTGAGTTCTCCTAAGGGAAACACCGTTGCTGCTAACATTTCTTGAGTCAAGTCATAGAGGAAGTAAGATTGGTCTTTTGTCAAGTCTAGGGCTCTGCGTAATTGATAGCGATCGCTATGTTGATCATAACTAATGCGCGCGTAATGGCCTGTAGCAATTTTGTCAATGCCCAACTGTTGGCGAGAGTAGTTGAGCATCGGACCAAACTTCACCGCCCGATTGCACTGAGAGCATGGCAGGGGAGTAATTCCAGCTTCGTAACCGGAAACTAGATAATCAACAATATTTTTTTCAAATAGGTCGCGGCTATCAATAATATGATGAGGAATACCCAGTTGTTCGCAAATAAAGGCAGCATCAACCATTCCTTCAGAGCAGCACTGACCTTTCCCTTTCATTAACCAAAGGGTTAGACCAATTACTTCGTATCCTTGACGATGAAGGATGGCGGCGGCAACGGAACTGTCAACCCCACCAGAGAGACCCACGACGATCTTAGTCATGAAATCACAATCTAACAGATTTGAAACACGGTAGTTTCTTTAGGTTAACATTGACACACTTTTCTTTATGATAATTGCAGCTGGACCCTTCTCAGCAAGAGAAGAAGCAAATCGCTGGAGTAGCTATTTACAATCTTCTGGTTTAGATGCGCGAGTTTACTTTGGGAACTAAGAGAGATTGAATTGTTATGTCACGAGTTGATGAGATTCTAAATTTTTGGTTTGGCAAGCCTGAAGATATAGATTATGGAAAGCAGCGCCAATTCTGGTTCACGAAAAACCTAGAGTTTGATCAACAAGTGCGCTTGCACTTTTTGGAAACTTATCAACAATCAGTAGGGGGTGAGTTGGAGCAATGGAAGGCAACACCCCACGGCTGTCTGGCGTTAATTCTTTTACTTGATCAATTTCCTCGTAACATGTTTCGTAATCAGCCCCAAGCCTTTGCTAGTGACTCTATTGCCCTCTGTGTGGCTAAGTACGCCGTTGCTCAAAACTTTGACAAAGAATTACTGCCGATACAGCGCTGGTTTATATACTTACCATTTGAGCACAGCGAGAACCTCAAAGACCAGTATCGGTGCGTCGAGTTATTCTTAACTCTCAAAGATGACCCCAACAGTGCCAGTACTATAGATTATGCCTATCGCCACCTCGAAGTGATTGAGCGCTTTGGGCGCTTTCCCCATCGCAACCAGATCCTTGGTAGGGAAAATACCCCAGAAGAGGTAGAGTTTCTCAAGCAGCCTGGTTCATCTTTTTAATTTAACGACGATTAGCGGAAGTCCCCACCCTCAACTCTCGTGAGGTAGGGATGGATAGCGGTTTCTTTGGTAGACTAATAAAATAGTAATGAGTTTGTTATGACTGCCAGAGCCATAGCACTTTGAGAAAGTATAACAATAGCCGAGAGCTAATTGAACAAGTAGTGGTGAACGCCCAGCAGATGCGCGAGATTGAAGGGCGCATGTTTGAGGCGGGGATGCCAGTTGCGGCTTTGATGGAAAAGGTTGCAGGGCTAATTTACCGTCGAATTCAAGAGCTTTATCCTCATTTTTACCAGCGCCGAGTCGGTGTATTAGTTGGACCTGGTCATAATGGTGGTGATGCTTTGGTGGTAGCACGGGAACTGCATTTCCAAGGGGACGAGGTGTTAATTTATCGTCCTCTCCCTAAACTTAAGGAACTAACTTCTAAACATGCTCAATATGTTGTCAGTTTGGGTATTCCTTTTTATGAGAAAATTGAACCCCTAGCTGATTGTGACCTAATTATTGATGGTTTATTTGGATTCGGGTTAACTAGATCAATTTCAGGAGAAATTGCTAGTGCCCTTGAACATTTGAATCAGCAATCGCAGCCTATAGTTAGTATTGACTTGCCTTCTGGTATCCACACTGATACAGGAGAGGTGTTAGGAACTGCTGTTCGTGCTACCCAGACACTTTGCTTAGGATTGTGGAAACTGGCATTTTTGCAAGACGAAGCTTTGGCGTATACCGGAGAGGCACAGTTAGTTGATTTTGATATACCTCTAAAGGATATTTGGTCAATTTTAGGTCAGCAGCCAGCAATAATGCAGATGAGGGCTAACACTGCCCGAGATTATTTGCCTTTGCCAAGAGCAGCAGTAACACACAAGTATAAACAAGGGCATTTACTACTGATTTGTGGCTCGAAGCGCTATGCTGGCGGAGCAATTTTAACGGGGTTGGGAGCGCGTGCTAGTGGTGTGGGTATGCTTTCTATAGCGGTGCCAGAATCCCTCAAACCATTATTAGTGAATCATTTGCCAGAGGCGTTAATCATTGCTTGCCCAGAAACAGAGACAGGAGCAGTCGCCAAACTTCCAGATACTGTAGACTTGAATAGTTATAATGCGATCGCTTGTGGTCCTGGTTTGACTAGGGAAGCTAAATTGGTGGTGCAAGAGGCGCTAGGTGTTCCTTGCCCTTTGCTTTTAGATGCTGATGGCTTAAATATTTTGTCGGAACTTAGAACTATTCCCACCCTGTTAAGGCGTCAGGAACCAACAGTACTAACGCCTCATCTTGGTGAGTTCAAGCGTCTATTTCCAGACTCAGCCCAATTGCTTCCGGATCGAATTAGTGCAGTGCGCAAAGCATCTCATTTGAGTAAAGCTGTGGTGCTATTAAAGGGAGCAAGAACAGCCATTGCTGATTCCGGAGGCTTTGTGTGGCTGATTCCTGAGAGTACACCAGCTCTAGCCAGGGGCGGTAGTGGGGATGTTCTTACAGGGCTTATGGGGGGCTTGTTGGCGCAGCCAGATTTAAGTGAACAAACTTTAGCAGCAACAGTGGCAACTGCTGCTTGGTGGCATGCTCAAGCAGGGATTTTGGCAGCTCAAGAGCGTACTCAGCTTGGGGTGGATGCTTTTACTTTATCACAGTATTTAATGCCAGTGGTGCGATCGTTATAGGAATTGTTGATTGTTTATAGTTCATAGTTGATGGTTCATTAGCCTATGAGCAATGAACCATGTTTGCGCAGCATGGGCCGAGCACGTACCATGAGCAATGAACTAAGCTCGCTGAGAATTAATTTGTTGAAACTTAATTACTTGCTCCAAACGAGATAATGCACTAGTTGCTGATTCACGCACATAGGAGTCAGCAGATTCATCCTTGCTAAATCTTGTCAGCACCTCTGCTGCCCGATTATCACCCATGGAACCGAGAGTATTAACAATTGCCACAGCCAGCGCCACATTATCCGTCGTATTCAGCGCCTCAACCAAAATCTCCAGCACA
Source organism: Symploca sp. SIO2E9 (assembly GCA_010692645.1). Lineage (GTDB taxonomy): Bacteria > Cyanobacteriota > Cyanobacteriia > Cyanobacteriales > Coleofasciculaceae > SIO3C6. The sequence continues at coordinate 115,966 of JAAHGS010000003.1, forward strand.
GGGGAACCAACCTCACCCAGAGCCATCACTGCTGTAGTATACACAACGGGATTTGAGTCATTGAGTGCTATTTTTAATCCCTCAATTGCCTCATTGGGGAAGGGTACTTCAGGATAGTTATAGGCAATTTGCGCCATAGCCTTAGTACAACTAGCCTGAATGGTAGTATTATTGCTGTTAAGCAATAACTCTACCAGTGGTAGTACGGCATCTGGACCAATGACACCGAGTGTTTTTACAGCTGCCCGCCGATAGACAACATCCTCCTCTCCCAGAACATCGATCAAGCGAGGAATGGTATGTTCATCGCGGGTTTCACTAATTTGTTGCATTGCCCTTTCCCGCAGGTTGGGGTTTGGGTGTTTCAGTTGTGCAAATAGAGCATCCATTGTCATAGGTTTGTTACTGTTCTTTTGTCTTCAATATTGTAAAGAAGCTTGGCACCTATTGATGTTTTTTTATAGTCTGCAGTCTATTTAATGCCATCACATAATTCGCGTGAAGCGGAGCTATCCTGAAGGGAATCGCTAAGTACCTGCGACATTGATAAAGTTTGCTGGTTGAGGCAGGGTGTGGGGTGTGGGGTGTAGGGTGTAAGGGAATTCCGGGCGATTTCATAATTGTTTACACAGTTGCTTTTATTTATGTCCGACTACTTATCAACACCCAAAAATTAACGATTAAAACCTTAAAAAGCTTCTTTAAGCTTCATTTAAACACACCAATCCGGCGAGGATTTTATTTAAAAAAAATCAGACTTTCTCCCCTGGAGAGTAGTTGTGCAGTCACATTAATTCCACTCTGGCAAGGACATTTTAATTATCTTATATTTAGGGAAATTTTGCTCTGATTAAAAACCCTATAAATTGATGAAATTTCAGAAAAAATACTCAACAAAACTTCTAGTAACATTCTGTCTATAGAGTTCACTTGAGAAGTGAGACTAACTCGATGAAATCTAACCAAAATAAAATTTACTTTCAAAAGTATGCCGATTCGGGGGAATTATCAAAATATTCAATTTTTTCATATATTGCTAGTATCCATTGATGAATAGACTCAACAGACTGTTGTAAGACTAAAATGGCTGAAACTAATATGTGGCAATGCTTTTAGGCTTTTTGACTAGGCTCTGATGAATAATGCAGGATAGGGGATTGATCTTTACAACTCTTATAAAACAGCTTACACGCTGGATTTACACTATAATAATAGCGATTATTATTATAATAATTCATCAATGGTCAGTCAGTTAACCCAGTCTCCCTCACAAATTGCCAATCCAGAAAGATTAGAGCGTATTCGCCATACTTGCGCCCATATCATGGCGATGGCAGTACAAATGTTATTTCCAGAGACAAAAGTTACCATTGGACCGACTACAGATACGGGTTTTTATTACGATTTCGATCGCGTAGCGTCTCGGAACGAGAATCGCGCGCAAGCTTTTACTCCTGAAGATTTAAGCAAAATTACCAAGCAAATGCGCTTCTTTATTAAAGCTAATTTGCCGATTATTCGAGAAGAGGTAACTAGGGAAGAAATTAAAGCCGAAATCGAACAGCTAGGCGAACCTTACAAACTAGAAATTTTAGATAGCATTCCCGAAGGAGAAACCATTACCCGTTACTACATTGGGAGTCCCGACGGCGGTAGATTGTCCGATGTAGGAGAAAAACTAAAAGCTGGTTTACCAGAACCTTCTTTGATTAAACCAGTGAAAATTCCTGCTACTGTATCTTGGTGGGATTTGTGTGCCGGACCTCATGTTAACTATACAGGAGAGATTAACCCCAATGCTTTTGCCTTAGAAAGTGTAGCTGGGGCATATTGGCGGGGAGATGAAACTAAAGCCCAACTACAACGCATCTATGGTACGGCTTGGGAAACTCCCGAACAGTTAGAAGCTTATTTACAACAACAGGAAGAAGCCAAGCGTAGAGATCATCGCAAACTGGGGAAAGAGTTAAAACTGTTTAGCATTCAAGAAGATGCAGGTGGTGGTTTAGTATTCTGGCATCCCCGCGGTGCAACTATGCGCTACATCATCGAAGATTATTGGCGTAAGGCACATATAGAAGAAGGTTACGAACTCCTCTATACTCCCCACATTGCTAACTTAGAATTGTGGAAAACATCGGGTCATTTTGACTTTTATCGCGAAAATATGTTCGATTCGATGGATATCGAGCAACAGGCTTATCAAATCAAGCCGATGAACTGTCCCTTTCACGTCTTAACTTATAAAAATGACCTCCATTCCTATCGAGAATTACCTTTGCGTTGGACGGAATTAGGTACAGTATATCGCTACGAACGTTCTGGTGCTCTACATGGTTTGATGAGGGTGCGGGGTTTTACTCAAGATGATGCTCATATTTTCTGTTTGCCCACCCAAATTGCAGGGGAAATTCTCGGTGTACTGAATTTAACGGAAAAGATTCTTTCGGATTTTGGTTTTAAAGACTACGAGGTCAATCTTTCTACTCGCCCAGATAAGTCAGTCGGTACGGATGAAGGTTGGGAGTTGGCAACTCAGGCTTTAGTAGAAGCTTTAAATACTAAAGGTTGGGATTACATCGAAGATAAGGGTGGTGGTGCTTTCTATGGTCCTAAGATCGATATCAAAATTAAAGATGCCATTGGACGTACTTGGCAATGTTCCACTATCCAGGTAGATTTTAACCTGCCAGAACGCTTTGATATGGAATATGTATCAGCAGATGGTTCTCGTCAACGTCCGATCATGATTCATCGGGCAATTTTTGGGTCTTTAGAGCGTTTTTACGGAATTTTAATCGAAAACTATGCAGGGGATTTTCCTTTATGGCTAGCACCAATACAGCTACGCTTGCTACTAGTGAGTGAAGCACAAAGAGAATATGGAGAAGCTGTTGCCGCGACGCTCAAACAAGCTGGTTATCGGGTAGAAATAGACTGTACGGGGGAACGTTTGGGCAAACAAATACGTAATGCCGAGTTAGAAAAGATTTCCGTAGTAGCAGTAGTTGGCAAGCGGGAAGTTGAAACCCAGACTTTGAGTATTCGTACTCGCCAACAAGGAGATATTGGGACGATGAATATAACTGAATTGAAAGAGAGTTTGGCGCAGGTTCTAGTTAATAAGACTAAGATTTAGAGGGTATCCAAAGCGAAATATTTTATCGCCTTCATCGGGAAGTTATTAGATTATTATTTCTAAGCTTGCAAGAATAATAATCTTTATTGCAAAAATTTGATATTGTTGTTTTTGGTTAGATTGAGGGAAAAAATATGTCCTTATCAAAAGATTCAGTTACCTCAGGCAGCTTAGATTTTTTTAATTTAATTTTGAACAGAAAGAAATTAATTTATTTTGTTTCTGTCACAGCCTTGTTAGTTGCTATTACTCCTATATCTAGTTTTGCTCAAACGGAAAAAGCAGAAAAAGAGGTAGCAGAAACTACTGATACTTGGCTGGATACGGTTACTTCTGGTTCTGAAGAAGTAGTAGATGAGGTAGTAGCTCTATATGCCGAAGATGGACTTTTGTGGGGTACTGTCTCCGAGCAAGTAAGGGATACCCCCGCAGAAATTCGCGATTATTTTGAATATTTTGCCAAGCTTCCTGAATTGAGGGTTAGTTCATATAAAGGTTGCGTAAGAATGTACGATGAAAATCTTGCCATTAACAGTGGCTACTATACTTTCACCTATAATCAAGATGGTCAAACCCAAGAAATACCTGCACGCTATAGTTTCACTTATCATAAAGACGACAACAATAAATGGGAGATTATCGAACATCACTCCTCTGCTTTGCCTGAAGCTCCTGAAACACTGGAGACAGTCGGTGCCAAGCAAGACACTTGTGAAAACGGATTACTGGTAGAAAGATAATTGCGAGCAATAGACATCTCCAGAAAGCTAAGAGTGTCTCCCTGACTTACTTTGAACTCTTAAACTAACTTCCATAGATTTAGCTCGATTCAACGGCTCCATAAGTATCAGGAGCTTTTGTTGTTAATTTAGCTGCCAAACTATCAAGGTTAATCATCTCATTTCTCTTTGAGTATTCATGGATTGAATCCCCAACGTAATTGCTTCTCCGCGTCTCCCACTCCCCGCGTCCCCGTGTCCTTCCTCAATGCAAGTCATTTTGGCAATAACCCTATTTAATGTCATCACATAATTCGCGTGAAGCGGAGCTATCCCGAAGGGAATCGCTTTCTGGTAAATTCTGATTATTCTTCAGGTAATCCTTCACCCAATCACAGCCAAGCTCCAATAATTTATCGAGGTCTAATATAAATTCATCTTGATGCTTCAAACGCCATAAAATGATTTTATTATCATCACTAGCTGAAGCGAGCATTGCGCCATCTGGGCTGAAACTGGCGCTATTAACTTTATCAGTATGACCCTTGATAGTAGTAATCAAGGAGCCATTTTTACTCCAAAGCTTAACAGTGTTGTCAGCACTAGCTGTAGCAATAGTCTGACTGTTTGGATCAAAACTTAAACCGACAACACCATCACTATGTCCGTCAGAATTTTCTGGTTCAGAATTTTTATTTTCTGCTTCAGAATTTTCGCCCAGAGTTTTAAGTAACTTTCCATCTGTATTCCAGAGTTTAACTGTGTTATCATAACTGGCAGTTGTTATTGTCTGCCCCTGCTGACCAAACTGGGCATCAAACACCCAGCCATCATGACCAGAAATAGTTTCTTTTAGAATACCGTCGTCCACATTCCAAAGTTTAACTGTTTTGTCCCAACTAGTTGAAGCTAGAGTTTTGCTATCGGGACTAAATCGGACACTCAAGACACCTTCTCTATGACTTTCAGGAGAATTTCCTGAAGTTAAAACCTTTTTCGAGCTTGAAACCTTTTCCCCATCACGCTTCCAAATTATCACCGTTCGGTCTTGACTACCAGAGGCAATTAGCTTACCATCGGGACTAAAAGTAACATCATTAACAGGCTTATCATGACCATACAGGGTTTGGAGTATCTTGCCTTCCCGACTCCAAAGCTTCACCGTGCGATCGCTACTGGCAGAAGCTAGAATTTTACCGTCGGGAGAAAAACTTACACTTCTGACGACATTATCATGACCTTGGTTGGTTTTGATTGGAGTTCCATCAGGTTTCCATAGCTTAACTGTTTTATCAGCGCTGGCGGAAGCAAGCAACTCACCATCTGGGGAAAAGGCTACATCTAGAACTTGAGCTCGATGTTCTTGCAGGGGTATAGTTAACTCAGCTTCTCGTTCTAATTGCCAAAGTTTGACTGTGCGATCGCCTCCTGCTGAAACTAATATTTTCCCATTATCATTAAAGCTCAAGCTCCTTACTTGCGAACTATGTCCAGCTAAAGTACTTTTGAGAGTGCCATCTAGTTTCCAGATTTTGATGGTTTTGTCTTCACTAGCCGAAGCTACGGTTTCACCATCGGGGCTAAAACCGACATCGAATACTCTTCTGTTGTGAGCTCTAATTAGTTTACTGCTACCATCTAGTTTCCATAGTCTGACGGTTTGATCCCAACTGGCGGAAGCCAGAGTTTCACCATCTCGACTAAAGCTTAGACCATATACTCTAGCATTATGCCCCCTCAAAGTTCTAATCCATCTACCGTCTTTTTGCCACAATCTTACCGCCTTATCATCGCTAGCAGAAGCGAGGATATTACCCTCAGGGCTAAACTCTACATCCCTGACTGCGGCATTATGCCCTCTAATAGTTGTTACTAGAGTACCATCGAGTTTCCAGATTTTAACGGTGGCATCTTCACTAGCAGAGGCAATTATATTTCCATCTGGAGAGAAACTCACATCATCAACTGGCTTTTCATGTCCTTCTAAAGTTCTAATGAAAGTGCCATCTGCCTTCCAAAGTTTTACTGTCTTATCATCGCTAGCGGAAGCAATCATACTGCCATTAGGATGAAAACTCACTCCCAAAACTTGAGCCTTATGTCCTTGAGCATTGCCTTCCAAATATCCTTTAATATCAGTAATCAGAGTACCATCCGGCTTCCAAAGCTTGATGGTATTGTCCCCACTCACCGAGGCAATCATCTTGCCATCAGGACTAAAGTTAACGTCCCAAATTAAACCTTTGTGACCATCAAAACGGTTACGTTCTCTTACCAAATAAACTGAATTGAAAAGTGAAGTAACAATTGATTTATGTAGCGGAGAATTGTTGGTGAAGTTCTGAGTATCTTTTTCGTAGCCAGGAGAGTCCTTGAGTTTCTTTCCGGCTCTGATTCCTTCTATTAAAGAAGTTAAGATTTGGTTAGAGTTAAATAAAGCTTCTGAGGTTTTACTCAAAGATTTTAAACTTTCTGTTTCTGCTTCCTTGGATGCTTTATTTGCCCTTTCAGCTTCCTTTCTTGCTAGTTCTTCATTTTCTTTTGCTATTTTTTCATTTTCTTTTGCTATTTTTTCATTTTCTTTTGCTAGTTCTTCATTTATTATTGCTTGCACACCAAGAATCAAACCAACCATAAAGGCTACACTTACTAAGCCAAGCAAGCTTTTTATTACTAGTTGCCTCCTTTCAAGGAGCTTTGCTATTTCAATTACTTCTCTACTATTATTAATAAATTCTTTCTGCAAATTAGTTGGGTTAGGTTGCTTCTTATTTTGCTCCGCTCCCTGCAACCAAGATTGAGCACGATACAATTCACTACCTCGCAATAGTAAATCTTTATCTTTCCCTTGTTGCTCCCACTCTAGTGCCCTCTGCAACCATTTTGTATGACGGTGTACATGTTCTCTGTCTGTATCGATAGTTATCAGCAACTTATTGAAATTAGCATTAAAGTCCCGCTGATGGTGATTAAAATCAATCCACTGTACCTTGGCTAACTCCGGATGCAAAGAAGCCGTGTTTACCTCCCGATGCAGCACCGTCATAAAGCGTTTATTTAATGAAGCTGCATACTCTACCTCCGAAGCGCAATAGGGCGAGTTCACAGAGCGGGGTGAGAGAATAAATAGAAAATTGTCACAGGCTTTAATCCCCCGATAAATCTCCTGCTGAAAATCTGTCCCTGAGGCAATACTTTCCTGGTCAAACCAAGTCGTCTTGCCCTGTATCTGTAAGTTATCGTTGAGATTTCTGGCAAAGTCTGAGTCAGCACGGGAATAGGAAATAAACACATCTAAGGAATCTAAAGGCGGTTGCCGCAGACTTTGAGTAATAAATTCTTCCTGTAAAGTTGTAGGTAGATGCTGTCTTCTTTTAAACGCCACTTTCAACCAAGTTTCAGCACTACGCAGGTTATACCCTCGCAGCAGAATTGTAGGATTCTCTTGCTGCCGCTTCCACTTCAGTGCTTTAGTCAACAGAATTTTATGCTCATTATAATAAGCCCCATCCTGATGTAAAATCTTCAACAGTTGGCTTTCATCTAGCAGGTAATCCTCTTCCTTGACATTGTCAGTGAGGTCGATATAATGCAAATCCTGCAGTGCACTCGGTATTATTTCCGGGTGAGTCTCTCGCACTAACACAGGAATAATCCGCTTGTTGAGCGACACAGCCAAGTCTAATTCTTGCTTACAATAAGTCGAGTTTACTGACTCAGGCGAAAGCAGATAAACTACATTATCCGCTTGTTCAATCCCCCGTTTAATCGCTTCCTCAAAAACTTCCCCAGTTTGAACATCTGTCCTATTCGTCCAAACCGTAATACTTTCTCGCCTTAGAGAATTCCGAATCTTCTCCATCGTTGCCCTATCCTCATCAGCATAGGACAGGAATACCTCACTCATCAAGTTATTGCCATTCTTGATACTTTCGGTAATGTATTCGCAATGCAAATCGGTAGGAAGACAAGGGGGTTGCTCATCTTTGAAGCGTATCTTGAGCCATGCCTGTGCCTGCTGTTTCTCTTCCCCAATTAACAGACATCTTGTTTGTTTTTGATGCCTCTCCCACTCCAAAGCTTGGACTAAAAATTGGGTATGGTGTTCCACATAATCAGTATGAGTGCTCAGTAACTTAATTAAGTCGGCTAAGGATTTCTCAAAGTCGTCTTTATCCTCTTGGAAAAACACCCAGTTGAGCCTGCGAAGTGTGGGGTGCATATTTTGATAGCTATCGTGTAATCCTTTTGCCTTGTAAGCCTCCCAATCAGATGCCGTGCGCTTCGGGTTTCTTTGCTGCCAGGTTTGGTAGCTAATTTGCATGACGTGGAGTAAGGGGATAATGCGTTTACCCTGCTTAATTGCTAGCTCTATCTCCTTGCGACAATAGGGGGAATTAACCGCATGGGGACTAATAATAAATAGGAAGTGATGCGCTTTCTCAATGCCATCATCAATTTGATTCTGGAAATCTACCGCTAGCGGAATATCATTGAAGTCAAACCAGGCTCTGAAGCCTTGTTCTTGCAAGTGAGCCTGTAGTTTGGTAGCAAAAGCTTTACTATCAGCTCTTCCGTAGGAGATGAAAGCATCAAAAAATTGAATCATCGATTTTAGCCTTAAGATAGTGCACCCTGAATAGGAAAAAGCGTTTATCGAAGATGACACGGAGACGCGGAGCGGATGAAGTGTCTCAAGGGAGTGTCAAGTCTTGCGCATGACAAGGGTTTAAGACCCCGACCAAATCAAAAATTTGGTTGCTTCCAATGGGGAGGGGTTTGAATCCCCAACGTAATTGCTTCTCCGCGTCTCCCACTCCCCGCGTCCCCCTGTCCTTCCTCAATGCCAGTCATTTTGGCAACAACCCTATTGAATACCATCACATAATTCGCGTGAAGCGGAGCTATCCTGAAGGGAATCGCTTTCTGGTAAATTCTGATTATTCTTCAGGTAATCCTTGATCCAATCACAGCCACGCTCCAATAATTTATCGAGGTCTAGTAGATATCCATCTTCATCCTTCTCATTTTGCTCCTTCAAACGCCATAAAATGATTTTATTATCATCACTAGCAGAAGCTAGCATTGCGCCATCTGGACTGAAACTGACGCTATTAACCTTATCAGTATGACCCTTGAGGGTAGTAATCAGAGAGCCATCTTTACTCCAAAGCTTCACGGTGTTATCAGCACTAGTTGTAGCAATAGTCTCACTTGTTTTATCAAAACTTAAACCGACAACACCATCACTATGTCCATCAGTATTTTCTAGTTCAGAATTTTTATTTTCTGCTTCAGAATTTTTTCCCAGAGTTCGCAACAAAGTTCCATCTGTTTGCCAGAGTTTAACTGTGTTATCGTAACTAGCAGTTGCTATTGTCTGCTCCTTTGCCTCCTCCTTCTTATAAAACCGGGCATCAAACACCCAACCATCATGACCAGAAATATTTTTATTTAGACTACCGTCGTCCACATTCCAAAGTTTAACTGTTTTGTCCCAACTGGTTGAAGCTAGAGTTTTACTATCGGGACTAAATCGGACACTCAAGACACCTTCTCTATGACCATTAGAAGAATTTCCTAAGGTTTTAACCTTTGTCCAGCTTAAAACCTCTTCCCCATCACGCTTCCAAATTATCACCGTTCGGTCTTGACTACCAGAGGCAATTAATTTACCATCAGGACTAAAAGTAACATCATTGACGGGCGCACCATGACCATAGAGGGTTTGGAGTAGCTTGCCTTCCCGATTCCAAAGCCTAACTGTGCGATCGCTACTGGCAGAAGCTAGAATTTTACCGTCGGGAGAAAAACTTACACTTCTGACGACATCACCATGGCGTTGGTTGGTTGGGATGAGAGTTCCATCTGGTTTCCATAACTTGACTGTTTTATCAGCACTAGCCGAAGCAAGTAACTTACCATCTGGAGAAAAAGCTACGTCTAGAACTTGAGCTCGATGTTCTTGCAGGGGTATAGTTAACTCTAGTTCTCGTTCTAATTGCCAAAGTTTGACTGTGCGATCGCCTCCTGCTGAAACTAATATTTTCCCATTATCATTAAAGCTCAAGCTCCTTACTTGCGAACTATGTCCAGCTAAAGTACTTTTGAGAGTGCCATCTAGTTTCCAGATTTTGATGGTTTTATCTTCACTAGCAGAAGCAACAGTTTCACCATCGGGGCTAAAAGCAACATCGAATACTCTACTCTTGTGAGCTCTAATTAGTTTACTGCTACCATCTAGTTTCCAGAGTCTGACAGTTTGATCCCAACTAGCGGAAGCCAGAGTTTCACCATCTCGACTAAAGCTTAGACCATATACTCTAGCATTATGCCCCCTCAAAGTTCTAATCCACTTACCATTTTTTTGCCACAATCTTACCGCCTTATCATCGCTAGCAGAAGCGAGGATATTACCCTCAGGGCTAAACTCTACATCCCTGACTGCGGCATTATGTCCATTAATGGTTGTTACTAGAGTACCATCGACTTTCCAGATTTTAACGGTGGCATCTTCACTAGCAGAGGCAATTATCTCTCCATCTGGAGAGAAACTCACATCATCAACTGGCTTTTCATGTCCTTTTAAAGTTCTAATGAAAGTGCCATCTAACTTCCAAAGTTTTACTGTATTATCATCGCTAGCCGAAGCAATCATACTGCCATTAGGATGAAAACTCACTCCTAAAACTTGACCCTTATGTCCTTTATCATTGCCTTCATCAAATCCTTTAATATCAGTAATCAGAGTACCATCCGGCTTCCAAAGCTTGATGGTATTGTCCCCACTCACCGAGGCAATCATCTTGCCATCAGGACTAAAGCTAACGTCCCAAATCAAACCCTCGTGACCATCAAAACGGTTACGTTCTTTTACCAAATAAACTGAATTGAAAAGTGAAGTGACAATTGATTTATATAGTGGGCTTTTATTGGCGAATTCCTGAGATTTTTGTTTGTGTTCAGGCTCTTCTTGGAGTTTCTTTCCAGCTCTTATTCCTTCTATTAAAGAATCTAGAATTTGATTAGAGCTAAATAAAGCTTCTGAAGTTTTACTCAAAGATTTTAAACTTTCTGTTTCTGCTCTATCAGATTCTTTTATTGCTATTTTTTCATTGCGTACAGCCTCTTCTTTAGCTTCTTCTGCCTCTCCTTGAGCTTCTTCTGCCAGTTTCCTTTGTTGGACAGCTTGCACACCAAAACTAACAGCAGCAGTAAAGGCTACACTTACTAAGACAAGTAATAATTTTAAAACTAATTGCCGCCGTTTTTCACGTTTTTCCTCAGCTTGAATTGCCTCTCTACTACTATTAATAAATTCCTTCTGCCAATTAGTTGGAGTAGGTTGCTTATTGTATTGCTCTGCCTCCTGCAACCAAAATTGACCAATAGAAAATTCACTCCCTCGCAATAGTAAATCTTTATCTTTATCTTGTTGCTCCCACTCTAACGCTTGTTGAGACCATTTAGTATGACTTCTCACATAATCTCTGTCTGTATCAACAGTTCTAACTAATTCGCTAAAGTTAGCGTAAAAATCTCCATCATGCTGATTAAAATCAATCCATTGAATTTTTCGTAAAACTGGATGTAATTCACTAGTTAAAACCTTTTGATGGAGAATTGTGATAAATCGTTTATTCAAACTCTGAGCATATTCAACTTCGTCTGCACAATAGGGGGAATTTACTGATTTGGGAGAAATGATGAACAAGAAGTTATCGCTATTTTGGATTCCACGATAAATTTCTTCTTGAAAATTACTTCCTGGGGGAATACTTTCCTGGTCAAACCAAGTGGTTTTACCTTGTATTTGTAGTGCTTCATTTAACTTTCTGGCGAAATCAGAATCAGCACGGGAATAGGAAATAAATACTTCTAGAGATGATTCGACTGCTTGAGCACTGCTCGCTTCAATCAACTCCTCTTGTAATGGTAGAGGGGGATTGTTATGACGCTTTCGATTTACCTTTAACCAGTTTTGGTAATACTCTAGGTTATGTCCTCTCAACAATATGCTATAATTACGGTTTTGCCTCTCCCATTTGAGAGCTTTAACTAACAGAACTTTATGGTCTTCATAATAGCGCTCATCCTCCTTTAATACCTTTAATAACTTATCAAACTTGCGGTTATATACAGCTTGATCTTGATGATGTGTCAAATCGATAAATTGTATCGCTTTGATATGGTGAGGAATACTTGTGAGTTCCGTAGGGACAATTAATAGTGGAATAATACGTTTTTTTAAAGTCAAAGCATATTCAATTTCTTGCTGACAGTATTTTGATTCTAGGCAATCGGGTGAAATTAAGTAAACTAGGTTAGAAGCACCTTCAATCCCTTGGTCTATTTCTTCCTGAAATTGAATGCCAGTTTTAATATCAGTTTTATTAGTCCAAACTGTGAATCCATAACGTCTCAAGCTCTTAGCAATTTTCTCCATCACTCCCCTATTTTGTTCGGAGTAACTAAGAAATACCTGAGACATTAAGTTATTACTGTTTTTAGTACTTTCTGTAATGAATTCACAGTGTAAATCAGTGGGAATACAAGGAGCTTGTTCCTTCCGAAATCTTCTTTTTAACCAAGACTCTGCCTGTTTTCTCTCATCTCCCACTAACAGATAATTATTTTGTTTTTGATTTCTTCCCCACTCTTGAGCTTTAATCAAAAAATTAGTATGTTGTTTAACATAATCACTATGCTGCTGAATAAGTTTAGTTAAACCCTCAAACGAGTCTTCAAAATCATCTTTATCTTCTTGAAAATAAATCCAATTAATTCTACCGATAGTTGGGTGCATTTTATCCCAGCAGTCACTGGGCTCAACGTGCAGTAGAGGAATAATACGTTTATTAAGTCTAATTGCTAATTGAATTTCTTTGAGACAATATTGGGATTTAACGGAATGAGGGGCAATGATAAAGATAAAGTTATGGGAACGTTCAATGCCATCATCAATTTGATTTTGAAAGTCTACCCCCAGAGGAATATCATTTTGATCAAACCAAACCCTTAAACCAAATTTAGTTAGTCTGTGGTGCAATTTAGTTGCAAAAGCTTTAGAGTCTCTGCGACCATAGGATATAAAAACATCAAAAAAACTTTTCATGTCTTTGGTGATTATTCAATTATATCTTTTTTTTTTATTATAGCTTTTTAAGTTGTATATCTCTGGCTAAAAGAATGTTAAGTAGCAAAAATATATAGATATATAGAAACAAAATATTGACAAATAAACTTAAATATGCACTTGTCAGTCTAAATACAATTACTAAGTAGGTAAGCTGTTGTGCATTTTTAATGCACAACAGCAAGGCAGGAGGCAGGAGGCAGGAGGCAGAAGGCACAAGAGTTTCAGCAATTAACTAATATCAAATAAATATATGATTTAAAGGGAATAGGGAACAGGGAAGTGTCCTAACAGCTGTGACCAAAAATATGGGATTCAAGCCCCGTCCTTCGCTTGACGGCTTTTTATGGGAATAATCTTGATAAATAATGAGATTGAAACCTAGAATAATATTAGCGGTAAAGCGCACACATTAAGACGAAGTAGGCCAAGCGGACTATTCGAGATCCGGAGCCCTGGTAGTATAAATCCTAGATCTTGTACAAATGTGGGAATCGTTAGGCGAGAATTCGACAAATCTCGATACATCAATACTGTGGGACACACAGGAATTTAAGCTATCAGAGTGAGTTGAAAGGCTCAAGTATGCTCTGTAAGACCAAAAGCTAGTTCTTTGAAGCTAGTAGTTTGGCAAGATCAGCCCAAGAATCCCCGTACCTTCAGGTAGGGGAGTGTCAAGACTGCTATACCTACCAACAGGCGATTGGCTTTGCAGCACTGCCGAGCGGAAATCACCTGCCTTCTGCTAACCTATGATTAATTTTCCGGAATCGGAAAATTATAGCGTGTATCCTATACACATCATGAGTTACATCAAGCTACTTTCACCATGGAAAACCCTAGCAATTGCTTTGGTAATCCTAGGGGCATCCAGCAATAGCACCCTAGGAAACAACAGCTCGCGATTGCTAGCTGCATCTACTACGCCAGAGTTATCAACAGTGACAAGCCTCTACCTACCAAGATCAAAACTGTTGAAACCAAGAGAACACTTGGTCAAACCTCCAGTAAACCCCAGCAAAATGCTGGTACAAAAGCCAAAGACACATAACGATAACAACACACCTGCTCGAGCGCAAGCACTAGCGGGAAACTACTTCAACACCCCAAATCCACCAGCAGATCGAGGTACACCAGGTCATAGAGAAGGAGCGGCAAGTCGAGGCCAGAGAAAGCTTCTTACTGCCCTAGTGCCAGCCTTTGAGGGAACTTCCGACGAGCCTCTCAGCGAATCTGTCTTAGGCTTGACTATAGAAGAGCATCCAACTTTTTGGTTTTACGTTCCTAAACCATTCACACCCACAAGGGAACTTGAGTTTATTCTTGAAGATGAGCATGGTAATCAACTATACCAGAATTCATTCACGGTTTCAGAAACCTCATCTGGTATAGTTTCTATTGAACTACCAACTACAGTCGAAGCCCTTGAAGTGGGAAAAATATATCATTGGTACTTCAAAGTTTATTTATATCCAAATTTTCCGACTTCTGTTGACGGTTGGGTGCAACGAGTGCCACTAAAATCCTCGCTCCAAAGTCAGTTGGAGCAAGCGACACCACAACAAGAAGCTGCCATTTATGCTGCTAATGGTATTTGGTATGAGGCTATTACCTCTCTAGCTCAACTGCGCCGCCAGCGCCCAGAAGATAGAGAGATCAATGATGATTGGAGCAAATTGTTGCAGGATGTTCACCTAGAAGCAGTTGCCCAGGAACCGATTATTGAGTGCTGTACTCCGGTCAGATCATCTCCGGCTAATGGGACTTCCAAATAAAAAATATCCCATCGAGGAGATGGGGAGAGGGGGAGATGGGGAGATGGGGAGATGGGGAGATAGGGAGATGGGGAGAGGGGGAGATGGGGAGATGGGGAGATGGGGAGATGGGGAGATGGGGAGATGGGGAGATGGGGAGAGGGGGAGATGATTCTTTAGATCATATTTATAAGTTTAGCAGTACGCGCTGGTGTGTTTACAAATTCATCTGAAGAAGAATTGCTAAAACCTTTGTTTGACAAGCTTTTTCATTCCCTGTTCCCTGTTCCCCGTTCCCTGTTCCCAGCGCGAAGCGCTATAAATTGGATAATTTATATGTTTAGCTATAAGTCGTGAGTATTTCTGTGTTTTATTGCACTATTTTTAATTGTATTTAGCAATATCGTAAGTTATAAACTTTGATCGAAGGAGTCAGGAGTAAGAATTCAGTAAGTCGGGAAAACGCCATACAGTCTGACTTTAATGACTCTTGAAACCATTGAGGTCTAAGACTCCACCGTAAAGACGCTGTCTACAATCAGTTGGGCTTGAAATCCCATCTAACTGATTCGGTCTCCAGTTTACTTCTTCTTCATTGATTATTTCTTAGAAGATTTTATGAGCGATTTAAATTCAGCACAATTGCCACTCTGGGTACAGGATAGAGATACAGTTATCTCAACTGAAAATGATCTTGAGTGGCGATATCAACAACCTCCTGATTATTCTCGTCAAAATGAATTTTTCAAAAAAGAGAGCCAAGTTAATCATCCTGAGTCTTCTTTAGAAGCAATTGTCCACAACTTGGTCAGAACTTTCGAGATGGAGGCATCTTACAAAACTAACCCCGAGCAATGGCTATCAATTGTTGCCGATAAGTTTCAGATTAGTACCAATGGTGGTCCAGTGTTCAAAGCTCAGGATATTGTTGAGCAAGGAACATACAACCTATTTATGGGTGAAACAGAGCATTACAGCCCAAGTACTGAATCCTTTGAGTCATCAGGTACTCTTTTCCATACTGCATTTCCTAATGGATTTCTCTGGGAACTCACTGAGATTCTATCGGGACCACCAAAGGTGACTTTTAAGTGGCGACACTGGGGAACTTTTAGCGGACCATACAAAGACTATGCACCAACGGGTGAGACTGTGGAAATATTCGGAGTCTCTATTGCTCAAGTCACTGAAGACTTGAAGATTTTGTCTATGGAACACTTTTTTGACAACAGCTTGTTCTTAAGTAAATTAACCAAAGGCTGCCCTTTCCATGTTCAACAAGGGAACAGGGAGTAGAGAAGAGAAAGTGTGAGCGAAAAAAGGTGTGGGGAAATAATTAAGCAGACGCGGAGAGGGGGAGACGCGGAGACGGGGAGATGCGGAGACGCGGAGAATTCAAATCCCACGCAAGATTTCGTTCACCCGAAGAGAAAGATTTCACGTTTCAATAAGAGCTTGCTATATTCATCAACTATAGTTGATGTGGCAGCTGAAACCAGAGCGATCGCCTTTTATTTGAGAATGGCGATCGCTTTAATATATGAATAAGAAAAATTAATAAACTCCTATTTGGTGCCAACTAAACAGTGCGCAATCAAACTTAACCTATTTAGGGACTAATCTGGCACCTCTTTGAGAGAGATTACAGCGTGGGTCTTATCGCTCTCCCTTTCTCCCCACGTTTAGATAAATTTTATATTAGAGAAAGTTACTTAATTAATCTAGTCAATCCAGATAAAGAAGATGATTATCATCACTAACCGCTCAGTCAATGAATTGGCCAATGATGAGACGATGTTCGGTGAAACCCCCAATGCTAAGGGTATCGATGAAATTAGACTAGCCAAAGCCGACTACGATGCTGAGGAAAACCAATGGAACTTGGAACTTATCCCAGAACCTGATTCATTAGATCCTAATAACCTACCCACTCAGCAGCTTTTCAATGAAGTGGTAAATGAAATAGCAGCTGGCACCTACGGCTGTAATTGGCTGTTCTGGGTTCACGGTTTTAGCATGACTACTCGCGATGTCCTAGAGTTAGCATGGCAAAGACAGGAAAAATACGATCTTGAACTAATCGTTTTTACTTGGCCTTCTAATCCAGGAGGCTTTGTTATTGATGAGTATAATCGAGCTCGCCAGGCTGCCAAGGCTTCCGCCAACGCCCTTGATCGTGCCTTGGAGAAGTTAGGCAAATGTATCGCTAATCGTTCTCTTTCTGAAATCGAACAATGCCCAATCAGCCTCAATCTGGAAGCTCACAGTATGGGTAACTTTCTGCTAGAGAATTATGTTCGCGATCCAATCTTCAGTGGAGAAACGCGGATTTTTGATAATGTGATTTTGCATCAAGCGGATGTGGATGTTGATACCCACACTCAATGGATTGATAAAGTTACGACTGCCCAAAGGATTTATGTCACAATCAACGAATTTGACGCTGCTCTTAAGGTGTCGGATGTAGTTAATAAAGCAAGACTAGGAAGATCACTCTATAACCTCAGAGGGGAACGTCCGATTTACTGCGACTTTTCCATGGGTTCTAACATCAGGTCACTTCACAACCTAGCCTTGGAGGTACAAGACAATCGATATGTTGACACCTTCTGGAGCGAAGTTTATAGCGGTAGGCGTGGCGAGGTAGTTGAAGGATTCCAATACGATTCTACTATCAATGTCTATAAGCTTTTAAAGTGAAACTGATTGAGATGATAATTACCTCGCCAGTAAATAACCTACCGATAATGAAATATGGGGAAATGCTGTTGGCTGAATTTCGCCCTGCTTCAACCTCTGCTGTGATTGATATTCTTCTTTCACTGGTTCTTTAAAGACAACTAATTCTTGATCACGAAGATTGGCAACCCAGTACTCAGGGATATTAGCAAAGGCATAGGTCTTACTTTTATCTTCTAAGTCCTTTTCCAGACTCGAATAAGAATACTCAATTAACCAATAGATGTTTTCTGGATAGGGATGGTGATCAAAGTACTCATCTTCCAAGGGTTCCACAACTGCAAGATCAGGTTCTGATTCAGAGTTACTTATTAGTAGTGTAATTGGCTTGCCTTCCCGAATCAGAACCTGTTGTGACAGTCATAGGGCAAAAACAGTTTTGTAAATTGTGATAACTTTGTCTGTGGTTTTTAACCTAGGGTTGACGTTGTGTATACGCAGTTGATATAGTATCGATATTGATACTATTATCGTCTTAAAGCCCAGTGTATGGCACAAATAACAAAACTCGTTGCTGAGCTAAGAAACAATCCAAAAAATGTTAACTTTACTGATTTAGTGAAGGTTTGTAATCATTATTTTGGAGAACCCAGACAGCAAGGAACGAGTCATTGTGTCTATAAAACATCTTGGTCTGGAGATCCACGTGTCAACATTCAAGAAAAGAACGGAAAAGCAAAAGTTTATCAAGTTAGGCAGGTTTTAGCTGCCATTGAAAAAATTGAGGGCATGGAAGATGGTTAACTACGAGCACTACACCTATAAAGTTACTTGGTCAGTTGAAGACCAAGAATTTGTAGGACTATGCGCTGAGTATCCTAGTCTGTCCTACCTTGATCAAGAGCGTCATGCTGCACTCCAAGGTATCACCAACTTAGTGAAAGATATAGTAGCCGATATGGAGGCTAACGGCGAAAAAATTCCCGAACCTATTGCTGAGAAAAACTACAGTGGTAAATTTCAAGTGCGTATTACACCAGAGCTTCATCGTAAACTGGCTATAGAGGCAGCAGAAGAAAATGTTAGCTTAAATCGTTATGTGAACTACAAACTTGCAAGTTAACTATCAGCAGCACCAACTGCTGCGATCGCAGCTTCCAGAGCAATTGCCACATGAGTCCAATGGGTTCCACCTTGACAAAAAGCGATATAAGGTTCCCTTAAAGGACCATCAGCAGAAAATTCCGAGGTACTACCATCAATAAAAGTACCTCCAGCCATCACCAACTGACTCTCATAACCAGGCATTTGGGCAGGCACCGGCTCTAAATAGGAATCCACTGGAGAATGCTGCTGAATCGCGCGACAAAAAGCAATTAATTTCTCCGGTGAACCCAATTGAATTGCCTGAATCACATCGCGCCTGGGTACCATAGGCCCAGGATTAACAGGGTAACCCAACTGTTTCATTACATAAGCAGTTAAATGATTACCTTTAATTGCCTCTCCCACCATTTGAGGTGCCAGGAATAAGCCTTGAAACAGCAAGCGATTTTGGTCAAAAGTAGCGCCACCAGCACTACCAATTCCCGGCGCAGTCAAGCGACAAGCCGCCGCCTCTACTAAGTCAGCCTTGCCAGCAATATAGCCACCAGCGGTTGCAATTGTGCCGCCGGGATTTTTAATCAGCGAACCAGCAATCAAATCAGCACCTACTGCTGGCGGTTCGCACTCCTCAACAAACTCGCCATAACAGTTATCGACAAAACAAATAGTGTCTGGATTTTGCTGTTTGACCAGCATGACAATTTTTTCAATCTCAGTAATGGAAAGACTTTCTCGCCAAGAATAACCGCAGGAACGCTGAATTAATACTAAGCGAGTGCGATTACTCACAGCTTTTCCTAAAGCTTGCCAATCTAGAGTGCCCTCCTGAGTTAGTGACAACTGGCGATAATCGATGCCAAACTCGATGAGAGAGCCTTGATTGTGACCTCGCAAACCAATGACTTCTTCGAGAGTATCATAAGGATCCCCAGCAACCGCTAACATCTCGTCACCAGGACGCAAAACGCCAAATAGGCAACAGGCAATCGCGTGGGTTCCAGAAACAAACTGCACCCGTACTGCTGCTGCTTGAGTACCCATGACTTCAGCAAAAATCCGATCCAAGGTTTGGCGTCCAAGATCATCATGACCATAACCGGTGACACCGGCAAAGTGCTGAACACCTAAACGGTGGCCTCGAAAAGAAGAGAGTATTTTCTTGAGATTGTGCTTGACGGTCGCGTCAATTCCGTAAAAGATCGGAAGCAGTGCCTTTTCTGCTGCTTGCAGCTTTTGGGTGCTGTTCACTAAATAAAACCAAAAAACAACAAAGTTAAAAGCCTTAACCAAGGGTACAACAAGCAAGTTTTGCAGACAGCATCCGAGACGTGATCTCAAAAAAGTAATAAGTGTTATTGTTGTTACTTATTACTTAAAAGCAGACTATTTGTAGAATTCTTTTTTATTTTGTATAACCTCTTGTTTAGGGAACTCCAAGAAATAAATTATCCAATTTACTTGGAAATATGACGTAAAGAATCTTCTTCCCCTCTCCCCCTCTCCCCCTCTCCCCCTCTTCCCATCTCCCCCTCTCCTCGATGGGATATTTTTTTATTTGGAAGTCCCTTACGGAACTGCAATCTCGGTAAAGCTGCGGTTGCGCCCTGCTGCTTTTGCCTGATACAAAGCTTTATCGGCTGCTGCAATCAACATTTGTGGTGTTTTGCTAGGCTTCGGGTAAATAGAACCTATGCCCAAACTAAGAGTGACGTGCTTGCTCACCTCTGACTGACCATGGACAATTTCTAAATTACTAACCACTTCCAGAATTACCTTAGCAACCAGAGATGCACCAGCAGCATTAGTGTTGGGCAGAATAACTGCAAATTCCTCGCCCCCGTACCTAGCGACTAAATCAACAGACCGCTTCGCGCAAAAACGCAAGGCATCAGCAACCCGACGCAAACAGTCATCACCAGCCTGATGACCATAGGTATCGTTATATCTCTTAAAAAAATCGATGTCACAAAGGATTAGAGACAAAGGCAAACGTTCTCTAACCATGCGATGCCACTCATCCTCAAGATATTCATCAAATCGGCGTCGATTTGCAACCCCTGTTAGTCCATCTAAAAGAGCAAGACGTCGCAACTCCCGATTTGCTTCCTCTAGTTGTTGATAAAGCTGAAATTGTTGGATCAGACGCCGTACTCGCTGGCGCAATACTGCCAGGTGAATCGGCTTAGTGAGGTAATCAGTTGCTCCAACGGCAAAAGCTCGGTCTACTGACTCTTGATCATTGAGTCCAGTAATCATCAGCACTGGGATGCTGGAAGGCAAGTATAGGTTTTTGATATCGACATTGCCATTTCCGTTCACCACCGAGAGGTGATTTCTCACTTCTCTACTTTCACCAGAAAGCATGTGTAACTTGGTGCAGCAAGCAAAGCCATCCATCACTGGCATCATCGCATCTAAGAGTACAAGATGCGGCTTGAGGCGGGTTTCTTGAACCTAGGAAAACCATGGGCTTGTTCCCACATGCTGACAAAAGCTTTCTCGAGGCGCATCAGCGTTTGTTGAAGTACTTGTGATTGTACTTTTTGCAGGCTAGGACTAGTTTTTCGGTAGGCAGTTAAGGCTTTTGCCTGATTAACATAGGTTGGACGCTTACTCTCAGCTGGGATGATATACTCAGACCGAAGTGAGCAAGCGTTAATTGGACAACTACGAGACTTGTACCAGTCCTTGCGCTCAGCTAGAGCATAGTTATAGACACGACGGTTTTGTTCTAGCCAGTCGTCGAAGTGCTCTATCTGTGCTTTGGTTGGCTTAAGTTTAAATTCGTAGGTCAGATTAAACACTTGTATCGCCTCCTGATGTTATATTTTACAGCCATTTTTATGGAGCGTTAGGATGGTTTCTAAGAGACTCACTGGCAATTCATCCCATCGCTAAAAGCGAGGGTCTTCTTGCCGGAGCTAGATAAATCTTAAGAAGAAAATTGTAACAGTTGATCAACCCCCTACTCTGCCTACTTAGTGTAAATAGGGGGTTATCGGGCTAGATTCGATATCAGCTAGTAGATATACTAGCTTGAAGTAGCGCATCTAACTTACCCTGAGCTTCTAGAGAGTACATATCATCACAACCACCAATATGTTGGTCATTTATAAAAATTTGTGGCAAAGAGCTGCCTCCATTCGCACGCTCCGTCATCACAGCTCTTGTCTCCTCATCGCCATCGATACAGTATTCAGTAAACTGAACTCCCTTCGCATTTAGCAACGCCTTAGCACGAATGCAGAAAGGACACCAACTCCAGGTGTAAATTTCAACTTTTCCTTCCATGGTCTTCTTAGCTGTTAAGCAATATTTCTTAGATTCTAGCTTGGTGAGTGTTGCCATTAATAAACAGAGGGCTTTCAGCCTCGCTATTTAGTAAATTGCGAGACACCCTTGACTTAAAACTGTTAACCTTTTGATAAATACTTTAGGTATAGTCAAACTTTGAGTTCCTCAAGTGTTGTGTGTCCTAGAAAGAACTTGCATCAGGCATGGTAATGA
Organism: Symploca sp. SIO2E9; assembly: GCA_010692645.1. GTDB lineage: Bacteria > Cyanobacteriota > Cyanobacteriia > Cyanobacteriales > Coleofasciculaceae > SIO3C6. The sequence continues at coordinate 138,007 of JAAHGS010000003.1, forward strand.
AAGTAGCGGACACTCAAGAGTCAGTTGCTTTAGACTAGTGCTGCGCCTAGTAGATGCTACAGATATTGCTTCTACAGATGAGCCGTTGCACCGAAAACTCAAATGACTCTGGCGAAGTTGAACTTGTTAACTTTTTTGGTTGTCGCCAGTTCAACTTTATTTAGTGTCACAACTTACTACCACCGAGATTACGTGAGAACCTAGAAACGGAAATAGACACCAACGCTCCGGTAAAACCCAACTAAACTGGTAAAACTGACTGATGGACTGCCTGAAAAAGCCTGCAAGAAAACATTATGTCTAGTTCGCACAACCTATTCACAATCAAATTTTGGGGCGTTAGAGGCAGTATTGCCTGTCCAGGACCAGAAACTGTCCGCTATGGAGGCAATACCCCTTGCGTAGAAATGAGAGTTGGTAGTGAGCGTCTGATTTTTGATGGGGGCACCGGCTTGCGAGTTTTGGGACAATCAATGCTGCCAGAGATGCCAGTAGCGGCTCATATTTTTTTTACTCACTCCCACTGGGATCACATTCAAGGTTTTCCTTTCTTTGCCCCTGCCTTTATTCCGCTCAATCGTTTCGATATTTATGGAACACGCGCACCTCAGGATGAGACTATTGAGAAGCGCCTTTCTGACCAGATGCTTCACCCAAACTTTCCTGTTCCCTTGCAAATTATGCAAGCAGATTTAAAGTTCCATGACTTGGCAATAGGAGCAAAGGTTAAGATTGGCGAGATTACAGTTGAAAATACTCTACTAAACCATCCAGGTGAAGCCGTGGGCTATCGGGTTAGCTGGCGTGGTTATGCTGCTGCCTACATTACTGACACCGAACATTTCCCAGAGACTTTAGATCCAAAAGTTATTCATCTAGCACAAGATGCCGATGTCGTTATTTACGACGCCACTTACACAGATCAAGAGTACAATTCAAGGGTATCGAGCAAGGTTGGTTGGGGTCATTCAACCTGGCAGGAGGCAATTAAGGTTGCTGAGGCTGCCAATGTCAAAAAACTGGTTATCTTCCACCATGATCCACTGCACAATGATGATTTTCTCGATCAAGTCGGACAAGAAGCTCAAAAGCACTTTCCCAATACAATTATGGCCTCCGAAGGTATGACAATTAAGTTACTCGATTCCTCTAAGCCGAATCAGGTTGCTGTCTGAGCAGTTTAGAGTCTGGAGTTTCTCCTGAGCAATTAGCAATTGTTACTCACTAGTTTAAGTATCATCAGCACAAGCTTAATCTGTAACGATTGCTCAAGACCTCAATTGTTGAGACTCTCACAGCTTGAGTAAATTGGTTTGCAATCAGAAAAAACTGATTGACTTGTTCGCGGCTACGCGCTAAATAATTAAATGTATCAAAATTTGAACTGTGCGGGTTATTTCATCTCTAGACACTGCATTAACACCGACTGCTGTTGCCCTCGGAAACTTTGACGGTATCCACCTGGGGCACCAACAAGTCATTGCGCCAATTTTGCAGAAAGCTATAGCTGCTGAACCAGTAGCAGTCGAGCAACAACCTGTGGTGGAGAGGCAAAATGCACCCCCAAGTTTTAGTTTAGCAATCCCCAAGGAGGAGATTGCAAGTCAAGTTGATGGCAAAATAAGTTACCCTCACATCACAGTAGCAACTTTTGATCCTCATCCCCGTGAATTTTTTTCTGGTGTTGCTTGTAAGCTGCTGACGCCAAGAGCAGAAAAAGTCCAGCAGCTCAATCGAATTGGTGTGGAACAACTTGTGCTCCTGCCCTTTGATCGAGAACTAGCTGCCCTCACTCCCAAGCAATTTGTCGAAGAAATTTTGCTCAGGCAACTTAGAGTGCAGCACGTGAGTGTAGGAGAGGATTTTCGTTTTGGGCATCGGCGAGCAGGAACTGCTGCTGACTTGCTGGAAATTGCCTCTACTTATGGTGTTAAGGTCACAATTGTGCCTTTGCATACTTCTGAAGGAGAACGGATTAGTAGTTCTGCAATTCGCAAATCTTTAGAGCAAGGTGAACTCAATCAGGTAAATCGACTCCTAGGACGTCCCTACACCCTCACAGGAGTAGTAATCAAAGGGCAGAGTCTGGGCAGAACTATTGGATTTCCCACGGCTAACCTCCAGCTACCTCCAGACAAATTCTTACCCAAACAAGGTGTCTACTGCGTGCGAGTCTGGGGTCCATCACTGAGTTCACCAGCATCCCCTATTTCTGGAGTTATGAATATCGGAAAGCGTCCAACAGTAAATGGCTCTAGTTTGACAGTAGAATTTCACCTGCTAGATTGGTTAGGAGATTTATATGGACAGACCTTGACGGTTAGCTTGGAAAAGTTTTTGCGAGCTGAACAAAAATTTCCTTCCCTAGATGCCCTCAAAAATCAGATCCAAGCAGACTGCGCAGCAGCGAGAGCCTTTTTTAGATAGTTAGCAATAGGGTCAGCAACTGTAATTAAATACCTGCTCAATTGCAGCTCATTCCTATTCAATTTGAGTAGGGCTGTTTATTAAGAAGGAAGCCATGCTGCTAGCCATGAACCCTGAACACTCTCGATCCTAATCTTGACTACTGAATCTAAGTCCCAGGGAGTATCCACCAGTCATGAGAGAACGTATTGAGCAGCTCCAGGAAAATCTGGGTCTTACCATTGTTGGTAAAATTGATGCTATTCGCCTAGTACTAGTGGCGCTGCTAGCGGGTGGTCATGCACTGCTTGAAGATGTTCCTGGTGTCGGTAAGACTCTGTTGGCTAAATCTTTGGCTCGTTCTATTGATGGCAAGTTTCAGCGTATTCAATGCACTCCTGATCTCTTGCCTACAGATATCACTGGTACCAATATTTGGAATCAGGGCAAACGTGAGTTTGAATTTCTCCCTGGTCCAGTGTTTGCTAATATTCTACTGACAGATGAAATCAATCGGGCGACACCGCGTACTCAATCTGCCTTGTTAGAGGTGATGGAGGAACGACAAATCACAGTTGATGGCTTGTCTCGCAGCGTACCCCAACCTTTTTTTGTGATTGCTACTCAAAATCCAATTGAATATCAAGGTACTTTTCCCTTACCTGAGGCACAAATGGACCGCTTTACCCTATCTTTAAGCTTGGGCTATCCTACCCGAGAAGAAGAACTCCAAATGCTGAAGCGGCATCAGGAGGGCATGATCATTTCGGAGCTAAAGCCCTGCATTTCCACTCAAGAGGTTTTAGAGTTACAGCGTCTTTGCTCTCAGGTAAAAGTAGAGAATTCCTTGCAAGAGTATATCATTGACTTGGTAAGAGCTTCCCGCGAAGCCGAAGACGTAACTTTGGGGGTTAGCCCTCGCGGTAGTGTTGCCCTACAGCGAACGACTAAGGCACTAGCCTTCATTGATGGTCGAGACTATGCTCTTCCTGATGATATCAAGTTCCTGGCACCTCACGTACTTTCTCATCGTCTAATTCCCACAGGAGGGCGTAGAGCTAAGACAATTGTTGAACGGCTGCTACACTCCGTACCAATTCCTTAGATTGATTTGGGTGAACTACCTAAACTAAATCAAAGATTTATGTTAAAGCGCGTGAACTCAAGAATTCGACAGCAAAGACCATTACTTCCCAGCAGACGCCGCCAGAAATCGCCTGTAATTGTTTTGCTGCTGTTAATATTGACGAGCCTATGTCTGGGATGGGGCATGGAGTTAGCACTTTGGTCTAATGGTAAGCCAGATCTCAGAGCTCAAGCTCAAGTCGCCGTAAAGGGTACAGTTGACATCGTTCCGGAGGGCTATCGACTAGGACAACAACTTTACTTAGAAAACTGCGGCAGCTGTCACATTCCCCTACCACCAGAGGTAATGCCCACAGCAACTTGGCGCGAACTACTTTTAGATTTAAATGAACACTATGGTAAGCGCGTCGATCCAATTCTTCGTCCGTCTTTGCTAGCGATGTGGGGTTACATTCGCCAATTCTCTCGTCCCCTCAAAGAAAAGGAAGCAACTCCCTATCGCCTGACGCAATCCCGCTATTTTAAAGCGCTACATCCACAAGTTGAATTTCCTGAAACTGTTAGACCCGCTACCTGTGTTAGTTGTCACCCTGGTGCAGCTCAATATGATTACCGGAGTCTGACTCCTGAATGGTAATTTCTAAATGCTTGCTACAAATACTTTTTAACGGGACTTAGACAAAAATCAAGTCCAAATAAAGCCCAAACTGGCTTTGTAAGCAGCTTTCCACGTCACGATTCAGGGTTAGCCAATCAAAGAAACGATGCTGACCCTCTGGGTACAGACGTGGGGCTTCTTGCAGGACTTGCTAAAAAATCACCCAATCGCCAAACTGGGTTTAACAATTGCTGGCACGATACGTTGACACGCCATTTTCCCACCGCCAATATTTCTGGCAACAGGACCAATTTGCAAAGCAACCAAACCCCCCATGATAAACAAGTTGGACTTGGGCAGACGTAAATGTTTGTCTAGTATGGGTAAACCGTTAACTATTTCTGTGGGATAAGCCTCAAGTACGTCTTGTAACAAAGGATGCTCTTTGGCATTAAATCTCGTACCAGTAGCTAACCAAATACGGTTAAATTGATGTTTGCTTCCATCGTGACAATGAACCTGCCAGAGATTTTCTTGCCACTGTGCGTCGCTGACTTGACAGCTTTCATCGATCCTCACCCTACCTTGATGAGATGCTTTTCTTAATTGCAGCATCATTTCGGGAGTTATCGAACCACCATTACGGGCTTGCTGTATTTGCTGGTAACGGGCAGACCAATCGGTTTCGGCGTGAAAGTCTTTGAGATATTTTGGTCCTAACCAACCAGGATCGGCATCAAAGATTTTTGACTGTAACTGTTTTCTAGTCATTAGGGTTACAGTTGCACCCAAATTTATTGCACCTTTGGCTAAATGTCCGCTAGTTAAACCACCACCAACGATTAAAATCTTTTCTCCCGTTAACTTAAGTTGGTTTAAATTTACCTGTTGAGAATGACATAATCTATCTGAGGGGTAATTTGAGGTAATTTTTTCTACCCAATTGGGAAGCTGCACTTTACCACTTCCCGTAGCTAGTACCACTCTACGTGCAATAATAGTTTCTTCCGTATTTAAAACTAATTGAAATCGAGAGCGAGAAACATGTTCAATCGGTAAAATCTTAATTACTTTAGCTGGATAAACCTTATCTGTTAACTTCCAGCGATGAATTACTTGATCGCAGAAATCATTAAATAGCTTTGTTCCTGGTCTATCATAAGGAGGAAATAACTCGTTATATCTATGTTCGGCAAAGGTTCTTAATTGATGGGGGTTGGGATCGGGATGATGAACAGCAGGCGATCGCAGATAGGGAATTTGTTGTGCTGCAAATTGTTGCTGCCATTGACTCAGCCAAGTCCGACTGGGATCGAAAACTAGAAATTTATGATAGTGCTTCGCGCTTTTTTGTAACAGATGGGTGGTTAAAGTAAGAGCCTGAACTCCTGCACCAACAATCGCTAGGTCTATATAATTGGGTAGCTTCACTCGCCAAAAATAATGATAATGATTATCTCTATTACTATATAATAATCATTATTATTTTAATTGGCGAGCTTATAACTAGGCTTTATGACTTCTCCTAATCAACATCTATCTTTATTCCATCGTCCTCGTCGCCTCCGTCGCACCGCATCCTTACGCCTTATGGTGCGGGAAAACCAATTGACAGTTGAAGGAGCCTCCAGGGCCCGAGGGAGTATTTGGATGGGGATTGGCCCCCAACCAAATACAAGCGACTTAAAGAAGTGGGGGATTTAAACCCTTGCTCACTCTCTTGCCTCCTGCCTTCGTTGAAGTTAGAAAGATACAATGATTATTGCCGTAGTCAGTCCTCCAGGTGCGGGTAAAACCCACTGGATTAGCCAACAAATAGCCCAAACCAATAAACCTGTAGGTTATTTCAGTCCCCAAACCGATTCTCTACCCATTGATGCCATATATCTGCAAAGTGAATACCCTCAACTAAAGCTTTATTGGACGGGGGAAGAAGCGGAATTAAACAAAACCATTACTTATCTGGAGATTCCCTGGTATTTGGATTTAGCAGGAATTGAACCTTTACTGCAAACTTTTAACTCCCATCGAGTAGCCATAATTCCAGAGGATACAGATAGTACACAATTAAAGACTTGGGCGGATGAAATTATTCCAGGAGATGGCATCACTAAGCCAACTACAGCCTTACAGATTCATCGGGGAGTTTTGACGGGGGAAATCTTAGATTTTGATAGCCTAGCTACTTTTTGGCTGGAACTTACCCAAGGTGCTTATGGTGAAGTGATTCGGGCAAAGGGAATCTTCGATTTAGTGGACGGACAAATTTATTATGGTGACTTTAGATCTGGGGAGTTAGAATTAAAATTTAAACCCTTAAATTTGCCTCGTTGGTTAAATGGTAAACCAGACCGCAAGAGTGGTTTTGAAATAGTGGGTAGTAACTTAGACAAAGTTGAAATTGCCCAAACCGTCCGAGATTGTTGTGTTCCCGAATCGGCAATTAATTATTACCAACAACAATTAAAAGAAACTTTAGCAACCGAACCAGAGGTGGAAGTAGTATGAAAATAGCAGTAATGTCCTGTATTCATGGTAATTATGCAGCTTTAGATGCCGTTTTACTGGATATTGAACTACAAAAAGCCGAAAAGATTTATTGTCTCGGCGATCTAGTAGGTTATGGACCCTATCCCAATGCGGTAGTCGAACAAATTCGTTCTTTAGATATTCCCACTGTACAAGGTTGTTGGGATGAAGATATTGTAGAAGGATTGAACGCCTGTGAATGTAGTTATCCTTCCCTGTTGGCGGAAAAAAGAGGTAAAATCGCCCACGAATGGACAAATAAAGAGGTACACCCCGAAGTTCGGGAATATTTGGCACAACTACCCCATACCTATAAAGAAGATAATCTCTGTTTCGTACATGGTAGTCCTAATAGCAACCACGAGTATTTGTTACCCGAAATGGATGCTTTTACTGCTTTAGAAAGAGTTCTCTCCAGCGATGCAGATATATTATTTTGCGGACATACCCACGTTCCCTATGTCCGCACCCTAGATTCTGGACAATTACAGGTTAAAGTCTGTCAACCCAGTAGAAACGAACAACCTACTATTAGTTTTAATACTCCTGTAAAGCGAATTATCAATGTCGGTTCGGTAGGCGAACCCCGTCATGGTCGTCCAAATGCTACCTATGTTATCTATGACACGGATACACAAGCAGTAAGCTTGCGGGAAGTAGAGTATGACTATCAAACAACCTGCGCTGCCATTTTAGATGCTGGTTTACCGCCAATTTTTGCTTGGCGTTTGGCTAGGGGTTTAGAATTTGCCGAAAAAGCGGACGATCCGACTCATGTGTGTGAGAGGTAAATTAAATTACCTAATCCGGCAAGAATGCCCTCGCTTTTAGCGACGGGATGAATCGGAGCGTGAAGAGCATTTATGCTATTATTTTGTCATGACGTATTGGTGATAAATGATAGTCTACGAAGCCAAGTTAAAAGGTAGTCAACATCAGTATGAAAGGTTAAACGAAGCCATTCGTACTGGTTTGTTTATTCGCAACTCTTGTCTTCGCTTTTGGGAAGATGGTAACGCCAAAAGCCGCAATGACTTATATAAGTACGTCACTCGACTGGCTAAAGATGCTGAGTTTCCTTGGGCTAAAAAGCTTAACTCTCAAGCCCGTCAAGCCATGGCAGAACGTACTTGGGCAGCTATCTCTAGATTTTTTGATAACTGCAAAAAACAGATACCAGGGAAGAAGGGGTACCCCAAGTACAAGAAAAATAGACCTAACCACGGTTCTGTTGAGTACAAAGTGACGGGATGGAAACTCTCTGAAAATAGAGACAGAATAACCTTCACTGATGGCTTTAAAGCTGGTGGGTTTAAGCTGTACGGTAGTCGAGACTTGAACTACTACCAATTAGAGCAAATCAAACGAGTTAGAGTAGTACGCAGAGCTGATGGGTTTTATGCTCAGTTCTGCATCGACTATGACCGGAGTGAAGAAAAAAAACCCACAGGTAAAACTGTAGGACTTGATGTAGGCATTTCTGCTTTCTATACAGACTCAGATGGCAACAAGATTGATAATCCCAAGTATCTGAGAAAGTCTCAAAAGGCGCTTAAGCGCCTGCAAAGACGAGTCTGTCGAAAGTTCAAGAAGAACTCTACTCACTCGAGTAACTACAACAAAGCCAAGCAAAAGCTTGCAAAAAAGCACCTTAAGGTAAGTAGGCAGCGTAAAGACTTTGCGGTTAAGAGTGCATTGTGCGTAGTCCGGTCTAACGACTTGGTGGCCTACGAAGACTTGAAGGTGGCAAACATGGTTAAAAATCACAAGCTAGCTAAATCTATTTCTGATGCTAGCTGGACACAGTTTAGGACTTGGCTGGAGTATTTTGGGAAAGTATTTGGCACTGTAACAGTTGCTATACCTCCTCACTACACCAGCCAGAACTGTTCTAATTGCGGCACAACTGTTAAAAAATCTCTCAGCACTCGCACCCATAAGTGTGGCTGTGGGACTGTCTTAGACCGCGACGAGAACGCAGCGAAGAATATCCTCAAGTTAGGACTACGTACTGTAGGGCATACAGGAACGTTCCAGTCACAGTACTGGATCAACGCTTCCGGACAGACGAGCCTATGGTGTCTTGATGAAAGTCAAGACACTAAGTTCGCTGGTTGAAGGAAGAATCCCTCGTCTCTGGCGAGGGAGTGTCAATTAAATATTTAGATTGAAAATCAATGTGGGCAATTTTAAGCGGAATTGAAGGGAATATCGCAGCTTACGAAGCAGTATTGGCAGATATCAACCGCCAGCGCTTTAAGGTAGAAGAATTGTATATTTTGGGCGATATCGTAGCAGCTAACCCAGATAGCGAAAAAGTAATTAAACGAATTCAGAATCCTTTACCTGGAGAATTAGAACCCCAAGTATGCTTTGGCTGGTGGGAAGAACAATGCTTTGCTTTACACGGTTTGGGTTCGACAGCAGAACCGACAGAATTAATCGATCGCTTTGGCAAAGAAACTGCTAAACTTCTTTGGGATTCGGTATCTCGCGAAACCGTACAGTGGTTACGCAACTGTCATTTTGGCTTCTTTGAATTAGATTGTTTGTTAATTCACGGTAGCACTGTTAGCGCCAGCGATGAGTTAACCCCCGAAACCCCACCTTGGCAAATGCTAGACCGCTTGCAAAGAGTCCAGGCAAATCATCTCTTTTGTGGTCGTTCGGGTCAAGTATTTGAATATCAGCTACAAGGGGGTTCGGTAAATAGTTCGGTGATGACTTTAGATCGCCAGCAACCTGTGCAAACTATTACTGCACCTAAAAGAAGAGTTGTCGGGGTAGGCAATGTAAGCAGAGAATCAGGAAAGGCTACTTATACACTTTATAGTCCAAATAGCGACCGCTTAGAGTTTAAGACAGTTTACTATGGCAGTAAAAAAGGGTTTGGGAATTAAGCAACAAGAAGCATCTCTACTATTTTAAGGCGATCGCTTTACTATTTATCTTAACGTCCGGAGAAGACCCTCACTTTTAGTGATGGGATGAATCCGGACAATCTTGATTTTGAACGTAGACTTTAAGCTGTTCAATAGTCACGCCGCCACAGCTAGCAACAAAATAAGAGCCAGTCCATAGTACTTTCTTTTTGTAGTAGGTTTGAGCCAATTCAGTTTCAAATTCTCGCCACAGTGTTTTTGAGGCTGTGGCTTTCAAATTAGCGATAATATTGCTCAATAACTTGTGAGGAGGATAACTGAGCAATAGATGTACGTGGTCTGCTTCTCCCTTAAATTCAATGACTTTTGAATCCCAGTTTTTTGCGATTGAAGGAAAAACCTCAGCCAATCTAATCAGCATGATTTCACTGAGTACCTTGCGTCGATATTTTGTTACAAAAACTATATGTACAGTGAGATTGTATACAGCTCTACGCGTTTTGTTATAGGGGCTTTTTTGTGTGTTTGACATTTGTATAGTAAGTTGGTTATACTTAGCTTAGCAGTGTTCAAAGGTCGAGGCAATGCTAGTCTACGAGTTTAAGTTAAAAGCCCACAAGCATCAGTTTGCAGCTATAGACGAAGCAATACGTACAGGTCAATTCATCCGTGTGCGACGTGAAAGTCGTGTATAGGTGCATCAGCACTAAAGACTGAGGAGCCGTCTCCTCTATGGGACTCCTTCCCCATATTCCCATGTAAAAGGGTCAAGTACCCCGCCTACCGAAGTAGTAAGCANCCCTTTTCGAGAGGGGGAGATGGGGGATGGGGAGAGGGGGAGAGGGGGAGATGGGGAGATGGGGAGATGGGGAGAGGGGGAGAGGGGGAGATGGGGAGACGCGGAGAGGGGGGAAGATTTTAGGGTTTGTTTTGAGTGATGCTCGACTGATGGACAAGGAAAAATAATAGATTGGTTAATAATCAAAAATTTAGAATTAATTATCAATGAGTGCTGAAATTATTTGCGTTGGAACTGAACTACTGCTAGGGGATATTCTTAACAGAAATGCCCAGTTTTTAGCACTTGAGTTAGCTGCTTTGGGTATTCCTCACTACTATCAGACGGTGGTAGGAGACAATCGGGAGCGTTTAAAGCATGTTTTAACAATTGCTAGCGGTCGCTCTAAGATACTAATCTTTACTGGTGGTCTTGGTCCGACTCCTGATGATCTTACTACTGAAACAATTGCTGACTTTTTTGAGACTCCACTGCTGGAGAGAGCAGATATAGTCGCAGACATTACCGAGAAATTTGCTCGCCGGGGGCGTCAAATGACCCCTAATAATCGCAAGCAAGCCCTAATTCCCAAGGGAGCTGAAGTTTTACCTAATCCAGGAGGAACTGCCCCTGGAATCATCTGGCAACCACGCACTGGTTTAACGATTCTTACCTTTCCTGGTGTCCCTAGTGAAATGCACCAGATGTGGCGAGAAACTGCTGTTCCCTATCTCACTAGTCAAGGTTGGGGTACTCACATAATTTATAGTCGCACCTTAAAGTTTTGGGGAATTGGAGAGTCAGCTTTAGCATCAAAAGTGGCTCCCTTTTTCAACCAAAGTAATCCGACTGTAGCCCCCTATGCTAGTAAGGGAGAGGTAAAGTTGCGAGTTTCTGCCCGCGCTTCCTCAGAAGTGGAAGCGGAGAACTTGATTGAACCAGTAGCGCAACAATTGCAGCAGATTGGCGGCGCTGACTACTTTGGTGTCAATGATGATAGCCTAGCATCTGTTCTCGGTGGTTTGTTAACTAATGCTTCAGAAACTGTCAGTGTTGCTGAATCTTGCACTGGTGGTGGTCTTGGCAGTATGGTTACCAGTGTTGCTGGTAGTTCCAATTATTTTATGGGGGGTGTCATTGCCTATGACAACTCGGTCAAAGTCTCGATGCTTGGTGTCGAACCTTCTGACTTGGATAACTTTGGGGCTGTGAGTAAGCCAGTAGCTAAGCAAATGGCAATGGGAGTAAGATCACTCCTTGGTACTACTTGGGGAATTAGTATTACTGGTATTGCTGGGCCTGGTGGTGGTACTCCAACTAAGCCTGTGGGTTTAGTTTATATTGCTGTGGCAGGACCTGATCGAGTTGCCGAGTGCTACAAGTTCCTGTTGGGTCAATATCGCCCCAGGTCTTCAATTACCTATGCTACTGCTTGTCATGCGATTGATCGGTTACGGCGCAAATTGGTTGAGCGGTTGTAATGTGAAGTGATATCGTTTCCTTGAATAACCATAATTAGGGTTTGCTGAATAAGTCTGGTGGTAAGGAGAGGGAGCTCTTAGCAGGGAGTAGGGATTAGGGAAAAGCCGATAGTTCTAAGCCTGATTATCCATGATTAGCTATGAAAAGTAAGATTCACTTTCATCTGTCTTCGCGGCATTCGTCTCTCGCTTTCAGCGACGAGGCGTGCGACATAAACGCCTGGGGTTTCCCCAGGCGACGCGCACTCGCCGAATGCCGCGCCTCCAACTATAGTTTTTACACCAAATGTGATAAGATGTGAGGGATGACTCAGCGCGCTTACCGATACCGTTTTTATCCAACCACCGAACAAGAGAGTCTCTTGCGACGGACACTCGGTTGTGTGCGCTTGGTCTACAACAAAGCTCTTGGCTTGAGAACCGAAGCTTGGTACGAAAGACAACAGCGAATCGATTACAAACAAAGCTCCAACCTCCTAACCCAATGGAAAAAACACGAAGAGTTGGATTTTCTCAATGAAGTTAGTTGTGTGCCACTGCAACAATGCTTAAGGCATTTGCAGAAAGCCTTTACTAATTTCTGGGGGAAACAAGCCAAGTATCCAAGGTTTAAGAAAAAGCGAAATGGGGGTTCGGCTGAGTTCACTAAGTCCGCTTTCCAGTGGAAAAATGGACAGTTGTACCTCGCCAAAAGTAGAGAACCTTTACCCATTCGCTGGAGTCGAACTTTACCTAAGGGGGTATCACCTTCGACAGTCACGGTTCGATTAGACCGATCAGGACGCTGGTTTGTCTCCTTACTGGTAGATGACCCAACTATCACACCCCATCCTCCAACTAACAAGCAGGTTGGTATTGATGTTGGTGTTTCTAGCTTGATTAGCACCAGTGATGGAGAAAAAGTAACTAACCCAAAACATTTCGATCGGCTGTACAAAAAGCTGCGTAGAGCGCAAAGGGAATTGAGTCGGAAAACCAAAGGCTCAAATAACCGATACAAAGCATCTGTTAAAGTAGCTAAAGTACACGCCAAAATCAAAGATACCCGTACCGACTTTCTACACAAGCTAACCACTCGACTAGTCTTTGAAAATAGCTTAATTGCTATTGAAGAGTTGGGAGTGAGGAACATGGTAAAAAACCGCAAGCTAGCTAGAGCTATATCTGATGCAGCCTGGGGCGAATTCTTCCGGCAGCTTGAGTACAAGTGCCAGTGGTACGGGCGAGAACTGGTCAAAATTGATAGATTTTTCCCCAGCAGTAAACGGTGCAACAACTGTGGTTTCGTTGTGGAAAGATTGCCTTTGAATATTCGTAGTTGGGATTGCCCTGAGTGCGGAACAAAAGGGATTGATCGAGACATCAATGCTGGGAAAAATATTTTGGCCGCAGGACTTGCGGTGTCAGTCTGTGGAGCGGACATAAGACCTGATAACCATGGTGTTAAAGGGCAGTTGCGAAAAACCTTTAGGGGCAAGAAGCAGAAACCTAAGTCGTGAGTCTTAGGAATCCCGCGCTTTTAGCGCTGGGAGGATGTCAATATTCTTCTATTCCAAGTACTTCTTTTAGTATTTTGCGCTCTTCGATCGCCAGAGTAAATAAAGCTCGTTTATCGCCTTTGGTTTGACGATAGTTGACGGCTGCTTTGAGAAGACGGAGGGGAATTTGAAATTTAGGATAATTGCTGGTTAGTTCCTGCCAAATTTCTAACCATTTCTGTGCTGCTTTGTCACTAATCATTTCTGACATTAATTCGGGAATGCATCGCACTAGTCCCTGTCCTAATGCAGAAGTGGCTTGGTGTTTGTCGTAAACTTGTATTAGGGTTTTGATGCGCGATCGCCATATTTCGGTATCTTTTGTGCTATTGAGTAGGTTAGAGCAGATTAACTTGGAGTCTTCTGTAGATGCTTCTTCTGTAGGCTCAAGACGATTAAGTGCGTCGTTTAAGGCGGCAATACCTTCCTGCCAATAATTCAGTCCTAGAATTGCAATAGCGCGGTTGAAGAAGACGCTTGAATCTTGATCACCGAGTTCAATTGCTTTATTGCAGGATATTAAAGCTTCTTGGTAGTGTCCGAGGATATCTAAAACCCAACCTCGCATAAACCAAGCCCAGTCATCTTTGGGGTTGATTTCAATTGCTTTATCATAGGAGTCCAAGGCATCTTTGTAGTGGTGGAGAAACTGTAGTGAGAAGCCTCGCTGTACCCAAGCTAGGGTACATTGGGGGTTGATTTCAATTGCTTTATTGCAGGAATCCAAGGCATCTTCATAGCGTTGGAGACATTGTAGTGAGAAGCCTCGGTAAGCCCAAACCTGGGCATTATTGGAGTCAAGTTCAATTGCTTTATTGTAAGATACTATGGCATCTTCATAGCGTTGGAGACATTGTAATGAGAAGCCTCGGTTCACCCAAACCCAGTCATTATTGGAGTCAAGTTTAATTACCTTATTGTAGGCATCCAAGGCATCTTTGTAGCGCTTGAGAATGCCTAGAATGTTACCTCGGTAAGCCCAAGCCGTGGCATTATTGGGGTCAATTTTAATTGCTTTATCATAAGAGACTATGGCTTCCTCGAAACGTTGGAGGCATTGTAGTGAGAAGCCTCGGTTCACCCAAACCCAGTCATTGTTGAAGCCAAGTTTAACTACCTTATTGTAGGAATCCAAGGCATCTTCATAGCATTTTAGACTCTCTAGTGAGAAGCCTCGACATGCCCAAGCTAGGGCATAATTGGGGTCAAGCTCGATTGCTTTATTGTAGGAGACTATAGCTTCCTCGTAGCGTTCGATAAGTTGTAGTGAGACGCCTCGTTCAGCCCAAGCCTTAGCATCATTGGGGTCAAGTTTAATTACTTTATCATAAGACTCCAAAGATTTAAGCAGTACATCCTTCGACTTAAGCTCAGTTGATCCATCATCATCAGAGACTAGGGTTTTATCTTGAATTCCAAGCTTTCTTAGACAAGTTCCTAAATCTAACCAATCCTGAGAATAACCACGAATTGCTACCAATTCCTGTGCTGATTCTAAAGCCTTGATATAGTCTTTTTGCTCAACATGAAGCTCATAACTTTCCCTTGCTTTTACAATCCTCTGATTTTCAGGATTATCTTTAGCCTTCTGTAGCGCTTTGAGTAGATATTCACTATCGAGCTTAGCATTAGCTGGAATTCGCTCTAATTTCTGTTGTAACTCTGTGGGGGGATACCACATGCGCAGAAAATCTACAAATAAACTTATTTGTTCACCTCGTTGCTTCTTAACCTCCAGGCAAAAACGCATCAATACCTCACAGGGTTCATAATAGGATTGGCGTCCAATTGCTTGGGAAGTCACATAACCCTTGTCTCGTAAATCCTTAAGTTGACTTGATGCTGTCTGATGGCTGATAAAACAGCGTTGAGCAATCTCTTTTACAGGTACAGGATGGTGGCAATCGCACAGAAACTCAATAATCTTTCGTTGCTGGGGCGATAAATAATTCATCCTTGCCTGATAATAGGGTGTCAAGTCATCAACCATCTGCATGAACGGTTCTACTAGTTCATCTAGGGATTTGTGGGTAAGGAATTCCGACAAAATGATGTAAACTCGATGGTTGCCACCAGCAAGGTAATGGATAGCTTGAATGCGATCGCGTCCTGTTACAGTAAGGATAAAAGACTCTAATTCGCGATCGCCTTTTAATCTGGCAATATTGGCTAACAGTTGTGTGGCATCCTCTGGCGTTAAATCCTTTAGATGGCGGATACTGAAGAAACCGTAAAAAGGTGAAGTCTGCAACTTGACACCGTTAAATAAACTCTGCGATGTCGCCAGAATTGTGCAGCTGCTACTCTCTTGCAGAAAGGCACGCAGTTGTTTTTGTCCCTCATCACCCAACCCTGCAAATATCTCATCCAAGTTTTCCACTAACAGGAGTAGAGTATGATTTCCTATTACCTGTTTCAGTAATTGAGTTGCTGCCAATTCAGCTCTATCTGGTGACAATTGGTAAAGCGATTCAACCTGCTCGGATAATTTATCTTGCCCATTTTTACTAGGGGATTGGGGTAAATCCCCATACTCCTCTACCAATGCCCGAAAAATTCTGAGCAACAAATCTAAAAATGATGTAACGCCCCATTCTTCCTCTCTTAGCCACGCAATTAACAGGCGATCTTGCAGCTCGTCCAGTTTGTGGATACGATGATACACTAGCGAGACTAAATGAGTCTTACCAATACCACGCGCTCCAATAAGTAATGTGTAATGTTTAGATGTGGTTAAGGCACTCTCGCGTAGGCCTTCGACAATGCGCTGAGCTAATTTATGACGCTGCACAAAGATTTCTTCCAAATCTTCATGCTTCATCAAACTGGGAGTGAAGCGAGAAACTTTCATACATCTTAACTCCGATGTAATCGCCAGTAACGTTGAATCAAAGGAAAGCGAAAGCGAAAGGCACTATCGTTTTGCTGAATTATATAATGGTCACACTGCAATAGTGTTAGCATATCCCTTGCCTTCTCACGCTCAGCATTATCTAGACGAGACTGCAGTAAATTGAACAGTTTATCAAAAGGCAGTGGCTGGTTAGTGAAAGCCAAAACATCTAGTAGATTTAGGGCTAGAGGACGTTCATCTTTTGCATAATAAGTATCAATCCGCTCTCGGTAGTGACGCAAGTGCCAGGGGTCTTGTGGATCCCTGAGATAACTATTAACTATATCTTTAACAACTGCTGCATCCACGATACCACCGTAATGAAACAGTTGGTCAACAATGTGGTGAATGAAGTAGGGGATACAATCAACACTCTCTGCGATCGCTCTAGCAGTTGCTTCTCTGTTGTTAGTACGTATACCTTCTCCTTCAAGTAAATAAAGTGCTAACTTTTTAGCATCAGCTATTGAGAGCGGTGGCACATCTTCTATGTGCATATCATTAGTAGGGGCATTAGCATAGCCTGATTTTTTAAGGGAAGAAAGGACATTATGTAGCCCAATCGAACCAGTAAATACCATTCTTAAATCTGGATGCATTTGCCTTTGCGATCGCAACGTATCCAAGATTTCCATTGCTGCTTCTTCACCCTCTCTGTTCTTGATGTTGTAGAGCATTAATGGCATCTCATCCCAGAAGAAAATTATAGTGCTTTCTTGATGCTTTACCAGGTCTTCTATTGTCTTAGTTAGCAATGTTTTCCAGTGAGGAGCAGCACTATCAGGTAATTTAATCACTCCAGCAATTTCTGTCCCCCCGAGTTGCATGGCTAATTTGCGCGTTTGTTCCGCTATCCGTTTGAAACCACTTAAATAGCGTTCTACATCCTGAAATACGGTTTCGACAAACTCCAAGCGTGATCTTACACCTTCCAAGTCACGATAGACAGGCAACTTACCCTCGGGAGCTTCTGCCTTCATTTTCTTAACGATGCAAGTTTTTCCCATCCGTCGCTCTGCAGTCAAAACAAGGCTTTGCCGCTCCAAAATACGCCACAAGCGTTTAATCAGCTTATCCCTTCCCATAACCTTATCTGGAGGGATTTCTCCTCCTGGGTTAGTTGTCCATTTTGTCAGCACAGACATATTTACGCCCTTAACAACATACGTTAAATTTCACATACGTTAAAAATAGCGTACAAAAATAGGTGCAGATAAGCTGTTCCAAATTTAACTTGTATATTTTGGACCGGTGAGACGCCCATCCCACAAAAAGCAATGGATAGGGCATCCTGTGCTAAGACTCAAGTGAGCCAAAATCATCAGGTATTTCATCAAGCGACTGGATTTGCAAAACCTGCATCAGCGCCTTCCATTGGAGAGGTGTAAGCTTAGCTTCAGTTTTCCCAGAAATCCAGCGCTGATAGGTACGCAGAGGAATCCCGCATCGCACAGCAAATTCATTCTGAGATAGATTTGTCCGCTCAATTCTTAGCCTTTCTATAGGTGACTCACTCTGTTGAGGTCTTCTGTCTTTCTTCATTCTTACATAAATGACGCGCCATATTGACATAGAAAAACTGGCACGTCATAATGGCGTTGATTAGACAAGTCGAGAGGGCAGACTGCCGATAGTCAACCACCTGTCAACCTGCCCTTCCTCTAGTGTCTCATCACTCAGAAGCCAGCGCCTATACCTACCAAGTGTCTGCGCTGGCTCTAGCTCCCTAATTCATCAGGAGATAAAAATATTATGACCTACTCTGATATCCTCAAACCTTGGGCAATTGCCCGTCTACTACCCCCCACACAATGGGTAATCATCGCTCGCTACCGCACTCGCTCCGACGCTGATGGACACCTCCAATTGCTACGCCAGCGAGTTTCTGATATCCAATTTGAAGTTGTCTTTGATTTACCACAAAGGAACACTTAGCAGATTACCAAACCTACAAGTCAATCTCCAACTAAGGAATAAGTAATAAATGTGCTTATTGTCACTTATTACTTATTACTTATTACTTATTACTTAAATTCAGACTATTTGTAGGATTCTTGTGTCTATTAAAGATTATACTGAATCTGGGTCAACTCCCAGTTGACGCAGCATATCTGCTAGTTGTTGCGATCGCAGTTTCTCCTGCTGAAGTTGCGATTCAACTTGCTGTGCGCGTTGCCTCTGTTGCTGGGCAAGTTGCTTCTCTTGCCGTAGCTGTTGTTGCAACTGCTCAATTAGTTCTTCTGGCATCTGGTAACGATTTGACTGCTGATCATACCAATAAAGCCAGTCTCGTTGCCACTGCTCACACACTCCTAATTCTCGTCCAATACCTAAACCTACTTCTGGCATCCACACCGGTTCCCCTAGTTGACGCTCATAGGTACTATCGCACAGACGATACACTTCTAAGGGCTCGT